>NZ_JBHVYO010000016.1:0-192793 GCF_042880655.1 Streptomyces sp. NPDC058295
TGTCCGCTTGCAGGGGTGCACCGAACCGGACCGGGCCCCGCCAAACGGGGGGGCCCGTTCCGTTTCCGGCTCAGTTACCGGACTTGCGCTTGTTCCAGACGTCGAAACCGACCGCGGCGAGCAGCGCCAGGCCCTTGATGACCTGCTGCCAGTCGCTGCCGACGCCGAGCAGGTTCATGCCGTTGTTCAGCACGCCGAGGACGAGACCACCGATGATCGCGCCGAGGACGGTGCCGACACCGCCGCTCATGGACGCGCCGCCGATGAACGCGGAGGCGATCGCCTCGAGTTCGAAGTTCAGACCCGCCTTGGGACCGGCCGCGTTCAGTCGGGCCGCGACCACCAGACCCGCCAGGGCGGCGAGCGCGCCCATGTTCAGGAAGACGAGGAAGGTGACCTTCTTGTCCTTGACGCCCGACAGCTTCGCGGCCGGCAGGTTGCCGCCGATCGCGTAGATGTGACGGCCGAAGACGGCGTTGCGCATGACGTAGCCGTAGCCGACCACCAGCGCGCCCAGGACCAGCAGGATGATCGGCGCGCCCTTGTAGCTGGCGAGCAGCATCGTGACGGTGAGCACCGCGGCGACGATGGCGACGATCTTGAGCAGGAACAGGTTGCGCGGCACGACGTCCAGCGAGAACTCCTGCTGGCGCTTGCGGTCGCGCACCTCCTGGAGCACCACCATGACGATCACGGCGAGGCCAAGCAGCAGCGTGATGTTGTGGTAGTTCGTGGTCGGGCCGACCTCCGGGAGGAAGCCGTTGCCCATCTTCTGCAGACCGTCCGGGAACGGGCCGAGGGTCTGGCCCTCCAGGAAGATCTCCGTCATGCCACGGAAGATCAGCATGCCGGCGAGGGTGACGATGAACGACGGTATGCCGAGATACGCGATGAAGAAGCCCTGCACCGAGCCCGCTATCGCGCCCACGATCAGGCACAGCACCACCGCGACGGGCCACGAGACGTCGTGCTGCACCGTCAGCACGGCCGCGAACGCGCCGATGAACGCCGTCAGTGAACCGACCGACAGGTCGATGTGGCCCGCGATGATCACCAGCATCATGCCGATCGCGAGGATCAGCACATAGCTGTTCTGGAGGACCAGGTTGGAGACGTTGCGCGGCAGCAGCAGGTCGCCGTCGGTCCAGACGGCGAAGAGCGCGACGATCAGGCCGAGCGCGATCAGCATGCCGTACTGGCGCATGTTGCGGCGCAGGCCGTCCAGCACCAGCTGGAGCAGGCCGCCGCCGGCCGCCGGGCCGCCGCTCTTGCCGGGCGGCGCGGCCGCCGGGCTCTTGGTCACGTCGGTGCTCATCGCGATACCTCTTTGTCCTTCGTCATCTGACGCATCAGCACTTCCTGCGTGGCCTCGGCCCGCGGGAACTCACCCGTGAGCCGCCCGGCGGCCATGGTGTAGATGCGGTCGCACATACCGAGCAGTTCGGGCAGCTCGGAGGAGATGAAGACGACCGCCTTGCCCTGGGCGGCCAGTTGGTCGATGACCGTGTAGATCTCGTACTTGGCGCCGACGTCGATACCGCGCGTGGGCTCGTCCAGGATCAGCACGTCAGGACCCGCGAAGATCCACTTGCTGAGGACGACCTTCTGCTGGTTGCCGCCGGACAGCTTGCCCACCGGCTCGAAGACGGTCGGCGCCTTGATGTTCATGGACTTGCGGTAGCCCTCGGAGACCTTCCGCTCCTCGTGCTCGTCGACGATCCCCCGCTTGGCCACCTTGTTCAGCGCGGTCAGCGAGATGTTGCGGTTGATCGTGTCGATGAGGTTGAGGCCGTAGTGCTTGCGGTCCTCCGTGACATAGGCGATCCCGTGGCCGACCGCCTCCGCGACGGTCTTCGTACGGATCTCCCTGCCGTCCTTGAGGACGGTGCCGCCCGCGTGCCGGCCGTAGGAGCGTCCGAAGACGCTCATCGCGAGCTCGGTGCGGCCCGCGCCCATCAGGCCCGCGATGCCGACGATCTCCCCGCGCCGCACCTGGACCGACACGTCGTCGACGACCTTGCGCTGCTGGTCGATCGGGTGGTGCACGGTCCAGTTGCGGATCTCCAGGGCCGGAGCCGCGCCCGACTCCGCCTCGTGCGCGGTGCGCTCGGGGAAGCGGTTGTCCAGGTCGCGGCCGACCATGCCGCTGATGATCCGGTCCTCGGTCGTCTCCGCCGACTTCACGTCGAGCGTCTCGATGGACTGCCCGTCGCGAATGATCGTCACCGAGTCCGCGACCTTGCGGATCTCGTTGAGCTTGTGGGAGATGATGATCGCGGTGATGCCCTGCTTCTTCAACTCCAGGATGAGATCCAGGAGTTTGTCGCTGTCCTCGTCGTTGAGGGCCGCGGTCGGCTCATCCAGGATGAGCAGCTTCACCTTCTTGGAGAGCGCCTTCGCGATCTCCACGAGCTGCTGCTTGCCCACGCCGATGTCGGCGACGCGGGTCTCGGGGTGATCGCTCAGACCGACCCGGCGCAGCAGCTCGGAGGCGTGCCGCAGGGTGTCGTTCCAGTTGATCAGCCCGCGCGTGGCGTGCTCGTTGCCGAGGAAGATGTTCTCCGCGAGGGAGAGGTACGGCACCAGCGCCAGCTCCTGGTGGATGATGACGATGCCGCGCTGCTCGCTGGCCCGGATGTCCTTGAAGGAGACGGTCTCTCCCTCGAACAGGATCTCGCCCTCGTACGTGCCGTGCGGATGGACACCGGAGAGCACCTTCATCAAGGTGGACTTTCCGGCGCCGTTCTCACCGCAGATGGCATGGACCTCGCCCTGGCGGACGGTCAGAGTGACGTCCGACAGCGCTTTCACACCGGGAAAGGTCTTGACGATCGAGCGCATTTCCAGGACGGGTCCCGCCATGGTCGTGCCTTCCAATCCTTGAGGGTCGACGCTTACTTGAGCTGGTCGGCCGTGTAGTAGCCGCCCTCGACGAGGACCTTCTCGTAGTTGGTCTTGTCCACGCTCACCGGCTGGAGCAGGTAGGCCGGGACGACCTTGGTGCCGTTGTCGTACGTCTTGGTGTCGTTCGTCTCGGGCTTCTTGTCGTTGAGGACGTCGTCGACCATGGTCGTGGCGACCTTGGCCAGCTCACGGAGGTCCTTGTAGACGGTCTGCGTCTGGCCGCCCGCGATGATCGACTTCACCGAGGCCAGCTCGGCGTCCTGGCCGGTGAGGACCGGCAGCGGCTTGCTCGCGGAGCCGTAGCTGTCCGACTTCAGCGCCGACAGGATGCCGATGGAGATGCCGTCGTACGGCGAGAGGACCGCGTCGACCTTCTTGCTGCCGTACGACTTGGTGAGGATGTCGTCCATGCGCCTCTGCGCGGTCGCGCCGTCCCAGCGCAGGGTGGTGACCTGGGTGAGACCGGTCTGGCCGGACTGGACGACGAGCTTCTTGCTGTCGATGTACGGCTGGAGCACGCTCATCGCGCCGTTGAAGAAGTACTTGGTGTTGTTGTCGTCGTTGGAGCCGGCGAACAGCTCGATGTTGAACGGGCCCTTGCCGGACTTCAGGCCGAGCTTGTCGACGATGTAGTTGGCCTGGAGCTCGCCGACCTTGCTGTTGTCGAAGGACGCGTAGTAGTCGACGTTCTTCGTGCCGAGGATCAGCCGGTCGTAGGAGATGACCGGGATCTTGGCGTCGGCGGCCTGCTGGAGGACGTTGTTCAGCGACTTGTTGTCGATCGCCGCGACGATCAGCGCCTTGACACCCTGCGTGATCAGGTTCTCGATCTGCGAGACCTGCTGGTCGGGGTCGTCCTCGCCGTAGACCAGCTTGGTCTTGTAGCCCTTGGCCTCCAGGTCCTTGACGACGTTGGCGCCGTCGGAGATCCAGCGCTCGGAGGACTTGGTCGGCATCGCGATACCGATGGTCCCGCCCTTGGCGCTGTCCGAGCCCTCGTCCTTGCTGCCGCCGTCGCCGCTCTGGCCGCATGCGGACAGGGTCAGGGCGAGGGAGGCGGCTCCGGCTATGGCGGCGAGGGAGACTCTACGGTTGCGCATGATCATCATCCTTGATGTGTGTGCAGGGGTCGGTATCGCGGTGCGACGGACGCTCCCGAAGCGACGCCGGGACGAAGTGAAGAAGTGAAGAAGCGGTGTGTGGGATTCTGCGCGCCTGTGTCGGCTTCTGTGAAGCGGGGTTTCCGGAACGTTATGACTGGATGTCAAACCGCTTGAGGTCACCCGGCAGGCGCGAGCCCAGCGGAGCCATGTCGCCGTCCGCGCCGTGACGGGCGAGGAGGTCGAGGGCGAGCCGCCCGCGCCGCACCCGTTCCCGGGCCGTGGAGAGCGCCAGATCCCGCATGTGATGGCCGTACGGGTAGATCCCCGGGGCCTTGGACAGGCCGAACTTCAGGTAGAGCGGTGCACCGCGCCGGATCAGCTCGGCGACCTCGTACATCCGGATGTAACCGCCGAGATCGTCGGGGGCCTCGATGTACATGTCCATGGGGGCGCCGGAGACCCTGCGGATCTCGGTCAGGTGGTCCAGGGTGAGGTCACTGGGCACGTTGACCGAGTCGGCGCCGAGCTGCTCGTACACCGCGTACGCCGCCGGGTTGACGGGGCCGATGAGCGCGGACACCTTCAACGTGGTGTCGGCCGGGATGATGCCGGCCGCACGGGCGCGGTGCAGCGTCCACAGCACGCCCTCGTCGGCGACGAGCAGGCACTTGACGCCCAGTTCCGTAGCCCGGACGGCGTCCTCGACGCAACCGGCGACGGCGTCGTGACCGCGGGCGCGGAGCCCGCCGCCCCGCGAGTCGGTGCGGGTCGAGCCGCCGATATCCCAGGTGCCGCGCGGCCCGGTGAAGAGGCAGAGCTCGATGTCACGCTCGCCGGTGGAGTCGACCATCTCGGTGATCTCGGCGTCGGTCAGCATCCACACGCCGCTGCCCTGGCTGATCCGGTGGATCGGCACATCGAGGCGCGAGGCCTCCTTGAGGATGACGGCCAGCGCTTCGGGACCCTCGCACGAAGGGACCTCGGTGCGCCAGCGGCCGCCGCCCGGGAAGGTGTGGGCAGAGGTGTCGGCGGGGTCGAGGGCGGGCGCGCCCAGGCCGAGCGCGGTGAGCGCCTGCTCACCAGGTCGACGGGCTGCCGTGGCGGAAGCGTCGGTGGTCACATGCCGTCCTTCGTGTTCGATATTTCGGTCAAGGTTCGCGGCTCAGGTCGTGCGGGGTGTGGGTGTACGCCGGTGCGGGGGCGGTCAGGTCGCCCCCGCACCGGCGTACGGTTCAGGGGCTTACGGCTTGAGCAGCACCTTGCCCACCTTCGGATCGCCTGATCCCACCAGGTCGATGGCCGCGGAGAACTCGGCGAGCGGCAGTTCGTGCGTGACCAGCGGCAGCGGATCGAGCAGCCCGGCTCCGAACACCCGGACGGTGTGCGACCAGGCGTCCGGCGGCGCTCCGAAGACGGTGTGCACCTCCAGCTGCCGCACGACCAGGTCCGTCGGGTCGAGCCCGTCGGCGCCCGGCGCCGGGATCCCGGTGAGGACCAGCCGGCCACCGCGCCGGAGCAGCGAGGCGGCGGTCCGGGCGGCGGACGCGGACCCGGCGGTCTCGATGACGACGTCGAAGTCGTCCGGGAGCTCCTGGTCCCTGGTCCGGAAGTCGGTGGCCCCGAACTGACGGGAGAGCGCCTCCCGGTCGTTGCGGGTGCCGACGACCAGCAGCTCCGCGGGCGATCCCGCCTTGAGGAACTGAACGGCGAACATGCCCAGCGTCCCGGTGCCGACGACGGCCACCTTCTCGCCCGGCAGCGCGTGCGCCTTGATCGCGGCGGCCGCGATACAGGCGGCCGGCTCCAGCAGGGCGGCCGCGGTGAGGTCGGCGTCGTCCGCCAGGACGTGCAGCAGCCGGGCCGGGAGGGTGAGGGTGGCCGCCATGGCCCCCGGCTGGGTGAAGCCGGTCTCCTCGTACCCGTCCGTGCACAGCGTCGTCTCGCCCGCGTGACAGCGGTCGCAGACCTGGCAGTTGCGGAAGCCCTCACCGACGACCTTGCGGCCGACGAGCGACGCGGGAACCCCGGCGCCGACCGCCTCGACCGTCCCCGACCACTCGTGGCCGGGAGTCAGCGGGTAGCGGACGTACCCCTCGGGCCGGTTGCCCTGGTACACCTCGCGGTCGCTGCCGCAGATCCCGGTGGCGTGGACGCGGACGAGCGCCTCGCCGGGTTCCGGCCGCCGAGGCTCGTGCGGGACGAGCCGGTGCTCGCCCGGCGCCTCGACGACGACGGCCGTACTCACTTGGCGCTGCCCTTCGGCTTGCGCTGCTCCCAGCCCTCGGCCCAGAGGTCGAAACGGGCCTGCTGCTGCGGGAACTCGGCGGCGGCGTCCACGTCGAGCTCGACCCCGAGACCGGGCTTGTCGGAGAGGTGGAAGTAGCCGTCGATCACCTCCGGCGCGCCCTTGACGACCTTCTTGATCTCCGCGTCGGCGAAGTCGTTGAAGTGCTCGAGGATCTTGAAGTTCGGGGAGGTGAAGCCGACCTGGAGTGAGGCGGCGGTGAGGACCGGGCCGCCGACGTTGTGCGGGGCGACGAGCACGTAGTGCGCCTCGGCCGTGGCGGCCAGCTTCCTGGTCTCCCAGATGCCGCCGATGTGGCCGACGTCCGGCTGGATGATGTCCACGGCCTGGCTCTCGAAGAGCTCACGGAACTCGACGCGGTCGTGGATGCGCTCACCGGTGGCGACGGGGATGTCGACCTTCGCGGCGACCTTTTCGAGAGCCTTCAGGTTCTCGGGCGGGCACGGCTCCTCCAGCCACGCGGGCTTGAAGGGCGCGAGCTCGTTCGCGAGGCGGACGGCGGTGGCGGGGGAGAAGCGGCCGTGCATCTCCAGCATCAGCTCGGCGTCCGGCCCGATGGCGTCGCGCACGGCCTCGATGAGGGAGACCGCGTAGAGGGTCTGCTGGTGGTCCAGCTCGAAGTGGCCGGTGCCGAAGGGGTCGATCTTGAGCGCCTTGTAGCCGCGCTCCATGACCCCCTGGGCGGCCTTGTGGTAGGCCTCCGGGGTCCGCTCGGTGGTGTACCAGCCGTTGGCGTAGGCCTTGACCTTGTCGGTGACCTTGCCGCCGAGGAGCTGCCAGACGGGCACGCCGAGAGCCTTGCCCTTGATGTCCCAGCAGGCCATCTCGACGACGGCGATGCCCGACATCACGATCTCGCCGGCGCGCCCGTAGTCGCCGTACTTCATCCGGCGCACGAGGTCCTCGACAGCGAATGGGTCGGAGCCGAGAATGTGGTTGGCCTCGGCTTCCTTCAGGTAGCCGATCAGCGCGTCGGTGTGACCCAGCATGCGGGTCTCTCCGACACCCGTGATGCCCTCGTCTGTGTGCACCTGGACGTAGGTCAGGTTGCGCCACGGCGTCCCGACCACGTGCGTGCTGATTCCGGTGATGCGCACGGAAGTTACCCTTCGGCTGTTCGAGATTTCGTCACATGTTCGAAATGCTGGGCAGACAGTAAGGATTGCGCGAGGCGAGTGTCAATGGGTCGAACAGGTAACGGTTTCGACAGTTTCGGTACTCCTTTCGAAACTTGGCCTGTCGCGCTGTGGTCCAGGTCACTCGAAGTGTCGCGCCGGTATGGCCGGTTTCCCACACAACTTTCACAGGTGAACCCGGGAACGCGCCTGTCCGGGAACTTAGTCTTCCCGCGTCATGGACTACTGCCACCCGTGCCGACGGCACCTCAACGGCGCCCTCGCCTGCCCGGGGTGCGGCGCACCTGCTCAACAGCTACGCGCGTATCCGCCCGGCGCGTCCGGACCCGAGCCGTACGCGCAGGACGCGTCGGCGCACGGGACGCCCGGCGACCCGGACGGTCGAGGCGACCCGGACGACCTCGGCGCCCACGACGGCCGAGGCGACGATCACGGCGCGCCCGACGGCCGGGACGATCACGACGGCCGGGACGATCACGACGGGCATGCCGTTCACGAAGCCGGGAGCGGCGAGCCGCAGGGTCGGGCCGCGCGGCGCCGCGAGCAGGGGCGGGGCGGTCGGCGCGACCCCCGGGGCGCGGACACCGCGCCGGAGGCGAGCCGCCGCGACCGCAAGGCCTCGGCCCACCGCAGGCGCCGCAAGCGCATCGTACTGATCACCGCCGGGTTCGTGCTCGCGGCCGGCGGCCTGAGTCTGGCCGAACTCGGCGTGGACGCACCGGGGTTCGGCTCTCCGGCGAACCCGGCGGCGGCCGGGGGAGAGGCGTCCGAGGTCGACGGATCGTCGTCGGGCCCGAGCGCGTCCGCGCAGCCCCTGGACGACCGGACCGACACGGGCGGGGACAAGGCATCGAACTCCCCGAGCCCCTCCGCCTCCCCGTCGGCCTCGGAGTCGGCGAAGGACGCGTCGGCCACGCCGAGCCCGGACAAGGAGGCCCAGTCGGCCACCCTCCCCGGCTCCTCCGGGTCGACCTCCGGATCGACCCCTTCGGACCCGGACTCCGGCTCGGACCCCACCCCGACCGCCGACCCGTCGGCGCCGGACGCGTCCCCGGACCCGTCGCCCTCGCAGACGTGCACACGCTTCCTGTGGTGGTGCTCGTAAGGCTCCGCCGAGGCGGGCCGGCCGACCCGCGGCCCCGCTGAGCGATCGTCATGTGGGCCGTCCAGAACGCCGTGCCGGACGCCCCGGTATGGCCGAAATCCGTGTGCCCTGAAACGGGTTGGGCGTGTTCCGGCCGCGGGACCCGTCGGCGGGCCGCTGCCCGGTCCTCGGCCTCAGCCGGCCTTTCGGCCTGTGACCAGGGACGATGTCCTGTCCCCGGCAAGCGCGTTATGGAACCGTGACGAGCTTCCCGTGCAACCCCCTTGACCGCCGTGAATTGTTAGCGCTCACAATGACCTCCGCATTCACCAGTCGGCGACGACGTCAGCACGGGGAGGTACGAGCGGTCGTGCCCGCAGCGTCCCCACTCGCTTTTCCCGCAGGTGTCGTCGGGCCCACCGGGATCCCGGAGTGAAGCCCGTGGCGCGGAACCCTCCGCCCACACCGCACGACTTACCGGAACTGTCGACAGACGAGCGCCAAGGAGGTGCGGCCGTGACACACACCCGGCTCCGGCCGCCCACCATGGCCGACGTGGCGCGCCTGGCCGGCGTGTCCCACCAGACCGTGTCCCGCGTGCTGGGGGAGCACCCCAACGTGCGGGACGAGACCCGGGCCAGGGTGCTGCGGGCGATCGAGGAGATGGGCTACCGCCGCAACTTCTCCGCACGGGCCCTGGCCACCCGGCGCACCCGCACGCTGGGCGTGGTCGCCTCCGACACCACCCTCTACGGGCCGGCCAGCACGCTGTTCGCGCTCGAGGAGGCGGCGCGGGCCGAGGGATATCTCGTCTCGACGGTCAGTCTGCGCGAGCTGACCATGGAGAAGCTCTCCGAGGCCCTGGACCACCTCAGCGAGGGCGGGGTGGAGGGCGTGGTCGCCATCGCCCCGCAGCGGTCGGCGGTGGACGCCCTGGCCGAACTGCGCCATCCGTTCCCGGTGGTGGTCGTGGGCGGCGAGCCGGGCATGGACATCCCCCGCGTCGGTGTCGACCAGCATCTGGGGGCGCGGCTGGCGACCGGTCACCTGCTGGCCGCCGGCCACCGCACGGTCTGGCACCTCGCCGGACCCGAGGACTGGCAGGAGGCGGCCGACCGGGCCGCCGGCTGGCGGGCCACCCTCGAAGCGGCGGGCGTCGAGCCGCCCATGCTGCTGCGGGGGGACTGGAGTCCGCTGTCGGGCTACCGCGCGGGCCAGGAACTGGCCGGCTGGGTGGGCCGGGGGCTGACCGCCGTCTTCGTCGCCAACGACCAGATGGCGCTGGGGGTGTTGCGGGCCCTGCGCGAGGCGGGCGTCCGGACTCCCCAGGACGTCGCGGTGGTCGGCTTCGACGACATCCCGGAGTCGGAGTTCTTCGCCCCGCCGCTCACCACCGTCCGGCAGGACTTCTCGACGGTGGGCCAGCGGGGCATCGCGCTGCTCCTGGAGCAGATCGAGGGCCGGCCGGCCTCCGGCACGCCCCGGATCGCCATCGAACCCCAACTCGTCGTACGCGCAAGTACGTTCCCGAGCGCCGCTCAACCGGAGGGCGCACCCCTCTGACGGGTCCCGTCGGACCTCGTCGGACCCCGTCGGAACCCTGACCAGCAGTGTGACCGAAATGCCGAACAGTGATCGACAGGCTGGACGCAGTGTGGCCTGTCCATCGAGTACCAGCAGGTCCATCCCCGGGCCGGCTCTTCAAAGGAGAAGAACATGCTCAGCAGAAGGAACTTCCTCACCGCGGCGGTCGGCGTGGCGGCGGCGGGCGGCCTGGCGGCCTGCGCCAAGGAGGACGACGGCGCGTCCAGCAGCTCCTCCGGGGACGGCGGCAAGGCGATCACGCTCGGCTTCTCCCAGGTCGGTTCGGAGAGCGGCTGGCGCAGCGCCAACACCGACTCGGTGAAGGCGGCGGCCAAGGAGGCGGGCTACACCCTCAAGTTCTCCGACGCCCAGCAGAAGCAGGAGAACCAGATCTCCGCGATCCGCAGCTACATCACCCAGGGGGTCGACGTCATCGCCTTCTCCCCGGTGGTCGTCACCGGCTGGGACGCGGTGCTGAAGGAGGCCAAGGCCAAGAAGATCCCGGTGGTCCTCACCGACCGCTCCGTCGAGACCTCCGACGAGTCCCTGTACGTGACGCTGGTCGGCTCAGACTTCACCGACGAGGGCCGCCGCGCCGCCAAGATCCTCGAGAAGGTCATCGCGAAGGCCGGCCTCAAGGGCCCGGTGAAGATCGCCCAGCTGGAGGGCACCACCGGCGCCGCCCCGGCGATCGAGCGCGCCAAGGGCTTCAAGGAGGTCATGGACGCCGACCACGCGAGCGACTGGAAGGTCGTCGTCAGCCAGACCGGTGACTTCACCCGGGCCGGCGGCAAGCAGGTCATGGCGGCCTTCCTCACGTCCAACCCGGACATCAACGTGCTCTTCGCGCACAACGACGACATGGCCATCGGCGCCATCCAGTCCATCGAGGCGGCCGGCAAGAAGCCCGGCAAGGACATCCTGATCGTCTCGATCGACGGCGTGAAGGACGGCTTCGTGGCCATGTCCGAGGGCAAGATCAACGCCATCGTCGAGTGCAACCCGCTCCTCGGCCCGCAGCTGATGGACGTCGTCAAGAAGGTCAAGGACGGCGAGACGGTCGAGCGCTGGATCAAGACCAAGGAGGGCGACTTCATGCAGGACCAGGCCGCGGCCGCGCTCCCGAGCCGCAAGTACTGACCGACGCACCCACCGGCAGGGAGCCTCCGGCCGACCGAGCCGTCGGTCCCGGGGCTCCCTGCGGGCCTGAACGAATCTCAAGAGGAGCGCTGCCATGGCAGAGCCACGGCCCGTCCTGGAAATGACGGGCATAGTCAAGGAGTTTCCGGGGGTACGGGCTCTGTCGGACGTCGACTTCCGGCTCTTCCCCGGCGAGATCCACGCCCTGATGGGCGAGAACGGCGCGGGCAAGTCCACCCTCATCAAGGTGCTCACGGGGGTCTACTCCCTGGACGGCGGCACGATCACGCTGGACGGTGAGGCCGTGCGGATCACCAGCCCGCTGGAGGCCCAGCAGGCCGGCATCAGCACCGTCTACCAGGAGGTCAACCTCTGCCCCAACCTGTCGGTGGCGGAGAACATCTTCATCGGGCGCGAACCGACCCGGTTGGGCCGCATCCGCTGGAAGCAGCTGCGCCGGCAGGCGGCGGAACTGGTGGACCGGCTCGGACTCGACATCGACGTCACCGCCCCGCTGTCCTCGTACCCGCTGGCCGTGCAGCAACTGGTCGCCATCGTCCGGTCGTTGGGCACCGGCGACGGCGCGGGCGGCGGTGAGGGGCCGGGCACCAAGGTGCTGATCCTCGACGAGCCCACCTCCAGTCTCGACCGCGACGAGGTCCTCCAACTGTTCGCGCTCATGCGGCGGTTGAAGGACGAAGGCGTCGCGATCCTGTTCGTCTCGCACTTCCTCGACCAGATCTACGAGGTCTGCGACCGGATGACCGTACTGCGCAACGGCACCCTCGTCGGTGAGCACATGGTGCGCGACCTCGACCAGGTCGGTCTCGTCCAGCTCATGCTCGGCAAGGCCATGGGCCAGCTGGACGAACTCCACGAACACCAGCTGCACTCCGACACGGGCGAGACCCTGCTCGTGGCGGACGGCCTCGGCCGGACCGGCGGCATCGCCCCGTTCGACATGGAGATCAAGAAGGGCGAGGTGATCGGGCTCGCCGGCCTGCTCGGATCGGGCCGGACCGAACTCGCCCGGCTGCTCTTCGGCGCCGACCAGCCGGACACCGGCAAGGTGACCATCGGCGGCAAGCAGGTCTCGATGAGCGCCCCGAACGACGCGATCAACGCCGGTGTCGCCTTCTGCTCCGAGAACCGCAAGAGCGAGGGCCTGGTGCCCGACCTGACGGTGCGGGAGAACATCATCCTGGCCCTGCAGGCCGCGCGCGGCTGGACCCGGCCCATCCCGGTCGCCCAGCGCGACGAACTCGTCGCCAAGTACATCAAGGCGCTGGACATCCGCCCCGCCAACCCCGAGGCCAGGGTGGGCCAGCTCAGCGGCGGCAACCAGCAGAAGGTGCTGCTGGCCCGCTGGCTGATCACGAGTCCGAAGCTGCTGATCCTGGACGAGCCGACGCGTGGCATCGACATCGGAGCCAAGGCGGAGATCCAGAAGCTCGTCGTCTCACTCTCCGAGGACGGCATGTCGGTGCTGTACATCGCGGCCGAGCTGGAGGAGGTACTCCGGCTCAGTCACACCATCGGAGTGCTGCGCGACCGCCGGCTGGTGGCGCAGATCGCCAACGGGCCCGAGATCACCACGAGCCGGATCCTGGAGACCATCGCGAGCGGAGAGCACCAGTGACCACCTCTTCGACCACCCCTTCCCGGTGGCGAGCGCTGACCCACCACCACCTGTTCTGGCCGGTGGCGGTCCTGGTCCTGCTGCTGCTCGTCAACGTCCCCTTCACCCCCGACTTCTTCTCGATCAAGATGGCGGACGGCCACCTCTACGGCAGCCTCGTCTCGATCGTGCTGTTCGGATCGCCCCTCATCCTGGTGGCGGTCGGCATGACCCTGGTCATCGCCACCGGCGGCATCGACCTCTCCGTCGGCGCCGTGGTCGCCATCACCGGAGCACTGGCCTGCTCGTACATCAGTGACCAGTCCGACCAGGGCGCCCTGTCCGGGGTGCTGCTCGCCATGGGCCTGGGCCTGCTGGCGGCGGTCGTCTGCGGTCTGTGGAACGGCTTCCTGGTCGCCAGGATGGGTATCCAGCCGATCATCGCCACCCTGATCATCATGGTCGCCGGGCGCGGTGTCGCCCAGCTGATCACCGACGGCCAGATCATCACCATCAACAGCGAGCCGTACAAGCTGATCGGCGGCGGCTACTGGCTGACCCTGCCGTTCTCCATCTTCGTGGTGGCCGTGGTCGTGGCCGTCACCGCGGTGCTGACCCGCCGCACGGCACTCGGCCTGCTGGTCGAGGCGGTCGGCGGCAACGCCGAGGCGAGCCGCCTGGTGGGCATCAGGTCCCGGCGCATCAAGATCATGGTGTACGCGTTCTGCGCGCTCTGCGCGGGCATCGCCGGCCTGATGATCAGCTCCAACACCTCGGCCGCGGACGGCAACAACGCCGGCCTGTGGATCGAACTCGACGCGATCCTCGCCGTGGTGATCGGCGGCACCTCGCTTCTGGGCGGCCGGTTCTCCGTCGGCGGCACGGTGGTCGGCGCCCTCGTCATCCAGACCCTGACCACCACGATCTACACCATCGGCGTGCCGACCCAGACCAACCTGGTCTTCAAGGCCGCCGTCGTCATCGTCGTCTGCCTGCTCCAGTCCCCGAAGTTCCGCGCCAAGGTGTTCGGTGCCAGGTTCGGCGCCGGATCCGGCGCGAAGGGAAGCGGCAAGACGGCCGCGGCCCCGGCGGACCCCGCCGCGGCGTCCGAGGCCGCCCCCAAGATGGAGGTGTCGTGATGAGCGCGACCACCCAGAGCCCCACGGCCTCCGACAGCCGTACCCCGTCCACGGCCGCGCGTCTGCTCGGTGACCGGCGGCTGCCCGTCGCGGTGACGGCCCTGCTCTTCCTGCTGATGTACGGCGTGGGCCTGAGCCGGTACCAGAACTACGGGTTCGGCGAGCCGCAGGTCTTCCTCAACCTGTTCATCGACAACGGCTATCTGCTGGTCGCCGCGGTCGGTGTCACCTTCGTCATCCTGTCCGGCGGCATCGACCTGTCCGTCGGTTCGATGATCGGCTTCACGACGATGTTCACGGCCTGGCTGGTGGAGCGCCAGGGGCTGCCGCTGCTGCTGGTGATCCCCATGGCGTTGGGCGTGGGCGCGCTCGGCGGTTTCCTGATGGGCTATGTGATCCACAACTTCGAGATCCAGCCCTTCATCGTGACCCTCGCCGGCCTCTTCCTCTTCCGCGGCCTGTGCCTGGTCATCAGCAAGGAGTCGATCTCCATCGGCGACTCCACGGTGAGCAGCATGGCCCAGGCGCAGGTGCAGCTGGGGATGGGCTTCCTGTCGATCGGCGCGATCGTCTCGCTGGTCGTCCTCGCCGTGGCGTTCTACGTCCTGCACTACACGCGCTTCGGGCGCCGGGTGTACGCCATCGGCGGCAACGAGCAGTCGGCCATGCTGATGGGTCTCCCGCAGGGCGGCACGAAGATCGCCGTGTACACCGTGAGCGGGTTCTGCTCGGCGCTGGCCGGACTGCTCTTCACCCTGTACATCCAGTCCGGCGACCCCCTGCACGCGACCGGCATGGAACTCGACGCGATCGCCGCGGTGGTCATCGGCGGCACGCTGCTGACGGGTGGATCCGGGTATGTGCTGGGCACCCTGTTCGGCGTGCTGGTGCTGGGCCTGATCAAGAGCATCATCCAGTTCGAGGGCACCCTCAGCTCCTGGTGGACGAAGATCGCCACCGGTGCGCTGCTGTGCGCGTTCATCCTGGTCCAGCGCTTCATGACGACCCGCAAGAAGACCTGAGGCGAGGCGACGCTCCCGGCCCGGGCCGGGAGCCGTCGTCGTCAGGGTGACCCGGGCCGGTTCTCGGTCTTGAAGGTCACCCACACCGTCTTGCCCACGGGGTGTTCGGTGATGCCCAGGTCGTCCGCCAGTTCCCGGGTCAGGAAGAGCCCCCGGCCCGAACAGGCGTCGGGGGCCGGCGGGCAGGCGGGCACGGGATGGTCACCGGTGTCGCGTACGGCGAGACGGACCAGGGGGCCGTCGAGGGTGAGGGTCACGCAGTACTGCCTGCCTGGGGGCACCCCGTGCAGCAGGGCGTTCGTGGCGAGTTCCGACACACACAGCTCTATGTCGTCCAGCCGGTCGACGCAGTCCCAGTCGCTCAGCACCTCGTGGACGAAGACCCGGGCAGCCCGTACGGACGCGCGCGAGCGGGGGAAACGACGTTGCCGTGACAGGGGCACGGGGGCACCTCCGGTGGTTCTGGGGCGTCCTGCGGCGAAACCTTACTGTTATTCGCGAAAGGTAACAAGGTAGTGAAGGGTGGCTGAGGGGGGTGGCTGAGGGTGGCGGTTGGCGGATGAGCCAAGTCGCCTACCGTGTAGGGCGGCAGGGTCGAAAGAGCGGTCGGCCGTAGGAGGAGTCGTGGGTGCGAGTGGATGGGTCAGCGCATCGTTGCCGTATCTGACGCCACGGGGCACCGGGCAGGGCGACGCCTGGGCGGCCGAGGCCGCCGCGCAGGGGCGGCGTGGCAGCCAGCGCATCCTGCACGCCGGTGAGGTGCCCGCCCCCGCCGACGTGGCGGCGCTGCTCGGCGTCCCCGAGGGCGAGCCGGTCGTCGTACGCCGGCGGCTGATCCTCCTCGACGACGAGCCCAGCGAGCTGACCGACACGTACTACCCGACGGTCATAGCGGCGGGCACCCGTCTCGCCGGGACCGCCAAGATCCCCGGCGGAGCTCTCACCCTGCTCGCCGAGCTCGGTCACGTCGGCGTCCTCGTGCGGGAGGACGTGACGGCCGGGATGCCGGACGAGGAGGAGCGCCATGCCCTGCGGACCGCCCCCGAGGAACCGGTCCTGCGGCTCGTCCGGCTCACGCTGGACCACGCCGACCGGCCGATCCAGGTCGACCGTATGGTGATGCCTGCCCTACGGCAGAGGCTGCGCTACCAGATCAGGATCGGATGACCGTGCCCAAGGCAGACCCGGAAGCCGTCGACCGCCGCTCCCTGCACGAGCGGATCGCGGCCGATCTGCGCGACGACATCATGAGCGGAGAGCTCGCCCCCGGCGCCCACCTGCCCACCACCGCCCGGCTCAAGGAACGCTTCGAGGCGTCGAGCGCCACGGTCCAGAAGGCCCTTCAGCTCCTCAAGGACGAACGTCTGGTGGTCGGCCGGGCGGGCGCCTCCGTCACGGTCCGCGAGCACCGCCAGCGCACCGTCCGGCCCGCCGCGCTCATGCGGCCTGGCAGCCCCGGAGCGCCCTACCGCTGGCTCTCCGAGGCGGCCAAGCACGGCACGCACGCCCGCATACAGCTCCTCGACGTGGCCGAGAGACGGCCGCCCGCCGACGTGCGCGCCGCCCTCGACCTCCCGGCGGACGGCATCGCGCTGCTCCGCGGCCAGATACTCCTCGTCGACGACGAGCCCGCCGAACTCGTGGAGTCCTACTATCCGTTGGACATCGCCCGGGGGACGCCGCTGGCCGAGCGCCGCAGGATCAGGGGCGGCACCCCGGCGCTGCTGACCGCGCTCGGCCACCCGCCCCGCCGCAGCACGGACCGGGTCTCCGCCAGGGTTCCCACCCAGGCCCAGTACCAGGCCCTGCGCCTCACCAGCGGCATGCCGGTCCTGCGCACCCTGCGCATGATCCACAGCGACGGCGGTCGCCCCGTCGAGGTCACCGTGATGGTGAAGGCGGGCCATCTCTACGAACTGCAGTACGAGTTCACAGCGGAAGGAGGGGGAGGAGCGTGATCGTGCTCGTCCTCTCGGGGATCCTCGTCCTCGTCATCGGCGGCTGCGCCTGCGTCTGGTGGGCTGAGCGGGGCGGCCCCCGCTGGGTGCGCGTCGTGGCCCTCGTGACCGTGACGATCGGCGAAGTGCTCTACGAGGCCAACCGCAGGAAGCGGAAGTCGGGCTGGGGCGGCTCGGGCAACTCGGGTGGCTCGGACGACTGAGGCGGAACCGGGAGGCGCAAGGACGCGCCCCCGACCGGCCCCTCGCCATCAGGCCTGGTCGTGCTCCGTGCCCAGCATGCGGCGCAGGAGCCCCCGCAGGGCCACCCGCTCCTCCTCCGCCAGGCCCGCCAGCGGCTCGCGGGCGAAGCGCAGCGACTCGCGCAGCCCCTTGGCTATCTTCCGGCCCTCGGCCGTGGCCGCCGCCAGCTTCACCCGGCGGTCGGCCGGATCGGGGCGCCGCTCGACCAGACCGCGGGACTCCAGGCGGTCGACGATGCCGGTCACGTTGGACGGCTCACACTTCAGTTTCTGCGCCAGCTTCCGCATCGGCAGCGGCTCCAGCGAGAGCAGGCTCAGCAGCCGGGCCTGTGCGCCGGTGAGGGCGTGACCTGCCGCGGCTTCCTCGTAGTCCTCGTAATAACGGGCCACGACCTCGCCGATCAGGCCGACGACCTCCATGGTCAGGGCATCGGGACGAGGGGCCGGATGTGGGGTGAGCATGGATCCAGGGTACCCCGTTACTTGACATCCTGAAATATTCAGGAGCATGGTTGTTTCAGGTAGTGAAGCATTTGCGAGCACAGGAAAGGCAGCCCCCCATGACCGAGTCGGCCCTCCCCACCACCAGCCGCGAATGGCGTCTGCTCAGCCGCCCCGTCGGCTGGCCGAAGCCCGAGGACTTCGAGCTGGCCGAGGCGGAGATCCGGCAGCCCGGCCCGGGTGAGGTGCTGGTCCGCAACGCCTACGTGTCCGTCGACCCGTACATGCGCGGCCGGATGAGCGCGGCCAAGTCCTACGTGGCCCCCTTCGAGCTGGGCAAGGCCATGCAGGGCGGAGCGGTCGGCGAGGTCGTCGCCTCCGCCGCCGAGGGCGTCTCCGTCGGCGATCACGTCCTGCACTTCGGCGGCTGGCGCGAGTACGCCACCTTCGACGCCAAGCAGGCCGTCAAGGTCGACCCCGCGGCCGCGCCCCTCTCCACCTACCTCGGCGTCCTCGGCATGACCGGGCTGACCGCCTACGCGGGCCTGCTGCGCACCGGCTCCTTCAAGGAGGGCGACTCCGTCTTCGTGTCGGGCGCGGCCGGCGCCGTCGGCAGCCAGGTCGGCCAGATCGCCAGGCTGAAGGGCGCCTCCCGGGTCATCGGCTCGGCCGGCTCCGACGAGAAGGTCAAGCTGCTCGTCGAGGAGTACGGCTTCGACGCCGCCTTCAACTACAAGAACGGCCCCGTGGCCGCGCAGCTCCGCGAGGCCGCTCCCGACGGTGTCGACGTCTACTTCGACAACGTCGGCGGTGACCACCTCGAGGCGGCCATCGGCTCGCTCAACGAGAAGGGCCGCATCGTGATCTGCGGCATGATCTCCGTCTACAACAACACCGAGCCGGCCCCCGGCCCGAAGAACCTCGCCCGCCTCATCGCGACCCGTGGCCGCATCGAGGGCCTCCTGGTCGGCGACCACTACGACCTCCAGCCGGAGTTCGTCCGGGAGGTCGGCGGCTGGGTCCGCTCCGGCGAGCTCAAGTACCGCGAGACGGTCGTCGAGGGCATCGAGAACAACCTGGAGGCGTTCCTCGGGGTGCTGCGCGGCGACAACACCGGAAAGATGATCGTCAAGCTCTGACCCCCGGTCCGTGACACCGCCCTGACACCGGTCGTCGCGTACGGCGAAGGCCGCACCCCTGGACGTGGGGTGCGGCCTTCGCTCGCTCGGCCGGCCAGCCACCGGGCCCGTCCGCCGGGCCTTTCATCCGGACCCGTCCGCTGTGGCTTCCGCCCGTGCCCTGCCGTCAGCCGGAAGCCAGTGCGGCGGCATGCACCGCCGCCGCCAGCCGGTCGTTCTCCGGCGCGGCCCCGCCCGGGAAGGCGAACCGGCGCCGGGTGTAGCCGTAGGCGAGCCCGCTGCGCGGATCCGCGAAGGCCTGGCAGCCGCCCGCCCCGCTGTGCCCGAACGCCCCGGCGCCGAGAAACGGATGCCAGGTGTCCGCGGTCGCCTGGAAGCCCAGCCCGTACGACCTGTGCGAACGCGCCACCACGTCGTAGCCCACCGAGTGCAGCTGCCCGAACTCCGCCGCCGTGTCCTCCTTCAGCAGCGGCGCCTTCCCGCCGACCTCGCTGATCGCCGCCGCGTACAGCCCGGCCAGTCCGCGCGCCGAGGCCACCCCGCCCACCGAGGCCGGCCCCCTGGCCCGGATCAGGGGGTCGTTGGGCAGGAGTTCCAGATCGGTCGGCTCGGCCGCGTGCCGGTTGAAGGCGACGGCGGCCAGGGTGTGCGGCCCGCCCGGCAGTGCGTCCAGCAGCGCCCGCTGCTCGGCGGTCGGCGCCATCGGCTGCGCGGTGCGGAACCGCGGCTCGTGCGCCGCGGGCAGCCCCAGGAAGAAGTCCAGCCCGTACGGGACGCGCACCCGCTCCTCGTACACCTCCTGGAGCGTGCGGCCCGTGGCCCGCCGGACGACCTCGCCGGTGAGCGCCCCGATGACCAGCCCGTGGTAGCCGAAGGCGGTGCCCGGTCGCCAGAACGGCCGCTGATCGGCGAGGCGTTCGGCGATCTGCCGGTCGTCGGCCAGTTCCTGCGGCGAGAACCCGCCGTCCGTGCCGATCACCCCGGCCCGGTGCGCGAGCAGCTCGCGCAGGGTCAGCGCGCCCTTGCCCTCGGCCGCGAACTCCGGCCAGTAGTAGGTGACTTTCCGGTCCAGCTCCAGGGTGCCCTCCTGGACGAGGAGCGCGACCACCAGATGGGCGGCGCCCTTGGTGGAGGAGTAGACGCCATAGAGGGAGTCGGGGCCGGCGCCGTCGCCCGGCACCCACAGGTCGACGACCCGTCGTCCGTGTACATGGGCGCACAACTGGCCTTCGTAGTCGGGCTGCTCCTCCGCCACGAACGCGGCGAACGCCTCCCGCACCACTTCGAATCCGTCGGCGACGCTGCCGTGGAGCTCCTTCGTCGTCCGAGTCAATCGAGTCATTCGCTCTCCTCAACCAGCCCACTGCTTGCGTGTGCCATGGTGATCAACACCTGGCCGAGATCGTTGCTTCCGGAGATCGGTACGGCGAGGCGCACCTGTTCGACTCAACCGCATCGAGCAGGTGTTGGCGTCAGCGCTGCCCCGGATGGCCTACGAGGGCCGCCGCGAGGGCGCGCCGCGCACGGCTCGCGGGCACCGGCCCGGCCCCGGGCCGTGAAATGTGCACGACCGATAGAGTTCGGCCATGCGCGATCTAGGGGCGGGGTTCAGCTACCTCCTGAAGGGCCAGCGGTGGGTGGCCCGGCACGGCAAGCAGTACGGGTTCGGTCTCGTTCCCGGCCTGATCACCCTTGTCCTCTACGCGGCGGCCCTGGTGGCGCTCGCGGTGTGGGGCGAGGACTTCGTCGGGTGGTCGACACCGTTCGCCGACGACTGGACGAGCCCCTGGCGCGGACTGTTCCGCGGCTTCCTCGTCGCCGTGCTGTTCGCCCTCGGACTGCTGCTCGCCGTCCTCACCTTCACCGCGGTCACCCTGCTCATCGGGCAGCCGTTCTACGAGAGCCTCTCCGAGAAGGTCGACCGGGACGTCTCGCCCGACGGCACAGCCCCCGAGTCCGGGCTGCCGCTCTGGCGCGAGCTGTGGATCTCCGCCCGGGACAGTCTCCGCATCCTCTGCCGCGCGCTGCTGTGGGCTGTGCTGCTGTTCGCCCTCGGGTTCATCCCGGTCGTCGGGCAGACCGTGGTCCCGGTGATCGGCTTCTTCGTCACCGGCTTCTTCCTCACCCAGGAACTCGTCTCCGTCGCCCTCCAGCGCAGGGGCGTCGACCTGCGGGCCCGGCTCGCCCTGCTCCGCTCCCGCAAGACCCTGATCTGGGGCTTCGGCACCCCCCTGGGGCTGGCCTTCCTGGTACCGGTCGTCGCGGTGTTCCTGATGCCGGGCGCGGTCGCGGGCGCCACCCTGCTGGCCCGTGAACTGCTGGGCGAGGAGATCACCGAGGGCGACCCGGCCGAGGGCGCCGACACCGCGAAGGAGGAGAACGCCACCTCATGACCGAGCTGCTCGCCGTCGCCCTCATCACCGTGCTGGCCGTCATCGCCCCCGGCGCCGACTTCGCGATGATCGTCCGCAACAGCTACCTCTACGGCCGCCGTACGGGACTGCTCGCGGCGACCGGAGTCGCCGCGGGCGTGCTCGTCCACGTCACCTACACGATGCTCGGCGTGGGCCTGCTGATCGCGTCGTCCACGTTCCTCTTCACCGTGATCAAACTGGTCGGCGCGGCGTACCTGATCTACATCGGCGTCCGTACCTTCCGCACCAAGGGCGAGGTCGAGGTCGACCTCACCGGCAAGACCGAGCTGACCCCGCTCGCGGCCCTGCGCGCGGGGTTCCTGACCAACGTCCTCAACCCGAAGACGACCCTCTTCGTCGTCTCCACGTTCTCCCAGGTCGTCAGCCCCGGCACGCCGGTCCGGCAGCAGCTCGGCTATGGCCTGTTCATGTCGCTGGCGCATCTGCTGTGGTTCGGCGTGGTCGCCGTCTTCTTCTCCCACGACCGCATGCGCACGTTGATGCTGCGCGGCCAGAAGGTCCTCAACAAGGTCATCGGCTCGGTCCTGGCGGGCCTGGGCGTCAGCCTGGCGCTGGCGCCCTCGCACTGACCCGGGCGCCGGGGGCCGCGCGCGCCTACCTCCCGGCCGTCCCGGCCACGGCCACGGCCAGGATCGCCCGTACCTGGGCGACGATGTCCTGCCGGTTCCGCACGAACTCCGGATCGGTCACGTCCTGGGTGTTGCCCGCCGCGAACTGCAGGACCGGCGTGTGCACATGCCCGCCCGGCAGGCTGTCGTGCAGCCCCAGCCGGTCGCGGAGCAGGGTGGCCCGGTAGGCGATCTCGTTGGAGAGGTAGTTCCCGCCGCCCCCGGCCCGTGCGGTCGACCCCGCCGTCGGCCCGTCCGGCCGGACGACGGGCTCGGTGCCTCCCCCAGGGGGGGCACCCCCAGCCGGTATCTCGGTGACGCTCGTGTTGTCGTAGACGGGGAACCGGCCCGTGTCCGCCGCCACGATCGCCGCGTACGGCAGCGTCGTGGTCGTCCACTGCGGCTGTGCGGCGGGGTCGGTGACCGGGACCGTCTCCGTGCGGCCGATGTTCTCGTTGTCGGGGAACCCGCCGCGCCAGGCCCCGTTGGTGCGCTCCACGTCGAAGCGGCCGACGCGGCCCTGGCTGACGGTGGTGAACAGATCGACGTGCGGCAGATACCGCCGCAGGGCGCGCTCCACCGTCTGCTCCGCGAAGTCCTGCCAGCGCACCGGGAACATGGCGGTCTCGACCCGCGCCGGGCCGTCCGCGGTCTGGATCACCGTGCCGTCGAGGGCGAGCGCCGTCGCCCCCGAGGGGTTGGAGATCCGGATGTCCCGGTCCAGGGTGAACGGGTCGAAGCCGGTGACCAGAACGCGCTTGAGTTCCTTGGCGTGTCGGGGGTAGTGCAGGTCGCTCTGGCCGCGCGAGGTGCGCTCCAAGGCGTCGAGCAGGGCGGCCCGTTGGCCGTCGGTGACCGCGAAGCCGGGCTGCCAGGTGCGCACTTCGCTCGTCATGCCGAGCCGCGCCCAGTACAGCGGCCGGTCGTCGTCCCGGCTGAGGTCCCCGCCGGCGGGGCCGCGCCCCTGGACCCGGTCCACCGCCCGCCGCCACAGGGCCGCGCCCTCGCGGGTGACGACCTGACGGGCACCGGCGTAGGAGTGCGAGGCCTCCAACAGCCGGGCGAAGCGCGGAGCCACCGCGTCGAACCCGGACCGGGCGAGGATCTCCTGGGGAACGGCCTGCGTCAGACGCTGTTCCTCGACCGTGGGGGTGGGCGCCGCCTCGGTGGTGGTGGCGGCGGTGGCGGGAACGGCGAGCCCGGCCGACAGGGCCAGAGCCAGAACGCCGACGCGAACGCGCAGGGAATGCGCGGAGTATGCGGGATGCACGGGGTGCGGGTCCTTCCGTCGCTGTGGGGGAGAGCGTGGGGTGGGACGGCGGAAGTATCCCGTGCCGGAAGTGGTCTACGCCATGGCGCCGGGGATCGTGGTCGCCGCCTCCCGCAGCGCGATGACGAACGCCTCCGCCGCCGGGGCCGGCGCGCGCCCCCGTTCCGTGGCCGCGTACACCGCCCGCGCCGGGGCGTCCTCGTCGAGCACCGGCAGCAGCACGACGTCCGGCCGTACGGACGAGGCGGCGAGCGCCGGGACCAGGGCGACGCCGAGACCCGCGGCGACATAGCCCTGCTTGGCGGTCCACTCGGCGACGACATGCGCCACCCGCGGCCGGAAGCCCTCCCGCAGCGCCGCGTCGAGGAGGGTGCCCTCGGGCCGGGCGGAGCCGGACACCCAGTCGGCGTCGGCGAGTTCGCCCAGCCGCACCGGCCCACCGCGGCCCGCCAGGGGATGCCCGGCCGGAACGGCGACGTACAGGGACTCGTCCAGGAGGTGACGCAGCGCGTACGACTCCAGCGCCGCGCGGCCCGTCGTGGACACCACAGCCAGGTCGAGATGTCCGGCGCCCAGCCGCTCCAGCAGCGCCGGGGTGAGCCCCTCCTCCCTCGTCACGCGCACCCCGGGACAGCGGTCCCGGAACGCGGCCAGGGCGCGCGGCACCAGCGCCGCGTCGGCCGTCGCGAACGCCCCGAACCGCAGCCGCCCGGCCGCGCCCTCCCGCAGCGCGGCCAGCTCGCGCCGCGCGCCGTGCAGGGCCTCGGCGACGGACTCCGCGTACGGCACCAGCGCCCGCCCGGCCTCCGTCAGCCGCACCCCCCGGGGCAGCCGGTCGAAGAGCGGGTCGCCGCCCAGGGCCGTCTCCAGCGAGGAGATCTGCCGGGACACCGCGGACTGGGTCCACCCCAGGGTCCGCGCGGCGACGGTGAACGAGCCGTGGCGGACCACCTCCAGAAACGCCCGCAGCCAGACGGTGGAGAGTTCGGGCAGGGCCATGCGATGCGGATCCGGCATGACCGCCATGCTGGACATTCGCTTGTCGCATCGCAAGTCCCGTCCTAGCGTCGGGACATGGAGATCACCCTCGACAACCCGGCCGGCGCCCCCAAGCCCCTGAGTCCCTACTACTCCCAGGTCGCCCGCGTGCAACAGGCGGACGGCAGCGCCCTGTTGTTCCTCTCCGGACAGATCGCCGAGGGCGCCACGCTCGCCGAGCAGAGCCGGGGCGTCTTCGAGACGATCGACGCCCTGCTGAGGGCGCACGGGGCGGGACTGGCGGACGTCGTCAACATCCGGACCTACCTCACGGACATCGGCAGGCTCGCCGAATACGGCGCCGTACGCCAGGAGTTCCTCACCGGCACCCCGCCGACCAGCATGACCCTCGAGGTGTCCCGGCTGTTCCGCCCCGAGGCGCAGATCGAGATCGAGGTGGTGGCGGCGGTACCCGCGGCCCGGCCCGGCGGCCCGGGTACGGAGGCCTAGGCCGGCCGGTCGGGGGCGTCCTCGCCCAGCAGCAGCAGGAAGTCCCGGAACGCCCCGGGCATGTCCACCGACTCCGGGTCCAGCAGCCACTGGTACTGGAGCCCGTCCATCACCGCCACCAGCAGCGGGGCCGTGCGCTCCGGGGTGAGGCCGTTCGGGAGGCGGTCGCCGTACTCGGTGCGCAGCACCGCCGCCATGCTCGCCCGCACCTGCGCGTACCGCTCGGTGAAGTACTCCCGCGCCGGATGCCCCTCCGTGACGCTCTCGCCGAGCAGCGCCGAGAAGGTCTGGATGATTCCGGGCCGCATCGCGTTGTACTCGACGAGCGAGGCCAGCAGATCCATCCGCCACCGGGTGTCCGGCACGGCGTCCCACTGGTCGCGCTCCTGGAGCACCGCCACCAGCAGCGCGTCCTTCGTCGGGAAGTGGTGCAGCAGCCCCTGCTGGGTCAGTCCCACCCGCTCGGCGACGGCGGCCAGGCTCGCGCCCCGGTAACCGCGTTCGGCGATCACCCCGAGGGCGGCCCGCACGATCTCGGCCCGCCGCTCCTCGCTCCTGGTCCTGGCGCTCATGCCGTCACGGTACGGCATTCGGACCTGTCCGTGTAACGGCAGGATAACGAAACCTACCGCTCTACAGGTGACCCGTGCACGATGGAGGCGTTGCACCGGCACTCAACGAGGAGGCACCGCCATGGCGGGAACCGAGGCGGGAACCGAAGCGGCCGTCGAGAAGGCCCTCGGCAGACTCGACCTGGACACCAAGACCCGGCTGCTGGCCGGCCAGGACATGTGGTCGCTGCCCGAGCTGCCGGAGATCGGACTGCGGTCCCTCGTCATGTCCGACGGCCCCGTGGGCGTCCGGGGTGTGCGCTGGACCGCCGACGACCCGTCCGTCGCGCTGCCCTCACCGACCGCGCTCGCGGCCACCTGGGACCCGGAACTCGCCCACCGCGCCGGCGTCCTCCTGGCCCAGGAGGCCCGCCGCAAGGGCGTCCACGTCCTGCTCGCCCCCACGGTCAACCTGCACCGCTCCCCGCTCGGCGGCCGTCACTTCGAGGCCTACAGCGAGGATCCCCACCTGACGGGGGTGATCGGCGCGGGCTATGTGAACGGCGTCCAGTCCGGCGGGGTCGGCACCACCGTCAAGCACTTCGTCGCCAACGACGCCGAGACCGACCGCTTCACCGTGGACAACCTGGTCGGCGAACGCGCCCTGCGCGAGCTGTACCTGGCCCCCTTCGAGGCCATCGTCGAGAACGCCCGCCCCTGGGGCATCATGACCGCCTACAACACGGTCAACGGCACGACCATGACCGAGCACCACCACCTCGTGAACGAGGTGCTGCGCGACGCATGGGGCTTCGACGGCTTCAACGTCTCCGACTGGATGGCCGCCCGGGACACCGTGGGCGCGCTGAGGGGCGGCCTCGACGTCGCCATGCCCGGACCGCGGACCGTCTACGGCGAGGCCCTCGCGGAGGCGGTACGCGACGGCCGGCTCGACGAGTGCGAGGTCGACGAGGCCGTACGCCGCGTCCTGCGGCTGGCCGCCCGCGTCGGCGCCCTCGCGGACGCCGAACCGGCCGTCACCCGGCTGCCCGCCCCCGTCGACGGCGAGGCCCTGGCCCGCGAACTGGCCCGCCGCTCCTTCGTCCTGGTCCGCAACGAGGACGGAGCCCTGCCGCTCAGGCCCGGCACCGTCGCCCTCATCGGCGCGGCCGCCCGCGACGCCCGGGTCCTCGGCGGCGGCTCCGCGACCGTCTTCCCGGCCCGCACGGTCTCCCCGCTCGACGGCCTCACCGCCGCGCTCCCCGAGGGCACCCTCAGCTACACCGTCGGCGCCGACCCCACCACCGAACTCGCCGTCGCCGACAAGGGCTTCGCGCTGCGGGCGGTCTGCCGCGACGCCGCCGGAACCGTCATCGGCACCCGGTCCGCGCCGAGCGGCCAGATCCAGTGGATGGGCACGGACCTCCCCGAGGGCGTCACCCACGACTCCGTCCACACGGTCGAACTGACCGGCACCTTCACCCCGCGCGCGAGCGGCCCGCACACCTTCGGCATCAAGGGCACGGGCGGCTTCACCCTCACCGTCGCCGGGACGACGTACTACGACGACGTCCAGCTGCCCGCCGACGACAGCGACCCCTTCGAGTCGTTCTTCGGCGCCCCCGTGCCCCGCGCCGAGGCCCCACTGACCGCCGGTGAACCGGTCGAGATCTCCCTCACCCATGTCTTCGCGCTGCCCGAGGGCATCCCCTTCAAGGCCATCGCCTTCGCCCTCGCCCACCAGGAGCCGCAGCGCGACCCCGACGAGCTGATCGCCGAGGCCGTCGAGGCGGCGCGGGCCGCCGACACGGCCGTCGTCGTGGTCGCCACCACCGAGCGCGTCGAGTCCGAGGGCTTCGACCGCAAGGATCTCCGCCTCCCCGGCCGGCAGGACGACCTGGTCCGCGCCGTCGCCGCCGCCAACCCGCACACCGTCGTGGTCGTCAACGCGGGCTCCCCGGTGGAGCTGCCGTGGCGCGAGGACGTCGCGGCCGTCCTGCTCACCTGGTTCCCCGGCCAGGAAGGCGGAGCGGCCCTGGCGGACGTCCTGACGGGCGCCCACGAACCCGGCGGCCGGCTCCCCACCACCTGGGGCTCCCTCGACGACGCCCCCGTCACCGAGGTCACCCCCACCGACGGCGAACTCGTCTACGCCGAGGGCGTCTTCATCGGCTACCGCGCCTGGGAGAAGGCGCGCCGCACCCCGGTCCACCCCTTCGGCCACGGCCTCGGCTACACCGACTGGACGTACGAGTCGGTCGGCATCACGGGCTCCACGGTCACCGTGCGGATCCGCAACAGCGGCGCGCGGCCGGGGCGCGAGGTCGTGCAGGTCTACCTCGCCCCCACCGGGACGGCCCCGGCCCCCGAACGCCCGGCCCGCTGGCTGGCCGGCTTCGCCGGGGTCGAGGCGGGCCCGGGGGAGAGCGCCGAGGTCACCGTGGAGATCCCGAAGCGGGCCTTCGAGGTGTGGGACGAGGCGGACCACCGGTGGTCCTTTGTGAAAGGTTCGTACGAAATTCAGGTGGGCCGCTCGATCGCCGACCGCAGGATCACCGCGACGATTAACGTGTGAACCGGCGCCCGTCGCCCCACTGACAGCCCCGGTCCGGGACCTGACCCCTGGACCGGGGCAACATCTTTTCCGGCCCGCGCCCCGCCGCCCGCCCCGCGGCCCCTACCGGACCGAGAAGCCGTACACCGTCTCCGACCGGTACACGGCCCCCGGCCGCAGCTCGGTGCTCGGGAACTCCGGCCGGTTCGGCGAGTCGGGGAAGTGCTGGGTCTCCAGCGCGACGCCCTCACCGGGCTCGAAGGGCTCGCCCAGGTGATCGGCGGTGTACAGCTGGAGTCCCGGCTCGGTGGTCGCCACCGTCAGCACCCGCCCGGACGCCGGATCGTGCAGCTCCGCCACCTCGACCGGGGTGTCCGTGACGCCCTTGTCGAGCACGAAGTTGTGGTCGTAGCCGGCGCCGACCTTGCGGGCCGCACGGAAGTCGAAGCGGCCGTCCGCCACCTGCGCGAGTTCGCCCGTCGGGATCAGGTCCGCGTCCACCGGCGTGTACCGGGCGGCGTCCAGCCGCAGTTCGTGGCCGCCCGCGCCGCCGCTCCCGGGACCGCCCAGGTTGAAGTAGCTGTGGTTGGTCAGGTTCACCACCGTCGGCGCGTCGGTGACCGCCTCGTACACGAACCGCAGCGCCCCCGCCGCGTCGAGCGTGTACGTCGCCGTGACCTCGAGGCGGCCCGGGAAGCCCTCCTCGCCGTGCGGTGCGACCCGGCTGAGCCGTAGCCCGTGCTCGACCGGCACGACGTCCCACACTCGCTTGTCGAAGCCGCGCGGGCCGCCGTGCAGGGAGTTCGGCGCGTTGTTCGGCTCCAGCGCGTACGTCACGTCGTCCAGCGGGAAGCGGGCGTGCGCGATCCGGTTGGCGTACCGGCCGATCAGCGCGCCGAGAAAGGGCTCCGGGTGCGCGAGATAGCCCTCCAGGTCCGCGAACCCCAGCACCACGTTCGCCGCGCGCCCGTCCCGGTCGGGGACCTCGACGGACTGCACGATCCCGCCGTACGAAAGGACCCGCACCCGGGTGCCCGCCCGCTCCAGAGTCCAGCGGTGCACCTCAGTGCCGTCGGAAAGTGTTCCGAAGTGTTCGCTCATGAGCGAAACCCTAAATCACGAGGCCTTGGCGGTGACCCCCTGATAGGCCAGCTCAGCGAGCCGTGCCTGGCCGTCCTTGCTCGGATGGAACCAGTCCCAGTGACTCAACTGGTCGGTTCCGAACCTGAAGTCGTACACCGCCCCGCCGTCGAACCGGCACCGCACGTCCTTCGCGCAGACCTCCGCCAGCACCGAGTTGTAGTCCTCCACCCGCTTCTGCACGGTCTCCCGCCGCGCGGTCGCCGCCGCGTCCAGCGCGTCCGCGTCGCCCAGCATCGACGGACACAGGCCCAGCTTCCACACCTGCTTGCCCAGCACGTTCGTCCGCCCCTGCGACCACAGCCGCTTCAGGTTCGGCACGCTCGTCACATACACCTGCGTCTTCGGCAGCGCGCGGCGCAGCGTGCTCAGCGCGTCCTGGAACTCCGCGCGGAAGTCGGCCACCGACGTCATCGCCGCCGTCGACTCCCGGCACGCGTCGTTCGCCCCCGCCATCACCGTCACCAACTGCGGTTTCTCGGCCGCCGCCTGTGCCATCTGGGCCGGCACGTCCGCCATCCGGGCCCCGGTCGCCGCGTAGTTCCAGCTGTGCGTGGCCGCCTTCGCCGCGCCCAGCAGCCGGACGGCGAGACTGTTCACCTCGGTGCTGGCGCCGGTAGCCCAGGACACCTCGGGGCAGTCCGCGAGCACCGTACACGCGTCGAAGCCACGCGTGATGGAGTCGCCCACCGCCGCCATGGAGGACGGGCTGGAGTCCCACAACGGGGTCGGCGACGGTGACGGCTTCGCCTCCCGGGCCCGGGTGCCCGAGGATCCCCCGGCGTCGCCGCCCCCCAGTGCGTCACAGCCGGCCAGGCCCAGGACGGCCGCCGTCGTGCCCGCGAGCACGGCCCGCGCGTGCCGGTTCCGTTTCCGCATCCGCTGGTGTTCCCCTCACTCCTCGAACAACGCCCCCCTATGACAACGCGCGGGAGTTCCCGGCGAATCACACCCACAAGATGGAACGCCTCACGCCCGCACAGGCGTCCTGCCGAGTGAATGGCGGAGGTTTCACGGCACTGGGACCGACGGTACGTCACACTCCTTGCGCCGCCGCACGGTAGCCTCGCCATCAACGCGGCTGCCTGCCACCGCAGCCATGCCGGCCTGCAAGACTGTCCCGCTCTGCCCGGAGGTCCCGGTGACGACACGTGGAGTTCTGTACGTGCACTCCGCGCCGCGCGCGCTGTGCCCGCACGTCGAGTGGGCCGTCGCCGGGGTGCTCGGCACGCGCGTCAACCTCGACTGGATCCGGCAGCCCGCCGCGCCCGGCACCTGGCGCTCGGAGTTCTCCTGGAAGGGCGAGGCCGGCACGGCGTCCAAGCTGGCCTCCGCGCTGCGCGGCTGGCACCTGCTGCGCTTCGAGGTCACCGCAGAGCCCTGCGCCACCGCAGAGGGCGAGCGCTACAGCTGCACGCCGGACCTGGGCATCTTCCACGCCGTCACCGGCATCCACGGCGACATCCTCATCCCCGAGGACCGGCTGCGCGCCGCCCTGCTGCGCAGTCAGCGCGGCGAGACGGACCTGGAGGCCGAACTGTCCAAGCTCCTCGGCAAGCCGTGGGACGACGAACTGGAACCGTTCCGATACGCGGGCGAGGGCGCCCCGGTGCGCTGGCTGCACCAGGTGGTCTGACCCCTGTGCGACACGAAGGGCCCCCGCCTCGCGAGGCGGGGGCCCTTCGCTCTGTACGAGCGCTGCTCAGGAGCGTTCTCAGACCGTACGGAACGCCAGCACCACGTTGTGCCCACCGAACCCGAACGAGTCGTTCAGGGCGGCGATACGGCCCTCCACGGGCAGCTTGCGCGCCTCGCCCCGCACGATGTCCGCGGCGGCCTCGGCCTCGGGGTCGAGGTTCTCGACGTTGATGGTCGGCGGGGCGACCCGGTTGTACAGCGCGAGGACCGTCGCGACGGACTCCACGCCACCCGCGCCACCCAGCAGATGACCGGTCATCGACTTGGTCGCGGAGATCGCCATGTGGTCGGTGTCGTCACCGAACACCTTGCGCAGTGCCTTCAGCTCGGCCACGTCACCGGCCGGCGTCGAGGTGGCGTGCGCGTTGACGTGCACGATCTCCGCCGGGTTCAGGTCGGTGCTGTCCAGCAGGTTCTGCAGGGCGTGCGCGATACCGCGGCCCTCGGGCTCCGGCTGCACGATGTCGTGGGCGTCGGAGGAGATGCCCTGGCCGACCGCCTCCGCGTACACCCGGGCCCCGCGCTGCGCGGCGTGCTCGGCGGACTCCAGGACGATCACGCCGGCCCCCTCGCCCATGACGAAACCGTCGCGGGCGACGTCGTAGGGACGCGAGGCACCCTGCGGGTCGTCGTTGTTCTTGGACATCGCCATCATGTTGCCGAACGCGGCGATGGGCAGCGGGTGGATCGCCGCCTCCGTACCGCCGGCGACCACGACGTCGGCGCGACCCGTACGGATCATCTCGATGGCGTAGCCGATGGCCTCCGCGCCCGACGCGCACGCCGAGACCGGCGTGTGCACGCCCGCGCGGGCGCCCACGAGCAGACCCACGTTGGCGGAGGGGCTGTTCGGCATCAGCATGGGCACGGTGTGCGGGGAGACGCGGCGGACGCCCTTCTCCTTCAGCACGTCGTACTGGTCGAGCAGGGTGGTGACGCCGCCGATGCCGGAGGCGATGACCGCGCCGAGCCGGTCGGGGTCGACGTCGCCCTCGCTGCCGCCCGACGCGTCAGCGTCTGATGTCACGGCACCGGCCCTGCCGGAGAAGCCGGCGTCCTTCCAGGCTTCCTGGGCCGCGATCAGCGCGAACTGCGCCGAGCGGTCCAGCTTGCGGGCCTGCGGCCGCGGGAGGACCTCGAGAGGCTCCACCGCGACGCGGGCCGCGATACGGACGGCCTGCTCGGCCGCCCAGTCATGCTCCAGGACCTTGACACCGGACTTACCGGCGACCAGACCCTCCCAGGTAGAGGCTGCGTCGCCACCCAGCGGTGTGGTTGCGCCGATACCGGTGACGACCACGGTGCGATTGGTCGGGCTCACGGATTCTTTCTCCAACGTTACGAGGATTCAGCGGCGCCACCGCCGGGTGGCGGGGCAGTTCAGCCCAGGGGGCCGATGGATCAGGCCTGGTTCTTGAGGATGTAGTTCGTCGCGTCGCCGACGGTCTTGAGGTTCTTGACGTCCTCGTCCGGGATCTTGACCTCGAAGCGCTCCTCGGCGGCGACGACGACCTCGACCATGGACAGCGAGTCGACGTCCAGGTCGTCGGTGAAGGACTTGTCCAGCTGGACGTCCTCAACCGGGATGCCGGCGATCTCGTTCACGATGTCGGCGAGACCGGCGACGATCTCTTCCTGAGTGGCGGCCATTTGGCGCTCCTTCTTTGATATTCCAGAGGGTGTGGCTTGGGTGTCTCCCGCACCGGACCGGTTGATCCGGCACGGAGTGCCTAGGGGAGGGTAACGACAGTGGCGGCGTAGACGAGACCCGCCCCGAATCCGATGACGAGCGCGGTGTCGCCGCTCTTCGCCTCGCCGGTCGCCAGGAGCCGCTCCATCGCGAGCGGAATCGAGGCGGCCGAGGTGTTGCCGGTGGTGCGCACGTCACGGGCGACCATGACGGACTCCGGCAGCTTGAGAGTCTTCACCATCGAGTCGATGATCCGCTCGTTGGCCTGGTGCGGGATGAAGACGTCGAGTTCGTCGGCGGTGATGCCGGCGGCGTCCAGCGCCTCCTTGGCGACCTTCGCCATCTCGAAGACGGCCCAGCGGAAGACCGCCTGGCCCTCCTGCGTGATCGCGGGGAACTTGGCGACCTCGCCGTCGCGGTAGTCCGTCCACGGCACGGTCTGCTTGATGGTCTCCGACTTGTCGCCCTCGGAGCCCCAGACCGTCGGACCGATCCCCGGCTCCTTGGACGGGCCGACCACGACCGCGCCCGCGCCGTCGCCGAACAGGAAGGCCGTCGCGCGGTCCTCCAGGTCGGTCAGGTCGGACAGCCGCTCGACACCGATCACGAGGACGTATTCCGCGGAGCCCTCGACGACCATGCCCTTGGCGAGGGTCAGGCCGTAGCCGAAGCCCGCGCAGCCGGCCGAGATGTCGAAGGCGGCGGCCTTGTTCGTGCCGAGCTTGTCGGCGATCTCGGTGGCGACGGCCGGCGTCTGCTTGAAGTGCGAGACGGTCGACACGACCACCGCGCCGATCTGCTGGGCGGTGATCCCGGCGTCGGCGATGGCCTTGCCGGACGCCTCGACCGACATGGCGGCGACGGTCTCCTCGTCGTTCGCCCAGTGCCGGGTCTCGATGCCGGAACGCGAGCGGATCCACTCGTCGGACGAGTCGATCGTCTCGAGGATCACCTCGTTGGGGACGACCCGGACGGGCCGGTAACCGCCGACCCCGAGGATCCGCGCGTACGGGGAGCCCTTACTGGGCTTGATCTTCGCCATCAGGGCTCCTCAGGCGACGCCGTGCTCGGCGATGAGCTCGCGAGCGGCGTCGAGGTCGTCGGGGGTCTTCAGCGCCAGCGTCTTCACACCGGGCAGGGCGCGCTTGGCGAGGCCGACCAGGGTGCCGCCGGGGGAGACCTCGATCAGCGCGGTCGCGCCGAGCTCCTTGAAGGTCTCCATGCACAGGTCCCAGCGGACCGGGTTGGCGACCTGGCCGACCAGCCGCTCCAGGATCTCGGCGCCGGTGGCGACGGACCGCCCGTCGCGGTTGGAGACGTAACGGATCTTCGGGTCGGCCGGCGTGAGCTCCACGGCGGCCTTGGCGAGGGCCTCGACGGCGGGCGCCATGTGGCGCGTGTGGAAGGCGCCGGCGACCTTCAGCGGGACGACCTTGCGGACGCCCTCGGGCTTGTCCTCGTTCAGCGCGGCGAGCTGCTCCAGCGTGCCCGCTGCGACGATCTGGCCCGCGCCGTTGATGTTCGCCGGGGTCAGCCCCAGCTTCTCCAGGTGTGCGACGGAGACCTCGGGGTCGCCGCCGAGCAGCGCGGACATACCGGTCTCGGTGATCGCGGCCGCGGCGGCCATGGCCAGGCCGCGCTTGCGGACGAGGGTCAGCGCGGCGGTGTCGTCGAGGACTCCGGCGAAGGTGGCGGCGGTGATCTCACCGACGCTGTGGCCGGCGACGGCGCCGGGGGTCACCTCACCGAGCGCGGTCGCGGACAGGATTCCGGCGGCCACCAGCAGCGGCTGGGCCACCGAGGTGTCACGGATCTCGTCCGCGTCGGCCTGGGTGCCGTAGTGGGCGAGGTCCAGGCCGATGACGTCCGACCACGCGGCGACGCGGGCGGCGGCACCGGGGAGTTCGAGCCAGGGGGTCAGGAAGCCGGGCGTCTGGGCGCCCTGGCCGGGAGCGACGAGTACGAGCACTCTCACACTCTCTCTTGTGGACGGCCAAAGCCGCCCGTGGGGACAGGGACGAAGAACGGCAGGGGGTTTTGTGGAGCCCCGACAAAAGCCTAGGTCTGGGGATCGCCGTCGACCAGGCGCCCCAGGATCAGCGCGATCCGGAGCGTGAACGCGGAGCGTACATCCGACGGCGACCAACCGGTGACGTCAGTCACACGTCGGAGCCGGTAGCGCACGGTGTTCGGATGAACGAAGAGCATCCGGGCGGCCCCTTCGAGGCTGGACGCCTGTTCGAGATAGACGGCGAGCGTCTCCAGGAGCGCCGACCCGGCCTCTTCGAGCGGTCTGTAGATCTCCTCCACCAACTGCTCACGCGCACCGGGATCACCGGCGATCGCGCGTTCCGGCAGCAGATCGTCCGCCAGCACCGGCCGGGGTGCGTCCTGCCAGGCGGAACCGGCCTTGAGTCCGGCCGCGGCGGCCTGTGCGGACCGGGTCGCGGCGAGCAGGTCGGGTACGACGGGTCCGGCCACCACGGGTCCCGCGGCGAACGGCCCGATCAGCGACCTGGCGACGGCGAGCGGGTTGTCGCTGCCACCGGCGATCACTACCAGCCGGGAGCCGAGCACCCCGGTGAGGACCTGGAGCTTGGCGTGTCGCGCGGCCCGCCGGATCGCCTCGACGGTCAGCTCGGAGTCACCGTCGGGCGCGGTCCCGAGGACCACACACACATGCTCGGGCGCGTTCCACCCGAGGGCCGCGGCCCGGCTCACCGCCCCCTCGTCGGCCTCACCGCTCAGCACGGCGTTCACGACGAGCGACTCCAGCCGGGCGTCCCAGGCGCCGCGTGCCTCGGCGGCCTGGGCGTAGACCTGGGCGGTGGCGAAGGCGATCTCCCGGGCGTACACGAGGAGCGCCTCGCGCAGCACGTTCTCGTCGCCGGGGGCCGCGACCTCGTCGATCGCGGACTCCATGACCTCGATGGTGGTGCGCACCATCTCGACGGTCTGGCGCAGCGTGATGGCCCGGGTCAGCTCACGGGGCGCGGTCCCGAACACATCCGTGGAGATGGCCTGCGGGGCGTCCGGGTGCCGGAACCACTCGGTGAAGGCGGCGATGCCCGCCTGGGCGACCAGCCCGATCCAGGAACGGTTCTCCGGCGGCATCGCCCGGTACCACGACAGTGTCTCGTCCATCCGCGCGATGGCCTGGGCGGCGAGACTTCCGGAGGACTTCTCCAGCCGCTTCAGCGTCGCGGGGTGGGGGTGGACGGCGTGCGCCGCGGGATCGGGGTGACTGGTTTCGGGTTCGGGCACGGGACAAGACTGCCTTATCGGGACGCGGGCGTGCGCCGCCGGGTCACGGGAGGGGGCGGCACGCGGTCGTCGCACGGCCATCGCCGGGCGGCGGCGGGTCTACCGTGGACGCGTGATGGACGTACGGCGCGCCGACGCGCGCTACCGAGGCGGGGACCCGGCCGCCGGGATCGACACCCGGCACGCTTTCTCCTTCGGCCCCCACTACGACCCGGGCAACCTCCGCTTCGGTCCGCTGATCGCCTGCAACGAGGAGCGCCTCGCACCCGGCGCCGGCTTCGACGAGCATCCCCACAGCCACACCGAGATCGTGACCTGGGTGGTCGAGGGCGAGCTCACGCACCGTGACTCGGCCGGCCACGAGAGCGTGGTCCGCCCCGGGGACGTGCAGCGGCTCAGCGCCGCGGGCGGCGTACGGCACGTGGAACGCAACGACGCCGACGTGCCGCTGGCCTTCGTCCAGATGTGGCTGGCCCCCTTCGACCCCGGTGGCGACCCGTCCTACGAGACGGTCCGCGGCATCGCCGACTCCACCCCGTACGCCGTCCCGGAGGCGGGCGCCATGCTGCACGTACGGCGCCTGGGCGCGGGGGAGCGGACGGCGGTGCCGGACGCGCCGCACGTCTACGTCCATGTCGTACGAGGCGAAGCCCGCCTGGACGGCGAGAAGCTGGCGCCGGGGGACGCGGCACGCATCACGGACGCCAAGGACGTGGAGGCGGTGGGCGTGACCGACGCGGAGCTGCTGATGTGGGTGTTCGGCCCGGCAGACCAGGAGTTCAGCCCCGGAGCTCCGCCAGCACCGTGTCCGTGAACGCGGGCCACGCCTCGACCGCCCACGGTCCGAACGCCCGGTCCGTCAGGGCCACCCCGGCGACGCCCGCCTCGGGGTCGACCCACAGGAACGTGCCGGACTGGCCGAAGTGTCCGAAGGTGCGCGGCGAGGAGGAACTCCCGATCCAGTGCGGGGACTTGGAGTCGCGGATCTCGAAGCCGAGCCCCCAGTCGTTGGGGTTCTGGTGCCCGTACCCCGGCAGCACGCCCTTCGTCCCCGGGTACTGCACGGTCATCGCCGCCGCCACGGTCCGCGGATCCAGCAGCCGGGGCGCCTGCACCTCCGCCGCGAAGCGCAGCAGGTCCTCGACCGTCGAGACGCCGTCCTTCGCCGGGGAGCCCTCCAGGGAGGTGCCGGTCATCCCCAGCGGCTCCAGTACCGCCTGCCGCAGATACTCCGCGAACGGAATCTCCGTCGCCTTCGCCAGATGGTCGCCGAGCTGCTCGAACCCGGCGTTGGAGTACAGTCGCCGCTCCCCGGGAGGCGCCGTCACCCGGTGCTCGTCGAAGGCCAGCCCGGAGGTGTGCGCGAGGAGATGGCGGACCGTGGCCCCGGGCGGCCCGGCCGGTTCGTCCAGCTCGATCGCCCCCTCCTCGTACGCGACGAGGGCGGCGTAGGCGGCGAGCGGCTTGGTGACCGAGGCCAGCGGGAAGCGCCGGCCGACCGGGCCATGGGTCCCCAGGACCGTACCGTCGGCCCGCACGACACCCGCCGAGGCGGAGGGAACCGGCCAGTTCTCGATCAGCGCGAGGCTCTTGAGCGACATGCCGTCGAGCCTATGCCGTCCGGCCGGTGCGGCTCACAGCAGCAGCTCCATCAACGGGTCCGGCTTGGGCTTGAAGCCCAGGGAGGAGTAGAGGGGGGCCGCGTCGGCGGACGCGGTGAGGTGGACCTGTGCGACGCCCCGCGTCCGGAACCAGGCCAGCAGCGCGTCCATGCAGGCGCGCGCGTACCCGCGGCGGCGCGCGTCCGGGTCGGTGGCGACGCTGAAGACGAAACCGATGATCCCCCGCGGGTTGCCGGCCCGGCCGATCCGGTACTCGATCGTCCCGACGACCAGCGCGGCCAGCGTCCCCGGCCGGTCCGGGTGATCCACGACGAAGGCCGCGAAGTCCCCGTCCGGCTCGGCCAGCCGCTCCCGTAGCGTGGGCAGCGACTCGGCGTGCCAGTCGGCGGAGGGGCCCCCCGGGGAGGGCGAAGAAGTCGAGTCGATCATCACTTGGCGCAGCCGCAGCACTTCGGCGGCGTCCTCGGGCAGGGCACGGCGTACGAGACTCATGCCCGCACGCTAACCAGCGTGATCAAGCCGCGTCCCCCGGTTTTCTTACCGATTCCGCTTGCTTGGAGCGCACTCCAAGGCCATAGCGTGGAGGCCATGACGGTGTTGCAGACCACGCCCGTGACCATCGAGCAAACCCCGAACCCTCCGGACGTCTGCTCCGCGCCGCCCCCGCGGCACCCCCGTCCGGACGGGCAGGACAGTTACACGATCAGCGAGGTCGTCGCCTTCACCGGCCTCACCGCCCACACCCTGCGCTGGTACGAGCGGATCGGGCTGATGTCCCACATCGACCGCTCGCACACCGGCCAGCGCCGCTACAGCAACCGTGACCTGGACTGGCTCGACCTCGTCGGGAAGCTGCGGCTGACCGGTATGCCGGTCGCCGACATGGTGCGGTACGCCGAGCTGGTGCGGGAGGGCGAGAACACGTTCCGCGAGCGGTACGAGCTGCTGGAGGCGACCCGGCGGGACGTCCGGGCCCGGATCGCCGAACTCCAGGACACCCTCGCCGTGCTCGACCGCAAGATCAATTTCTATGCGGGCGCCACCGGCGTCCAGCACCACGAAGCGGAAGGGATCGCCCGATGACCGACCACAGGATCCCGACGGCTCGACTCGGCGGACAGGGCCCCGAGATCGGCGCCCAGGGCCTCGGCTGCATGGGCATGAGCTTCGCCTACGGCCCCACCGACGCGAAGGAGTCCCGGGCCACCCTGGAACGCGCCCTGGAGCTCGGCGTCACGATGTACGACACGGCGGACGCGTACGGCGCGGGCGAGAACGAGAAGTTCCTCTCCCCGTTCTTCCGGGCCCACCGCGACGAGGTCGTGATCGCAACCAAGTTCGCCCTGGCGGTCCCGCCGGACGACCCGACCCGGCGGATCATCCGCAACGACGCGCCCTACATCCGGCAGTCCGTCGAGGCGAGCCTGAGCCGGCTGGACGTCGACGTCATCGACCTCTACTACATGCACCGGCGCGATGTGAACGTGCCGATCGAGGACACCGTCGGCGTGATGGCCGAACTGGTGCGCGAGGGCAAGGTCAAGCAGCTGGGCCTGAGCGAGGTGACGGCCGCCGAACTGCGCGCGGCCCAGGAGGTCCACCCCATCGCCGCGGTGCAGTCGGAGTGGTCGCTGTTCAGCCGCGACATCGAGGCCCAGGTGGTCCCGGCGGCCCGGGAGCTGGGCGTGACCCTGGTCGCGTACTCCCCGCTCGGCCGGGGTTTCCTCACCGGCTCCTTCGCCAACGCCGACCAGGATCTCACCGCCGACGACTTCCGCCGTCAGCAGCCCCGCTTCACCGGCGACAACGCCGTTGCCAACGGGGCGCTCCTGGAGCCGATCCGCGCGGTCGCGGAGGCCCACGGGGCGACGCCCGGTCAGATCGCCCTGGCCTGGGTCCAGCAGCGGTCCCAGGTCCACGGTCTGTCGGTGGTCCCGATCCCGGGCACCCGCAAGCCCACCCGGGTCGAGGAGAACGCGGCGGCGACGGCCATCGAACTGACGCCGGAGGAACTGGCCTCGCTGGAGCCCATCGCGGGCAAGGTGGCGGGCGACCGTTACCCGGACATGAGGTTCACCTCCGCCGGACGCGAGTGAGAGCCGGGGCCCGCCCGTTCGGGCCCTAGAGCTCGGCCAGCAACTCGGCCTTCTTGGCGGAGAACTCCTCGTCGGTGACCAGCCCGGCCAGATGCAGCTCCCCGAGGTGGCGGATCCGCTCGGCGATGTCGGCGGGGTCCCGGCGCGGCGCGATCACGGCCGCTGCCGGGACGGCCGCCGCCTGGACCGCGGCCGCGGATTTGCGTCCGCGGACCGCCGCGAGGACCGCCGCCGCGAACGGCAGGGACTCGTGCACCGGCCCGTATCCCAGCCCGAAGACGACGGTCGCCGGATCCTGGTCGGCCTGGGCCGGAGCGGCCTCGCCGCGCAGCAGCCGCAGATGCCCCTCGAACACCTCGGGCGACCGCCACTCGACGCCGCTCAGCGCGGACACGGCGAAACTCTGGTCGCCGGCCTTCCACTTCGCCGACGAGGCGCCCGTCCAGAACCACCGGAACCGCACGGTGCGCCCGTCGAACGAGGCCTTCCCGTCGTAGGCCTTGAACGACAGCGGCGCCTCGGGCGCGTCCACGAGGAACCGTTCCGCCGGCCCGGACTCGGTCAGCCGCGCCCGCAGTTCGTCGGCGTAGTACTCGGCGAGCGTCTCCCGTTCGGCGGGCAGCACCAGCCGGTACGGGTCGCACCCTTCCTTGAGCTGTCCCGCCGCCGCTTCCATCAACGGATCGGCTCCCGGCCTCGGTTCCGCCTGGAGCACGACCGTTCCGCGCTTGCCGGCGGTCAGGGACACCCGACCGATGGCCGCCAGCGGAATCCGGCGCTCGCCCAGTGCCGACAGCAGCTTGGGCGTGCGCAGCCCCCGTTCGTAGCGGATGAGGACGGAGTCGGACTCGAACTCCCAGGCGGCATGAAATCCGGCCAGTACGTCACCCATGCGGCTCATCGTATGCGGGACACCCATTCTTCGTCCCCTCCCCGCGCGCGCCGCAATTCCTGCGTCTCTACGCGCGTCCGGCCTCTGTCGTATCGGACAAACCCGCCGTGCAGGCGGCATCATCGTGGGCACACTCCACCGAGCGGTACGCGCCAGTGCCGATCTCGGCGAAGTTGCGCAGGCTGTCCGTACCCGGTTCGAAGTAGCCGCCGTGGCCCTTGGCCTCCCGTGCCGACAGCACCCGCGCGCCGAACTCGCTCGCCATCGGGTCCTCGCCGTGCCCGAGGCCGCCGACCTCCAGGTGCGGCACGTCCTGTACCCAGTCGTCGGCGTCCCGCATCGCCCACACCCGGGCTCCGGTGTCCAGCTGGGCCGCGTTCTCCACCCGCATGCCGGGGCTGCCGGCCACCGCGATGTCGGCCACCCGGTCCGGCATCGAGTGCGCGGCGACCCCGCACACCACCGAGCCGTAGCTGTGGCAGAACATCGAGACGGGCGCGCTGCCCGGCAGGGCGGTCAGCAGGGCGTTCAGCCGGACGGCGCCGCTCTCGGCGCGCATCGCGGTGGCCGAGTCGATGCCGAGGCCGTCGGGGGAGGTGTAGTCGGCCCAGGCGATCACGGCCGTACGCGTCGAGGGGCTCGCCTCGCGCTCGGCCGAGTAGAGGGCCTGGGCCATGCCGGCCGGCGCCGAGTACTTGCGGTTCGTGCGCTGGAAGGTGAGCAGGTCGGTGTCGACGCCGGGGACGACGACGGAGATCCGCTCGGCCCGGTCCAGGCTGCCGAACACCTCGGCCACCCGGCCGGAGCCCTCCGGATCGAAGGCGAGGATCTGCCGGTCGGCGGTGCTCATCGACTCGTAGCGGTGCATGCGCCGGCCGGCCAGCTGCTGCCCCGAGGGCGTGAGCCGGTTGTCGTGCATGCGGGCACGCTCGAGCCGCACCTGCTGGAGCAGCGCCACCCGGTTGGCGCGGTAGCGCAGTTCGGCGGGTGCGCCGTTCATGTTGCCCACCGCGAGCGGGTAGTCGTGCACGAGCACGGTGCGCTGCGGGGCGCTCAGCGAGGCGAAGAAGCGAGCGAGCCGGGCGGGGGCGGAGCCGGGGTCCGGCAACCGGTGCCCGGCCAGCAGGCCGTGCTCCCACTCCGAGCGCGAGGTCTGCAGAGCGGTGGTCTCCCGCTGGTGGCGCAGGGCCGTCCAGCCGGTGGTCGCCAGCATCACGAACACCACGGCCAGGGCGGCCAGTGCGCGCCAGACGTTGAGTTGCGGGGAGGTGTCGAAGGAAGTCACTGAAAGGACACACTAGGAGAACGAGAGGGTCTCGGGTGACCCAAGTGACGGGGATCACGTTTCGATGGACGCGGCAAGGGTCATAAAGGCCTTTAGGTCTCTTTGTCCGCCAGGCCTCGCGTATGTCCGTCAGGCCTCGCGCCAGTCTCCCAGCAGGGCGGGGCCCACCCCGTCGAGATACAGGGACGTCAGCGCGCGGATCCGGTCCAGGCTGAAGTCCGCGCCGGTGGACCACTGCCGTTCCGTCACCCGCATCACCCCGCTGAACACGGCCACCGCGAGGCGCGGCCGCGGATCGGCGTCCGCGTCGAGCCCCTCGCGTTCGGCGATCACCCGCGCGAGGTCCTCCTCCACCTCCGCCGAGCGCCGCAGATGCGCGGCGAGCAGCACCGGCGTCGACTCGATCACCCGGTACATGCGCAGATACCGCTCCACGGGCACGACGGACTCGACGACCTCGTTGATCGAGTACCAGCCGTCCAGCACCGCCTGGCGCAGCGCCTCCAGCGGCGGCTCGTGCGGCGGGCGTTCGCGCACCGCCTCGACGAACCGCTCCACCGTCATCTCCACCAGGGCCAGCGCGGCCTCGTCCTTCCCGGCGAAGTAGCGGAAGAAAGTGCGCTGCGAGACGTCGACGGCGGCGGCGATCTCGTCGACGGTGGTTTCCTCGTATCCCTGCGAGGTGAACAGCTCCACCGCGGCGCGCAGCAGCGCGTCCCGGGTGCGCTGCTTCTTGCGCTCACGCAGAGTTTCCATGATGTGTCAGTTACCGACTTCTGAACTCGTTTGTCAATTGTCAGCGGCTGTCACTAACCTCGAACGCATGACCAGTCAGACCACCATCGACGCGACGGGACCGGGCGGCAAGGCACCGGCGGACCCGTCGGACGGGCTGCCCGCCAAGGGGCTGCGCGGCCATCCGTGGTTCACCCTCATCACCGTCGCCGTCGGCGTCATGATGGTGGCCCTCGACGGAACCATCGTGGCCATCGCCAACCCGGCCATCGCCAGCGACCTGGGCGCCACCTTCGCCGAGGTGCAGTGGATCACCAACGCCTACTTCCTCGCCCTCGCGGTCTCCCTGATCACCGCGGGCAAGCTCGGTGACCGCTTCGGACACCGCCAGACTTTCCTGATAGGCGTCGTCGGCTTCGCGGCCGCCTCCGGCGCGATCGGCCTGTCCGGCAGCATCGGCGCGGTCGTCGCCTTCCGGGCGCTCCAGGGCCTGTTCGGCGCCCTGCTGATGCCGGCCGCGCTGGGCCTGCTGCGCGCGACCTTCCCGGCCGAGAAGCTCAACATGGCCATCGGCCTGTGGGGCATGGTCATCGGCGCGTCCACCGCCGGCGGCCCGATCCTCGGCGGTGTCCTCGTCGAGCACGTCAACTGGCAGTCGGTGTTCTTCATCAACGTGCCGGTCGGCGCCCTCGCCCTCGTCCTGGGCGTGGTGATCCTGCTCGACCACCGCGCCGAGAACGCCCCGCGCTCCTTCGACCTCCTCGGCATCGCCTTCCTCTCGGGCGCGATGTTCTGCCTGGTCTGGGCCCTGATCAAGGCGCCGACCTGGGGCTGGGCCGACGGCCTGACCTGGGCGTTCCTCATCGGCTCCGCGGTGCTCTTCGCGGCCTTCGCCTTCTGGGAGACGAAGGTGAAGGAGCCGCTCATCCCGCTGGCGCTGTTCCGCTCCGTCCCGCTGTCGGCGGGTGTGGTCCTCATGGTCCTGATGGCGATCGCCTTCATGGGCGGCCTGTTCTTCGTGACGTTCTACCTCCAGAACGTGCACGGCATGAGCCCGATCGACGCGGGCCTGCACCTGCTTCCGCTGACCGGCATGATGATCGTCGGCTCCCCGCTCGCGGGCGCGGCCATCACCAAGCTCGGCCCGCGCATCCCGCTGGCGGGCGGTATGGCCGCCACCGCGATCGCCATGTACGGCATGTCCACGCTGGAGACGGACACCGGCAGCGGTGTCATGTCGATCTGGTTCGCCCTGCTGGGCTTCGGTCTCGCCCCGGTCATGGTCGGCGCGACGGAGGTCATCGTGGGCAACGCCCCCATGGAGCTGTCCGGCGTCGCGGGCGGCCTCCAGCAGGCGGCCATGCAGATCGGCGGCAGCCTCGGTACGGCCGTCCTGGGTGCCGTGATGGCCTCCAAGGTGGACGGCGACCTGCCCGCCAACTGGAAGGGCGCGGGCCTGCCCGAGCTCACCCCCGCCCAGCTGGGCCAGGCCTCCGAGGCGGTCCAGGTCGGCGTGGCGCCGGTGGCCAAGGGCACCCCCGAAGCGATCGCCGCGAAGATCACGGACGTCGCCCACGACACGTTCATCTCCGGGATGAGCCTCGCCTCGCTGGTCGCCGCCGGGGTCGCGGTCGTCGCCGTGTTCGTCGCGCTGCTCACCAAGCGGGGCGAGAACGCGGAGGCGGGCGCGGGCGTGGGTCATATCTGACGGAACTTCAACAACTTTCCCCTATCAGGGTGACAGCGCTAAAGGTTCCTCGCGTCCGGCACGCGCCGCAGGTCACAGTTAGTCAAGTCCTCCGGATGGGAGGACGGCCAGGGCCGCGGCGCGCTGCCGGAGGGGGGCAGCGCGCCGACTGCCCGGCAACTGCGGGGAATGTTCCGCGTGTCGCGGGTACCCGAAGAACAACACACCCCCGGAATCCAGGGAGTTGTTCGATGGCCGGCTTCGGAAACGGCACGCGCAGGTACCCCCGCTCACGTGGCCGCATGGGGTCACGGACCGGGCCGGATCGCGCGACGCTCGGCATTGTCGGCCTCGTCTGCGCGGTCGCCGGATTCTTCGCGCTGGGAATCATCCTCGGCCCGGCGGCGATCGTCTGCGGCTGGCTGGCCATGGGTCGCAGCTGGGCGGGTTCCCGCCCGGTACCGGCCCTGGTCGCCGTCGCCCTGGGTGCGATCGACACCCTGCTGGCGATCATCTGGCTGGCGGGAGCGACCGGCACGGGCAACGGGCTGCTGTAGCACCGACCGTCGCCCTTCGGCCTACCGGGACGGCTGGTGGGTCGGCACGGACGGGGGCGCGGGGCGCAGCGCCCCGTCCGGCCCGTCCCGCAGCACCTCCCGGGGCCCGTCCCGCAGCGCCGCCACTTCCGCCCGCAGCGCCCGTACCTCCTGCGTCAGGGCCAGGATCGCCTCCGTCTGGGCGCGTTCCTCGACGTCGTCCTTGTCGAACCGGGCGATGAACCACGCGGCGATGTTCGCGGTCACGACACCGAGCAGCGCGATCCCGGAGAGCATCAGCCCGACGGCGATGATCCGCCCCAGTCCGGTGGTCGGCGCGTGGTCCCCGTACCCCACGGTCGTCATCGTGGTGAACGACCACCACAGGGCGTCACCCAGCGTGCGGATGTTCCCGTCCGGCGACTCCCGCTCCACCGAGAGCACGGCGAGCGAACCGAACATCAGCAGCCCGACGACCGCCCCCACGACATACGTCGTCATCCGGATCTGCGAGGCCATCCGCGCCCGCCGCCCCACCAGCAGCAGCGTCGAGACCAGCCGCAGCAGCTTGAGCTGCTGCGCCAGCGGCAGCAATACCGCGCACAGGTCCAGCCAGTGGGTGCGCACGAACCGCCGCCGGTCGGACGTGAGCGCCAGCCGGACCACGTAGTCCACGGCGAACGCCCCCCACACCACCCATTCGACGGCGGTGCAGGCGGTGGTCAGCGAGTGGTCGGCCGAGGTGTCCACGATCGGCACGGCGTAGGCGACGGCGAACACCACGGCGAGGCCCAGCAGCGGTCGCTGGGTCCAGAGCTCCCACCGGCTCTGCGCCGATTGTTCTTGCATGCCCGCATCGTAAAGAACGAGTAAGGGGTGGTGAAGCCGCGGCTTCACCACCCCTTCGCACGCCGAGCGCTACGCGTCGCCTCCGGCCGCCCCCGGGTCCGCCGCCGACACGTCCAGCAGCTGGTACCGGTCGATGGCCTGCTTCAGCAGCGACCGGTCGACCTTGCCCTCCTTCGCCAGCTCGGTCAGCACCCCCACCACGATCGACTGCGCGTCGATGTGGAAGAAGCGGCGAGCCGCTCCCCGGGTGTCCGCGAAGCCGAAGCCGTCCGCGCCCAGCGACTGGTAGGTGCCCGGCACCCAGCGCGCGATCTGGTCGGGGACCGACCGCATCCAGTCCGAGACGGCCACGAACGGCCCCTCGGCCCCGGCCAGCTTCCGCGTCACGTACGGCACCCGCTGCTCCTCCTCCGGGTGCAGCAGGTTGTGCCGCTCGACCTCGACGGCCTCGCGCCGCAGCTCGTTCCAGGAGGTCGCGGACCAGACGTCCGCCTTGACGTTCCACTCCTCGGCGAGGATCTTCTGCGCCTCGACCGCCCAGGGGACGGCCACACCGGACGCGAGGATCTGCGCCGGGATCGACCCCGAGGTGCCCGCGCTGAAGCGGTGGACGCCCTTGAGGATGCCCTCGACGTCCACGTCGTCCGGCTCGGCCGGGTGCTGGATCGGCTCGTTGTAGACGGTCAGGTAGTAGAAGACGTCCTCACCGTGCGGGTGCTCGGCGGAACTGCCGTACATCCTGCGCAGACCGTCCCGCACGATGTGCGCGATCTCGAAGCCGAACGCCGGGTCGTAGGCGACACAGCCCGGGTTCGTCGAGGCGAGCAGTTGCGAGTGGCCGTCCGCGTGCTGGAGGCCCTCGCCGGTCAGGGTCGTCCGGCCGGCGGTCGCACCGAGCACGAAACCGCGCGCCAGCTGGTCCGACATCTGCCAGAACTGGTCGCCGGTGCGCTGGAAACCGAACATCGAGTAGAAGACGTAGACCGGGATCAGCGGCTCGCCGTGGGTGGCGTACGCCGAGCCCGCCGCGATCAGGGACGCCGTGCAGCCGGCCTCCGAGATGCCGTCGTGCAGCATCTGCCCGGTCGGCGACTCCTTGTAGGCGAGCAGCAGATCCCGGTCCACCGCCTCGTACTGCTGGCCGAGCGGGTTGTAGATCTTCGCACTCGGGAAGAAGGAGTCCATGCCGAACGTGCGGTACTCGTCCGGCGCGATCAGTACGAAGCGCTTACCGATCTCCTTGTCCCGCATGAGGTCCTTGAGGAGCCGCACAAAGGCCATGGTCGTCGCGATGGACTGCTGGCCCGAGCCCTTCTTCACACTCGCGTACGTCTTGTCGTCCGGCAGCGCAAGCGGCTTCGAACGCACGACACGGGTCGGGACATAACCGCCGAGGCCCTTGCGGCGGTCGTGCATGTACTGGATCTCCTCCGAGTTCCGCCCGGGGTGGAAGTACGGCGGGAGGCCGCCCTCCAGCTCCTTGTCGGAGATCGGCAGGTGCAGCCGGTCGCGGAAGCCCTTGAGGTCGGAGACCGTCAGCTTCTTCATCTGGTGCGTGGCGTTGCGGCCCTCGAAGTTGGGCCCCAGTGTCCAGCCCTTGACCGTCTTGGCGAGGATGACCGTCGGCTGGCCGGTGTGCTCCACGGCCGCCTTGAACGCCGCGTAGATCTTCCGGTGGTCGTGACCGCCGCGGCCCAGGTGCAGGATCTGGTCGTCGGTCATGCCCTCGACCATCGCGCGCAGCCGCTGGTCGTCGCCGAAGAAGTGGTCGCGGATGTAGGAGCCGGACTCGGTGGCGTAGGTCTGGTACTGGCCGTCCGGGGTCGTGTTCATCCGGTTGACGAGGGTGCCGTCGCGGTCCTGGGCGAGCAGCGGGTCCCAGGAGCGGTCCCAGATCAGCTTGATCACGTTCCAGCCGGCACCCCGGAAGACCGACTCCAGCTCCTGGATGACCTTGCCGTTGCCGCGCACCGGCCCGTCCAGGCGCTGCAGGTTGCAGTTGACGACGAAGGTCAGGTTGTCCAGGCCCTCACGTGCGGCGATGGTCAGCTGGCCGAGCGACTCCGGCTCGTCCATCTCGCCGTCGCCGAGGAACGCCCACACATGCGACTTCGACGTGTCGGCGATCCCGCGCGCCTGCATGTAGCGGTTCATCCGCGCCTGGTAGATCGCGCCGATCGGGCCGAGACCCATCGACACGGTCGGAAACTCCCAGAAGTCCGGCATCAGACGCGGGTGCGGGTACGAGGACAGCCCGTTCGGCGCCTTCGACTTCTCCTGGCGGAACGCGTCCAGGTTCTGCTCGCTCAGCCGGTCGAGCAGGAACGCGCGCGCGTAGATGCCCGGGGAGGCGTGACCCTGGAAGAAGACCTGGTCGCCGCCGTCGCCCTCGTCCTTGCCGCGGAAGAAGTGGTTGAAGCCGACGTCGTAGAGGGACGCGGAGGAGGCGAAGGTGGCGATGTGACCGCCCACCCCGATGCCCGGCCGCTGAGCCCTGGACACCATCACGGCCGCGTTCCAGCGGGTCGCGTTGAGGATCCGGCGCTCGATCTCCTCGTTGCCCGGGAAGAAGGGCTCGGCCCGGGTGGGGATGGTGTTGACGTAGTCCGTGCTGCGCATCTCGGGCACGGCCACACGCTTCTCGCGGGCCCGTTCGATCAGCCGGAGCATCAGATAGCGGGCCCGCTCCCGGCCGCGCTCGTCGATCGCGGCGTCGAGGGAGTCGAGCCACTCCTGGGTTTCCTCGGGGTCGAAGTCAGGAACCTGACTCGGAAGGCCGCCAATGATGATCGGGTTGCGATCGGATCCGGAAGCCACGCTGTTCCTTACCTGTCAGAGGGCTGGGTGGGACGGTGTTTCTCGTTCGTGCCTCGCGGGTGCCTCGCGGGGTGTTCTCGCTGACTCTCCAGTGCCTGCACCGCCCCCCATCGTGTACCTAGGGGCCGCAAACGTCATCTCTACCCCGAGGTAACCGGCACTCGTTCGAATCTCGTACCCTTGGATGGTTCTCAAATACGCAAACAGGGCAGATAGGTGTGGTGTACGTCACCATCCGTCCGAATCGCGTGCCTGGAGTTGCGTCGACACGGCCAGGATCGTCACCGTTTCGGCGGTCCGAACCGCCGGGTACTTGCGCGATCCGTCCCGTCCGTGTGGACTACGGCCAATGCTTCGCGCACGCGCGTGGCTGAGTAATTCCCCAAAACATGATCAGGAGGCAACCCGTGAGCGCGACCGCGGACCACGCGGAGGAGCGGACCAGCCCTGCCGTCAGGCTGGGTTTCCAGCCCGAGCAGGTGGTCCAGGAGATCGGCTACGACGACGACGTCGACCAGGAGCTCCGCGAGTCCATTGAGGAAGTCATCGGCAGCGATCTGGTGGACGAGGACTACGACGACGTCGCCGACGCCGTGGTGCTCTGGTTCCGCGACGATGACGGAGACCTGACGGATGCGCTGGTGGATGCCACCACGTACATCGAAGAAGGCGGGTCGATCCTCCTCCTGACGCCGAAGACCGGCCGTACGGGATACGTGGAGCCGAGCGACATCTCCGAAGCCTCGACGACTGCGGGTCTGTCGGCCAGCAAGAGCGTCAGCGTGGGCAAGGACTGGAGTGGCAGCCGGCTGGTGACGCCCAAGGCCGCGAAGTCCAAGAAGTGACGTCCAGGGAGTGACGTCCGAAGAAGTGATGTGAAGTGACGCCGGGCGGGCTGGGTCCTCGTACTCAGCCCGTCCGGCGGTCTTCGGTGGTCGCTGCGTAGGGTGGACTCACCCAGACAGCCCCCACCGAAGGGAAAACCAGGCGATGGCGATCCAGGTCGGCGACAAGGCCCCCGACTTCGAGCTCAAGGACAACCACGGCCGGGCCGTGAGGCTTTCCGACTTCCGCGGGGGCGAGAACCCTAAGAACATCGTCCTGCTCTTCTACCCCTTCGCCTTCACCGGCGTGTGCACCGGCGAGCTGTGCGAGGTGCGCGACAACCTGCCGAAGTTCGCCGACCGGGACACCCAGGTGCTCGCCGTCTCCAACGACTCCATCCACACCCTGCGCGTCTTCGCCGAGCAGGAGGGCCTGGAATACCCGCTGCTCAGCGACTTCTGGCCGCACGGTGAGGTCAGTCGCGCCTACGGCGTCTTCGCCGAGGACAAGGGCTGCGCGGTGCGCGGCACCTTCGTCATCGACAAGGAGGGCCTGGTGCGCTGGACCGTCGTCAACGCGCTCCCGGACGCCAGGGACCTCGGCGAGTACGTCGCCGCGCTCGACACCCTGTGATTCTTCGGCTCCAGGGCCTGCGTGGGGCGGGAACCCGTCACTAGGATCGACTCGTTGATCCGATATCCGACGCACCAGGGGCTCCCCGCCCCAGGACACCAATGGAGGACTTGTGGGAGTCAGCCTCAGCAAGGGCGGCAACGTATCGCTGACCAAGGAGGCCCCGGGCCTGACCGCGGTCATCGTCGGTCTGGGGTGGGACGTCCGCACCACGACCGGCACCGACTTCGACCTGGACGCCAGCGCGCTGCTGGTGAACAACGCCGGCAAGGTCGCCAGTGACGCCAACTTCGTCTTCTTCAACAACCTCAGGAGCCCCGACGGCTCGGTCGAGCACACCGGTGACAACACCACCGGTGAGGGCGAGGGCGACGACGAGGCGATCAAGGTCAACCTCGCCGGTGTCCCGGCCGACGTCGACAAGATCGTCTTCCCGGTGTCGATCTACGACGCCGAGAACCGGCAGCAGTCCTTCGGCCAGGTCCGCAACGCGTTCATCCGCGTCGTGAACCAGGCCGGCGGCGCCGAGATCGCCCGCTACGACCTCAGCGAGGACGCGTCGACCGAGACCGCGATGGTCTTCGGCGAGCTGTACCGGCACGGCGCGGAGTGGAAGTTCCGGGCCATCGGACAGGGCTACGCGTCGGGTCTGCGCGGTATCGCGCAGGACTTCGGCGTCAACGTCTGAGCCACCCGCGGGGACCGGAGGTCCGACCGTCCGGCGCCGCACCGTTTACGGGCGGCGCCGGACGTGCAGGACAACCGAAGAGGAAGCACCTGAGCACCACCTAGGGGAGGACCAGCAATCATGGGCGTCACGCTCGCCAAGGGAGGCAATGTCTCCCTGTCCAAGGCCGCGCCGAACCTCACTCAGGTGATGATCGGGCTCGGCTGGGACGCGCGCTCCACCACCGGAGCCCCCTTCGACCTCGACGCCAGTGCGCTGCTGTGCAACAGCGGGCGGGTGATGGGGGACGAATGGTTCGTCTTCTACAACCAGCTCAAGAGCCCGGACGGCTCGGTGGAGCACACCGGCGACAACCTCACCGGTGAGGGCGAAGGCGACGACGAGTCGCTCCTCGTGGACCTCTCCAAGGTGCCACCGCAGTGCGACAAGATCGTCTTCCCGGTCTCCATCCACATGGCCGACGAGCGGGGTCAGACCTTCGGACAGGTCTCCAACGCCTTCATCCGCGTCGTCAACCAGGCCGACGGGCAGGAACTCGCCCGCTACGACCTCAGCGAGGACGCCAGCACGGAGACCGCGATGATCTTCGGTGAGCTCTATCGCTACCAGGGCGAATGGAAGTTCAGGGCGGTGGGGCAGGGGTACGCGTCGGGGCTGCGGGGCATCGCTCTAGACTTCGGAGTCAACGTTTCGTAAAACCGAGTACGGCGCGGGGGAGAACTTCCCCCAAGCTTCGCTTGGGGGGACCCCCAGACACGATTGGGTAGCCAGTGCTTCTGAAAACCTTCGGCTGGTCGTTCGCGGTCACCGCGCTCGGCCTGGTCGCAGCGGTCTTCTACGGGGGGTGGGAGGCCTTCGGCATCGTGGCGATCCTCTCCATCCTCGAGATCTCGCTGTCCTTCGACAACGCGGTGGTCAACGCCGGGATCCTGAAGAAGATGAGTGCCTTCTGGCAGAAGATCTTCCTCACCGTCGGTGTGCTCATCGCCGTCTTCGGCATGCGGCTGGTCTTCCCCGTCGTGATCGTCGCCATCAGCGCCAAGATCGGCCCGATCGACGCCGTCGACCTCGCGCTCAACGACAAGGACCAGTACCAGCAGCTGGTCACCGACGCCCACCCGTCGATCGCCGCCTTCGGTGGCATGTTCCTGCTGATGATCTTCCTGGACTTCATCTTCGAGGACCGTGACATCCAGTGGCTGCGCTGGATCGAGCGCCCGCTGGCCAAGCTCGGCAAGGTCGACATGCTGTCGGTCTGCATCGCGCTGATCGTCCTGCTGATCACCTCCTTCACCTTCGCCGCCCACGCCCACCAGCACGGCGGCGCGCACGCCGACAAGGCGGAGACGGTACTGATCTCCGGCATCGCCGGTCTGATCACGTACATGGTCGTCGGCGGGCTCTCCGGCTACTTCGAGGACAAGCTCGAGGAAGAGGAGGAACGCGAGCACGAGGAGGAGGAAGAGGCCGCGCGCACCGGCAAGAAGCGTTCGCCGGTCGTCCTGGCCGGTCAGGCCGCGTTCTTCATGTTCCTCTACCTCGAGGTCCTCGACGCGTCCTTCTCCTTCGACGGCGTGATCGGCGCCTTCGCCATCACCAACGACATCGTGCTGATGGCGCTGGGTCTGGGCATCGGCGCGATGTACGTCCGTTCGCTGACCGTGTACCTGGTCCGCCAGGGCACCCTCGACGACTACGTCTACCTGGAGCACGGCGCGCACTACGCGATCGGCGCCCTCGCCGTGATCCTCATGGTCACCATCCAGTACCAGATCAACGAGGTCATCACCGGCCTCGTCGGTGTCGTCCTGATCGGGTGGTCCTTCCTGTCCTCCGTCCGCCGCAACCGCGCATTGGCGGCGGCCGAGGGAAAAGCCCAGGGCTCGGACGAGAAGACTGAGGTCTCGTCCGGGGTGTGATCACCTTCTGAGCGAGGAACGCTCTGAGCGGGGCGGCCGGTGAGGACGAGTCCTCCACCGGCCGCCCCGCCGGTTTTCATCAGTGGACGTGGGGGCGGGAATGGGCATCTTCGACGGGCTCCTGGGCAGCCGGGCCGCCGACTTCGACTCGGGCAACGCGGCCACCAACGCGATCGAGCTGACCAAGCGGCATCACCAGGTCTCCCTGACCAAGCAGGGTGCCGCGACCGGCAACCTGCGCGTCAACCTGACCTGGCGGATGCGCACGTCCGACATCGGCGGCCTGCAGCGGGAGAGCCTGCTGCGGCACCCCTTCAAGGCCCTGCGGCCCCCGGAGGTCGTCGGACACAGCCAGAGCATGGTGAACGTCGACCTCGACCTCGGCTGCCTGTACGAGCTGGCCGACGGGACGAAGGGGGTCGTGCAGCCGCTGGGCGGCCTGCTGGGGGACGTGAACGGCGCCCCGTACGTGAAGCTGAGCGGGGACGACCGGTTCGGGTCGGCGTCCGGCGAGACGATGTACGTCAACCTCGACCACCGGGAGCAGATCAAGCGGCTGCTGGTCTTCGTCTACATCTACGACCAGACGCCGGCCTTCGACCGTACGCACGCGATCGTCACGCTGTACCCCAGCAACGGGCCGCGGATCGAGATAGGCCTCGACGAACGGCACCCGCAGGCCCGGTCCTGCGCGGTGGTCATGATCGAGAACGTGAAGGACGAGCTCATGGTCCGGCGTGAGGTGCGGTTCGTCTACGGGTTCCAGGCGGAACTGGACCGTCTGTACGGCTGGGGGCTGACATGGGGCCGGGGCTACAAGACGAAGGTCGAGAAGTAGCGCCCGGACCCCCGGCGGCTCACCGTCCGACGAACTGGGGGCCCTGCGGGGGAAGCCGGAAGGACCCGTCCGGATAGCCGTAGCCGTAGGTCGGGAGACTGGCCGGGTAGCCGTACGCCGGCTGCTGCTGGGGGACGGCCGAGGCCGGCTGCTCGGGCGGCAGGGGCTGGGAGAGGCTGGGAGTCTGCGGGGCCGCTTCGGGAGCCGCGCCCGACGCCTCCTCCGACTCGTCCACCGAGATGCCGAAGTCGGTGGCCAGGCCCTTGAGACCGTTGGAGTAGCCCTCGCCCAGGGCGCGGAACTTCCAGCCCTCGCCGCGCCGGTACAGCTCGCCGCAGATCAGCGCCGTCTCCTCGCCCGTCTCGGGGCGGATGTCGAACGTGGCCAGCGGCTCGCCGTCGGCTGCCGCGTCGTACAGCACGATGGTGAGGGAACGTACGCGGTCGAACGTCACGCCGTCCGCCGAAGCGACCAGCAGAATCTGGCCGACGCCGGACTCGACACCGGACAGATCCGTCTGGATGGTGTCCGTGAGGCCCTCGGCGACGCGCTTCTTGCCGAGCCGCCACACCTTCCCGGAAGGGTGCCGGGGCTGGTTGTAGAAGACGAAGTCCTCGTCGGAGCGCACACGGCCGTCGAGGCCGAGGAGCAGCGCCGAGGCGTCGACGTCCGGGACCCCCTGTCCGGGGGTCCAGCGCAGCACGGCGCGTACCGTGGTGGCTTTCAGCGGGACGTTCGACCCCTTCAGCATCGCGTGCGTCATGCGGTCATCCTGCCTTCTCGGGCCTGCTCACGACAACGCGGGGTACACGGCAAGTCTCATCCGCGAGTTACCTGAAATTCATGCCGGGTGGGAACCTCTGACATGGATCCCTACGTACTATTACCGGCCACCTCATACCGAATCCACAGAGTTACCTTGCACCACGGGGGAGATTTATGCGTCATTTCGGGCACCTCGCCCCTGAGGTGCGACAGCGCCTCTTCTACCGGGAGCCGTGTGTCTTCGACACCGACTCGCCGGCCAGGCTGCTCTCCGCGGCTCTGGGCGCCACGCTGTACAGCCCGGCCACCCGGCCCCGGCTGGCGGACGACATCGTCAAGCAGACCGGGCGCGGCGTGGTGTCGATGGTGCTGTGCCTGGAGGACTCCATCGGAGACGAGGACGTCGAGGCCGGCGAGGAGAACCTGGTCCGGCAGTTCGCCGATCTGGCGGGGCGCAGGGACACACAGGGCGTGGAGCTGCCGCTGCTCTTCATCCGGGTGCGGACGCCCGAGCAGATCCTCGACCTGGTCCGGCGGCTCGGGGCCACCGTGGAGCTGCTCAGCGGGTTCGTCTTCCCGAAGTTCACCGAGGAGCGGGGCATCCCCTTCCTGGAGGCGCTGGCGGGCGCCGAGACGGCGAGCGGACGGCGGCTGTTCGGCATGCCCGTCCTGGAGACGCCCGAGCTGATGTACCGCGAGTCACGGGTGGACGCCCTGGAGGGCATCGCCCGTGCAGTCGACAAGTACCGCAGCCGGGTCCTCGCGCTGCGCCTCGGCGTGACGGACTTCTGCTCCTCGTACGGGCTGCGCAGAGCGCCCGACATGACCGCCTACGATGTCCAGATCGTCGCCTCGGTGATCGCCGACGTGGTGAACATGCTGGGCCGGGCCGACGGCACCGGGTTCACGGTGACCGGTCCCGTGTGGGAGTACTTCCGGGTCCCCGAGCGCATGTTCAAGCCGATGTTGCGGCACAGCCCCTTCCTGGAGGGGCAGGCCGTCGAGCTGCGCGAGAAGCTGATAGAGCACGCGATGGACGGGCTGCTGCGCGAGATCTCCCTGGATCACGCCAACGGTCTGCTGGGCAAGACCTGCATCCACCCCTCGCATGTGCCGGCCGTGCACGCGCTGTCCGTCGTCAGTCACGAGGAGTACAGCGACGCGGCGGACATCCTGCGGCCGGAACGCGGCGGCGGGGGTGTGCTGCGGTCGCAGTACACGAACAAGATGAACGAGGTGAAGCCGCACCGCGCCTGGGCCGAGCGCACCATGCTCCGCGCCGAGGTCTTCGGTGTCGCGCACGACAGCGTCAGCTTCGTCGACCTGCTCGCCGCCGGAATACCCGGCTGAAGTACCACCTCACTCACAAGGGACGCATGAACAACGCAGTGAACAACGGGGACGACGGGATCTGGTCCGGGACGTGGGTCGCCGAGCGGCTCGGTGTCGAGCTGGTGGGCGACGACACGCTGACGGGCCTGCTGGGGCTGGCCCTGCGCCGCAACCCCAAGCGGGCGCATCTGCTGGTCTCCAACGTCCTGGGCAAGCACGTCCCGCAGTCGCCGTCCGTGGTGCACGGCCACGGGCTCGCCCTCGGCCGCCGGGTGCGCGAGCTGCTCGGCGCCGAGGAGACGGCCGAGGCGGTCGTCCTCGGCTACGCGGAGACCGCCACCGGCCTCGGCCACTCGGTCGCCGACGGCCTCGGCACCGCCCCCTACCTGCACTCCACCCGCCGCCCGGTCGCCGGGGTGGCGCAGGCGGGCGGCTTCGAGGAGTCCCACTCGCACGCGACCTCTCACCTGCTGCTGCCGGAGGACCCGGCGCTGCTGGTCGGGGACGGGCCGCTGGTCCTGGTCGACGACGAGTTCTCGACCGGCAACACGGTCCTGAACACCATCCGGGCCCTGCACGAGCGCTATCCGCGGCGGCGGTACGTCGTCGTCGCCCTCGTCGACATGCGGTCGGCGGCGGACGCGGGCCGTCTGGACGACTTCGCCCGCGAGATCGGCGCCCGCGTCGACCTGGTCACCGCCGCCTCCGGCACGGTTCTCCTGCCGGATGGGGTGCTGGAAAAGGGCCAGGAACTGGTCGCCCGGTACGAGGCCGAGGCCGCCGCGAGCGGTGATCGGCCGTCCGCGGGTCCGTCGGCACCTGTCACGCGGTTCCCCGCGTTCGTCGGGGGCACTGCCCGGACGGGGCCCGAGGGGACGGCGACCGCTCCCCGGCAGAGCGCTGAGGCCGACGTGCAGGGCAACCCCTCAGGGGCGCGGGGAACTGCGCGACCAGCCATAGCGGACCCGCACCCGGAAGACGACCGCACCCTCCGGACGCGCCCCGAGGGCCACCTCACCCGCGTCGATCTGCACTGGCCCCGCGGCCTCCCCGACGGCGGTCGGCACGGGTTCACGCCCAAGCACCGGGCCCGGCTCGAGACCGCCCTGCCCGCCATGACGGCCCGCCTCGCCGAGGCGATACCCGAGGGCGCCTCGCGCGTCCTCGTACTCGGCTTCGAGGAGCTGATGTACGCCCCGCTCAGGCTGGCCCGTGAACTGGAGCAGGTGGTGGCCGCCGAGGTGCGCTACTCGACCACCACCCGCTCGCCCGTCCTCGCGGTCGACGACCCCGGCTACGCGATACGCAGCCGCATCGTTTTCCCGGCGCACGACGAGCCGGCCGACGGCCCCGGCGAGCGTTATGCCTATAACGTCGCGGGCAGTGGCTTCGACGCCGTCGTCGCCGTCGTGGACTCCGCGGCCGACACCCGGGAGCTGCACGCTCCCGACGGTCTCCTGTCCCAGCTCGCCGCGCACACCCCGCACGTCGTCCTCGCGGTCGTGCCGTCGTACGTCCCCGAGCCGCTGTACGCAGCCGCCTTGTCGGAAGAGAGACCCGCCATGCTGCCCGAGCCCCTCCGCGGCCCCGCCTTCTCCTCGTACCCGCCCGAGGAGGTCGGCTGGCTGCTCCAGGACCTCTCGGACGTGACGCTGGAGGCGCCGACCGAGGAGCGGGAGGAGGCCATCCAGAGCGGCGGCGCACACTACGCCGAGTCGCTGCCCGTCGAGTACCAGCCCAGCGAGCAGTACCAGGAGCTGTTCCACGCGGCGCTGGAGACGTCGGCGGCGCGGATCGCGCAGGCCGTGGGCGTGGTCACGGAGACGGTGATCGCCGAGCGTTCCCCCCGGCCGGTGCTGGTCTCGCTCGCCCGGGCCGGCACCCCGGTCGGTGTGCTGATGCGCCGCTGGGCGCAGTTCCGGCACGGCCTCGACCTGCCGCACTACGCGGTGTCGATCGTGCGCGGCCGGGGCATCGACGCCAACGCGCTGCGCTGGCTGGCCGCCCATCACGACCCGCGTGACGTGGTCTTCGTCGACGGCTGGACCGGCAAGGGCGCGATCACCCGGGAACTGGCCGCGGCGGTCGAGGAGTTCGAGGCGGGCGGCGGCGCGGCCGGCTTCGACGCGGAGATCGCGGTGCTGGCCGACCCGGGCTCGTGCGTGCGGACGTACGGCACCCGGGACGACTTCCTGATCCCGTCCGCCTGCCTCAACTCGACCGTCTCGGGGCTCATCTCGCGGACCGTGCTGCGGGCCGACCTGGTCGGGCCGAACGACTTCCACGGCGCGAAGTTCTACCGCGAGCTCGCCGGCACCGACGTCTCGGTGGCCTTCCTGGACGCCGTCGCCGCCCGCTTCCCCGAGGTCGCGGACGCGGTCGGGGGCGCGGTGAAGGAGCTGCTGGCCAGTGACCGCACGCCGAGCTGGGAGGGCTGGCGGGCCGTCGAGCGGATCAGCGAGGAGTACGGCATCCACGACGTGAACCTGGTCAAGCCCGGGGTCGGCGAGACCACCCGGGTGCTGCTGCGCCGGGTGCCGTGGAAGATCCTGGCGCGGGCCGGCGCGGGCGCCGACCTGGACCACGTACGGCTGCTCGCCGGACAGCGAGGGGTGCCCGTCGAGGAGGTCGGCGACCTGCCGTACACCTGCGTGGGGCTGATCCACCCGCAGTTCACCCGGGGCGCGACCGGTGCCGACGGCAAGGCGGTGACGGTCTGATGCCGGTTCTGGTGGCGAGCGATCTCGACCGTACGCTCATCTACTCGGCGGCCGCCCTGGCGCTGACCATGCCGGACGCGCGGGCGCCGCGGCTGCTGTGTGTGGAGGTGCACGAGGCCAGGCCGCTGTCGTTCATGACGGAGACGTCGGCGCAGCTGCTGACCGACCTCGGCGACCGGGCGGTGTTCGTGCCGACGACCACCCGGACGCGCAAGCAGTACCAGCGCATCAACCTGCCGGGCCCGGCGCCGAAGTACGCGATCTGCGCGAACGGCGGCCATCTGCTGGTCGACGGCGTGACCGATCAGGACTGGCACGCGAGCGTGCAGGCCAGGCTGGCCGACGAGTGCGCGCCGCTCGCGGAGGTGGAGGAGTACCTGGCGAAGACGGCGGACCCGTTCTGGCTGCGCAAGCAGCGGGTCGCCGAGGACCTGTTCGCCTACCTGGTCGTGGAGCGCGAGCTGCTGCCCGAGGAGTGGGTGAAGGAGCTCGCGGCCTGGGCGGAGAACCGCGGCTACACCGTGTCGCTCCAGGGCCGCAAGATCTACGCCGTGCCGAAGCCGCTGACCAAGAGCGCGGCCGTGCGCGAGGTGGCCCGCCGCACCGGCGCGGAACTGACGCTGGCGGCGGGCGACTCGCTGCTCGACGCCGACCTGCTGCTGGTCGCCGACCGGGGCTGGCGTCCCGGGCACGGCGAGCTGGCCGAGGCCGCCTGGACGGCCCCGGCCATCACCGCCCTGCCCGAGCGGGGCGTGCTGGCCGGGGAGCGCATCCTGCGGGAGTTCCTGAAGAATTCCTGAGAATCGCCCGGCGGCGCTCAGCCGCAGCAACCGCCGCCGCAGCATCCGCCGCCGCCCCCGCCGCCCGCATTGGGCGCGGGGGCGGACTTCGTGCCGCCCACGGCCACCGTGGAGAGGAGTTTGACGGTGTCGTCGTGGCCCGCGGGGCAGTCGGCGGGGTCGGCGGACCGGGCCATCGGGCGGCTCAGTTCGAAGGTGTCGCCGCAGGTCCGGCAGCGGTACTCGTAGCGAGGCATGGCGTCAGACTAAGCCCCTATGCTCGGACGTGGTGTCAGCAGTTTCGGCTCTGTTCACTTCTGTCGATTTCTTCTGTGGAGAATTCGCGAAGAGCGCTGGTAATTTGAGAGCGCCGCGTTGAACTCCAAGGTCGGGAGGGTTCAAGGTTTGCGGCCGCGTCAACGGCAACCATGTCAGGCCCTCGTCAGTCTGTACGTCTGCCTGCGAGCAATACGGAGTGCGGAGGGAGACGCGTCGTGAGCGAGGCGGGGCCGGGGGACAAGCCCCAACAGCCTGACGAAACAATGCAGTTGAAGCTTCCTGCATCTTTTCGGCCGGACGAGACCATGCAACTGCGGGTCTCGGATATACCGGCAATGCCGGACATGCCCGATGAGGGCGACGAAGGGGACGAAGAAAAGCCGCGTTCTTCGAAAAACCGACGAAAGGCACCCCGCCCTTCGCTTTTTGCCCGGGTATCTTCGTTTCTGGGTCCCCGCCTTGCCCCGCTGCTCGCCTTCCTGGCCCCTTATGTGGCTCGCGTCACGCCCTACGCCCGCAAGCTCCGCCCGCAGTACCCGCGCCCGGGCCGTACCGACTGGCGGCGCTGGATACCCTCCTGGCGGCAGTGTCTCGGTGGCGTCCTCACGTCCATAGGCCTGAGCGGCATGCTCCTGGTCGTCGCCTACGCGGCCACCGACATCCCGGACAACATCAACTCGTACGCCACCCAGCAGGACAACGTGTACTTCTGGGCCGACGGGACGCCGATGGCCCGCACCGGCTGGGTGCAGCGGCAGGCGATGCCGCTGAAGGACATCCCCGAGGACGTCCGCTGGGCGGTGCTGGCCGCCGAGAACGCCAGCTTCTACAGCGACCCCGGCATCTCCTTCAAGGGCATCAGCCGCGCCCTGTTCCGCACCATCGGCCAGGGCGACACCCAGGGTGGCTCCACGATCACCCAGCAGTACGTCAAGAACGTCTACCTGAACCAGAACCAGACGGTGAGCCGCAAGTTCACCGAGGCCATGATCTCCCTCAAGCTCGACAACCAGATGAGCAAGGACGACATCCTCGAGGGCTACCTCAACACCAGCTGGTTCGGCCGCGGCACCTACGGCATCCAGCGCGCCGCCCAGGCCTACTACGGCAAGGACGTCGGCGAACTCAACGCCAGCGAGGCCGCCTTCCTCGCCTCCCTGCTCAAGGGCGCCGGCCTGTACGACCCGACCCTGAAATCCGCCAACCGCGCCCGGGCCGTGGAGCGCTGGTCGTGGACCCTGGACCGGATGGTCGACATCGGCAAACTGTCGAAGGCCGAGCGCGCCAAGTACACGAAGTTCCCCGAGCCGCTCAAGTCCAACCCGCTGTACGACACCGGTGAGCAGACCGACTACCTGGTGGAACTCGCCTCCCAGTACGCCAAGAAGTCCGGGAAGATCTCCGACAAGGACTTCGACCTGGGCGGCTACCAGATCTACACGACCTTCGACAAGAAGCGCGAGACCCAGCTCACCGACGCCGTCACCAAGGCCCGCAAGGACGCCCTGAAGGACGACCCCAAGAACGCGAAGACCGCCCATTACGGCGCCTCCTCGGTGGCCTCCGACGGGCGGATCCTCGCCGTCTACGGCGGCCCGGACCACCGCACGCAGGGCTACAACGAGTCCAACGCCACCACCGTCTCGGCCGGCAGCGCGTTCCTGCCGTTCGTGTACGCCGCCGGCCTGGAGAACGGGATCCACAAGACCCGCGACGGGGACGACACCACACCGGTCACCGGGGAGACCCTGTACGACGGCGACGACAAGGTGCCGGTGAAGACGCCCGAGGGGCCCTACTGGGACCGCAGCGGCAAGGTGGTGGCCGCCAAGAACGACGACGGCGAGTCGTACGGGCAGATCTCGCTGCACCGGGCGATGGAGCTGTCGGTGAACACGCCGTTCATGCAGCTCGGCATGGACGCCGGCCTCGACGTGGTGCGCAGCACCGCCGAGAAGTCCGGGCTGCTCTCCTCCAGCATCGGGGCGCAGGTGCCCGCGCTGTCCATGGGCAGCTCCACGCCCAGCGCGATCCGCATGGCGAGCGGCTACTCCACCTTCGCCGCGGGCGGCAAGCACACCGAGCCGTACTCGGTGCGCCTGATCACCAAGAACGGCACCAAGGTCGTCCTGGACACCCCGGCCACCGACCGCGCGTTCGGCGCCGACGTGGCCGAGGAGGTCAACTCCGCGCTCGCGGACTCCTTCCGCACCGCCCACCCGGACGACGTACCCGCCTCGCAGCAGTCGGCCGCCCGGGCCGGCTCGCTCGGCCAGGTGGCCGGGAAGGCGGGCACCACCCAGGACGACACCGCCGCCTGGTACGTCGGCACGGCCAAGGCCGTGTCCACCGCGGTCGTCGTCTACCGCATCGACCTGAGCAAGAGCCTGCAACCGCTTCCACTGAAGGGCATCGCCGGCACGACCGACGACAGCGTTCCCTACGGCATCTGGTCAGGTGCCATGAGCCCGCTCGGCTGACCACCGAGACGGGCACCCGCGTCCCCGAAATCCGGAGAATGATCCGCACATGAAGTCACCGTCGGGCCGTCGCCGCAAGGCTCCGGCAACGCGCCACCCCGCCACCACGCATCCGGGGTTCCTGACGCTGGCGGCGCTCCTCGTCGTCGCGTCCCTGGTGGCCGGCTACCTGGTGCTCAACCGCACGACGAACACCGCGCCGACCGCGTCCTCGGGGGACAACAAGAAGGCGTCGGCGGGGGCCACCAAGGAACCGGAGTGGGACGGCAAGACGAAGGTCCTGGGGGACGGCTCCACCTCGTACACCGGGCCGCAGACGGGGCAGCTGAAAGCGGTTCCGCTCAAGCCGGGGGAGAAGCCGCCCCAGTTCGTGGTCTTCTCCTGGGACGGCGCGCTCATGGGCGACGACGGCCTCTTCGAGCACTACCGGAAGATGGCCGAGGAGTACAACGCCCACATGACCTTCTTCCTCACCGGCATCTACCTGCTGCCCAAGAGCAAGAAGGACCTGTACTCCCCGCCCCAGCACCCCAAGGGCACGGCGGCCATCAGCTTCCCCACCGACGAGCACATCCGCACCACGCTGGAGCAGCTCGGCGAGGCGTGGAAGGAGGGGAATGAGATCGGCACCCACTTCAACGGCCACTTCTGCGGCGCCAAGGGCGGCGGCGACTGGAGCGTCGAGGAGTGGAAGAGCGAGATCGACCAGTTCTACTCCTTCGTGGAGAACTGGAAGACCAACACCGGTTATACGGACATCGACCCGCTGCCCTTCGACTTCAAGAAGGCGGTCGTCGGCGGCCGCGCGCCCTGTCTGGAGGGCCAGGCGAACCTGCTGAAGGCCGCCAAGAGCTACGGCTGGCGCTACGACGCCAGCTCCACCGGTGACTTCCAGATCTGGCCGGCGAAGAAGAACGGCATCTGGGACTTCCCGCTCCAGCTGCTCCCCTACGACGGCGGCAAGTACCAGGGCCTGTCGATGGACTTCAACTTCCTCTACAACCAGTCCGACGGCGAGGTCGACGGTGACGCGGCCCAGTACCCGACCTGGGAGCAGGAAACCGTCGACGCCTACATGGCCGGCTTCAACCGCGTGTACTACGGCAGCCGGGCGCCCCTGTTCATCGGCAACCACTTCGAGGAGTGGAACGGCGGCATCTACATGAAGTCCGTCGACCAGGTCATCGAGAACGTCTGCACCAAGAAGGACGTCAAGTGCGTGTCCTTCCAGGAGTTGGCCGACTGGATGGAGGTGCAGACGCCGGCGACGCTCGAGCGGCTGCGCACCCTGGATCCGGCGCAGAACCCGGACTGGTCGACCGTCGTGAAGTAACCAAACCTCAACCCGGTCCCCTCTTCACAACAGCCACACACGCCATGCAAAGATGCCCTTCCCGGCATCCCTCCGCCGGGGCAAGAGGGGAAACATCAGTGAAGTCAAGGAAATTGAGGGCGACCCGCCGCCGCGTCGCGATACTCGGGGCAGCCGCCACCTCGGTCGTCGCCGGAGTGGCTCTGCTGCCCAACTGGTCCGCCGGTGCCGCCGTCGTCGACGACCCCAAGGTCGACGCCCGGACCAAGGCCACCTTCCAGCGGCTGGCGGACGCGGTCTTCACCGACCGCACCGACGCCCTGGTCGCCGGCAAGCAGGGCGACCGGTCGAAGCCGCTGACCGACGGTTTCTCCGGTGACGTCAAGCTGTCCTCCGGCACGGCCCGCACCGAGGACGCCGCCCTGTCCACGCTGGGCGACCGCAAGGACAAACTGGCGAAGGCCGGCGAGAAGTACAGCAAGGCCAGCACCACCGTCACCCTGAACGCCACGCGCGTGACCGGCCGTACCGCCAAGGCCGCGGTCACCGAGAGCACGACGCTGACCTACGAGAAGGTCCGCGGCAACGAGCCGAAGAGCACCGGCTTCGAGTCGCACCACGAGCTGACGTTCAAGGCCGACCGGCAGGGCAACTGGCAGCTGACGGACATCCGCGACACCGACCAGGGCGGTCTCGCGGTGAACGCGCTCACCAAGCCGACGTCCGTCAAGGCGGCCACGACGGCGGACGACACCATGCCGAACGCCGCGCGCGCGGCCACCACCCGCAACCCTGTCGCCGTCCCGAAGACCGGCACCGCCTATGACTACAAGGCGATGGCGACCTACGCCGAGAAGTACTGGAACGTCTACAACAAGGACTATCCGGACTACAACGGCCACGGCGCCGGCGGCGACTGCACCAACTTCGTCAGCCAGTCCCTGAAGGCGGGCGGCTGGAAGCACGTCCCCGGCTACGTGTACGACTACACCCGGTGGTTCGGCAACGCCGACATCCAGTCGGACTCGTTCGTCGGCGTCAACGAGTGGTCCTGGTTCGCCCAGAACTCCAAGCGGACCACCGCGCTCGCCAACGTCTACCAGCTCGAGGTCGGCGACGTCCTCCAGATGGACTTCGACCGCGACGGGTCCAAGGACCACACGATGATCGTCACCGCCAAGAGCGGCGGCGTGCCGTACGTGACCTACCACTCGAACAACACCCTGCGCAGGTCGGTGGCGAGCCTCGTCTCGTCGTACCCGACCGCGTACTTCTACGCCTACCGCACCTGATCCGGCCGGTCCGTCACTCCTCGGAGTGGCGGGCCCGCCAGTACGGGTTGTCGTGCGGCAGGGCGGACCCCACCCTGCCGTACATCCCGAAGACGAGCAGCAGGATCCCGATCACGAAGCTGAGCATGCAGTTCTGGATCTCGAAGGCCAGGAAGTTGTAGTCCGTCTCCAGCAGGGCCATGTTCAGGAAGCCGCTGACGACGAACAGGGCACCGAGGGTCATGTTCAGCGTGGACGCGAAGTTCCCGCCGATCACCATCCCCACCAGCAGCAGCAGCCCGACGGCGACCGACAGCCAGCTGAGCGCCCCGTTGGTGTTGAGGCTCCACACCTCGTCCCCGCCGGTGTCGAAGAAGCCGATGTTGTGGATGATGCCGAAGATCCCGAAGCCGATCAGGCCCAGGCCCATCAGCCCGGCGCCGATCCGGTAGACCAGGTTCAGCCGGTGGTCGACGGGCAGGTGCTCGTCGAACCTGATGCGCCGCCTGGACCGGCCGTGTACTGCGTGTGTGGCCATCTCCGCCTCCCTGAGGGTGGATGCGCCGATGGAGGCCGTACGTACCTTCAATATCCGCCCGCCGGGCGCCCGCGGCAATGTCAGTGCCCCGTGCCGCGCTCCTCACGGATCCCGGCCACCACGTCCGCCACCGCCCGCCGGACGGCCTCCGTCTCGGTCAGGAAGTGCCAGTAGTCGGGGTGCCGGCCCTCCAGCGTGCCGATCGCCCGCTCCAGCCGGGCCACCGAGTCGTCCAGCGGGCGCGCGTGCCGGGGATCGGGGGTGTTGCGCCCCGCCATCGCCAGCCGCTGGGCGTCCCGGATCGCGAACCGGGTCCGGTCGATCTCCGCCTGCGGATCCTTCTGTACGGCGTTCAGCCTGGTCAGCCGGTCGCCGGCGGCCGAGACCGCCTCGTCCGTGCCGTTCAGCAGGGCGCGCACGGTCGACAGCAGGGCGGTGGCGTCCGGCCAGCGCTGCGCGTCCCGCGCGGCGCGCGCCTCCGCGAGCTTCGCCTCGGCCTGCCGGACGTGCTCCCCGGCCTGGTCGGGGACGTGCTGGAGGTCCTGCCAGCAGGCGGCCGAGAACCGCCGCCGCAGCTCGCTGAGGATCGGCTCCACCTGCCCCGAGCGGGTCGTCAGCGCCTGCGCGCGGGTCCGCAGCGAGACGAGCCGGTGGTCGATCTCGGCGGCCTGCTCCGGCAGCCGCTCCGCCTCCACCCGGATCGCCTCGGCCTCCCGCGCCACCCGCTCCGCGCGCTCCAGCGTCTGCGGTACGCCGTGCTGCCCCGCGCCCTGGTTCAGCTTCGTCAGCTCGGGCGCCAGCGCCGCCAGCCGCGCCGCGAGACCGTCCGCCCGCAACCCGCTCTCCCGCACGGCGTCCAGCGCGTTCGAGGCGGCCAGCAGCGCCTGCCGGCCCCGCTCCACGGCGGGTGCGAGACGGGCCAGCTGGGTCTCGGCCTTGCCGAGCAGCGGGCCCAGCCCGTCGGCGAACCGGTCCAGCTCCTGCTTGACGCGGCCCAGCTCGTCCTTGGCGCGGGTCAGCTCGGTGCGCGCCTGGGCGGCCGCCGAGGCCTCCAGGTCGTCCCGGTCGAGGTCATGGGCGTCGACGGCGTCGATGTACTGATGGCTGGCCTCGTCGATCCGCCTGCCGACGGCCTCGAAGTCGGAGACGGCGCGCCGGGCGGCCGGCGAGTCGTCCACGGCTCGGATCGTCTCGATCGAGATCCGCAGGTCGCGCTGGGCGGTGTCCAGCTCGTAGAAGGCGGCCGCCGCGGCGTCCTTGGCGGCCTGGGCCTCGGCCCGCTGTCCCTCCGCCCGCCCGCCGAACCAGCGCCGGGTGCCGCCGCCTGCGAACGCGGCGGGCAGCGCGAGGGCGGCCACGAGGGGGAGGGCGACGAGGGTGAGGGTGTCCCGGAGGGCATGCGGTCCCCGGCTTGCACGGCGGCGCTGTGCGCGCGGCACCAACGGCGAGTACGGCTGCGCTGGTGTCGCCGTCACATCCCTCTCCCGTGCTGTGATCCGCCCTGCCCGGTGTCATTCTCCCACCGGTTAAGGACGAACACACGGGTCGGTTAGTTCGCGTTCCTGACAGTGACTTTGCCGTCGGCGGTGCGGGCGCTCACGACGTGCGTGCTGGACTCGTCGCGCGGAACGGACACGTCCACCCCGCCGTCGTCGGTCTTCGCGGTCACCCGGTAGGTCGCGTCGGGCAGCGAGATCGTCACCGAGCCGTCGTCGCTGACCGACTCCACCCGGTCCGGTACGGCGGACAGTGTCAGGCGGACCGAGCCGTCCGCGGTGCGCGCGTCCACCGTGCGGGAGGCGACCTCGGCACGTACGGAGCCGTCGTCGCTGCGCAGCTCCAGCGGCCCGCTCGAGTCGGTGACGTGCACGGAGCCGTCCTCGGTGCGCACGCTCAGCGCGTTCCGGAAGCCCCGTGCCCGGACGCTGCCGTCGTCGCTCCCGACCTTCACCGCGATGCCCCGGGGCGCCTCGATCCGGTGCTTGGCGGAGCAGTCGGCCACCACACCGGAGCAGTGCATCCGCAGTGTCAGCCGGTCGTCCTTCATCGACCAGGTCACCTTCGGCTCCTCGCCGATGGTGACCGACCCCTGGAACCAGCGGGTGACGTCGACCTTGCCCGCCTCGGCCGTGTCCGACGCGACGATCTCGAGCGCCGAGTCGTCGGAGTCGATGGTGAGCGTGCCGCCCTGAAGGGCGAAGGCCCGGTGATCGGGATGCTCGTCGTCGGCGGCGGCGGCGCCGCAGGCGGTCGCGCCGGCGGCCAGGGCCACGACGGCCCCGGTGACGAGGAACGCGCGGGCCGAAAGTGACGTACGTGCCATGGTGATCTCCCCCTGGGCTGCTTGGCGTTGCCCTGACGACACTAGGGAGCCGCCGGCCGCAGGAGGATCCGGCACGCTCCCGGATCCGGGGTGGGGCTAACCCCCGGATACGGGTTTGCGGGGCACGGCTCCGGGCAATGTAGGCTGTCGACTCGTCCCGGGTGCGTAGCTCAGGGGTAGAGCGCCTGCCTTACAAGCAGGATGTCGGCGGTTCGAAACCGTCCGCGCCCACCAGGAGAGCGAAAGGGCCCCCGGAGAGATCCGGGGGCCCTTTCGCATGCCCTGGGTGCGGGTGCCGCGGGTCGTCCCGGTGTGGGTGGCTCGGGACCGGGTGGGTTCGGGCGGGGGCTAGGCGTCGTCCGGGGGTGGGGTTTCCCGGGTGTGTTTGAGGTTCATGCGGGCCGTCACCCGGTCCGGGGGTGTGACCTCTGCCCAGAAGCGGTGGCAGGTGACGAACACCGCGAGTTCGTGCTCCCGGCGGCGGAGCTTCTCCACCTCGGCCTGCTCGTCGGCCGTCCAGCCGGGGGACGCGGGGCGCTCGGTCTTGCGCCAGCCCGCGTCGTCACTGAAGCCGTCCAGGGGCTCGACCGACCAGGGAAGTCGCTTCAGCAGGGCCGACAGCTCGGCCCTGACCTGATGCAGCTCCTCCTGACCGGCGCGCAGGTCGCTGGGAAAGTCATAGGTCGTAGCCACGCGGCAATGGTACGCCTGTTCGAATTTGGGTGGCGAGCTCCTTTGGGGTGTTCGTGTGAACGTATGTTCGATTGCGCCTCGGGTGGTCTCAGGTGTCCGTGCGGCTCCGGTCGAGGATGCCGAGGCCCGACCGGTCCGTGCCGTCAGGGTCCGCGTTGAGGCGGTGGACGACCACCCAACTGCCGTCCGCCGTCGCCCCGGTGAAGAGCGAGGCGTGGCGGGTCGCCCCGTTGTGCACTGACTGGTTCCTCCCCGCAGCCTCGCACGGCGGCGGGCGACCGCCGGTGTCGGACCCTTCCTCTAGGGTGACACGCATGGCGGAACGCGATGGGGAACAAGTGCGGTTGGTGCCCTGGGCGGAGGGCGACTTCTGGCTCCTCCGGCGGGCCAACAGCCCCGCGATGACGGAGCAGCTGGGCGGGCCGGAGAGCGAGGAGAAACTCGCCGACCGGCATCGGCGCTATGTCGAGCCGTTCGCCGGGCGCATGTACCGGGTCACGCTCGCGGACACCGGGGAGACCGTCGGCTCGATCGGCTACTGGGAGCGCGAGTGGCGGGGCGAGACGGTGTGGGAGACGGGCTGGGGCATCCTGCCCGAGTTCCAGGGCAGAGGGCTCGCCGCGACGGCGGCCCGGGCGCTCGTCGACGTCGTACGGCAGCGGGCCGGACACGGCGGCCACCCGGCCCTGCACGCGTTCCCCAAGGTGGAGCACGCCGCGTCCAACGGGGTGTGCCGCAAGGCCGGGTTCACCCTGCTCGGGCAGGCCGACTTCGAGTACCCGAAGGGCAACCCGATCAGATCCAACGACTGGTACGTCGACCTGCGCCGGGGGTGAAGCGAATCTTGTGGTGGCGACGCGGAGCGTTGCGGTCTAGTTGCGGCGGAGCCGGACCCTGCTCGCGACGGTGACGGATCGTTCACACGTTCCCGGTGACGTAACGCCGCGATCAACGTGAAAACGGCCGCCGGACTGGCGGTATCGGCCTGCGGAGCGCCGGTAAGACCAGGAGCAATCCCGGCACAGCGCGAAGAAGCAGGAAGCCACGGATTCCCAACCGGAAACCGTGCCGCGTAGCGGCACGGCAGCCAGTCAAGGAAGGCCAGAATCCTCGCCCTTCAGGGCGAGGAGCATGTCAACGGGTAGCGTCCGCCAACTCCCGTACCAGGCGCGTGGCCACCGGCACCGGAACCCCGTGCCGTTCGGCCGCGCGCAGCAACGCCCCGCCGATCGCGTCGAGTTCGAGGGCCCGCCCCGCCTCGGCGTCCCGCTGCATGGAGGACTTGGTGCCGGGGGCGAAGGAGTCGTAGCGGGCGAGTGCCTGGGCCGGGTCGACGGGAGCGCCGCAGGCGCGGCTGACGGCGGCGGTCTCCTCGACCAGGGCGGTCAGTTCCTCGCGGTGCCGGGTGCGGACCTCGCCCAGCGGCAGACCGTACCGGGTGGTGAGCAGGGCGAACGGCGCGAGGAAGGCCATCTTCGCCCACAGGGCGGCCGTCTCGTCCGGCAGGACGCGGACGGCCGGGCCGGCCGCCTCCAGCACCCCCGCGAGCGCGTCCAGGCGCGGGCGCGGCACGGCGTCGCCCGTCAGGTCGATCTCCGCGAAGCCGCTCCCGTGCTCGATCACGCCCGGCGCGACCCGGGTCGACTCGACCCGGACGACGGCCGGGGCGACCCGGTCCGGGCGGTACCGGGCGCGCAGGACCGCCGGGTGCTCGACGCCGTTCAGGAACGGCACGAGGAGGGTGTCCTCGCCGAGAGCCGAGGCGGGGACCCGGGCCAGGGCCGCGTCGAGGGCGGTGTGCTTGACGGTGATCAGCACCGCGTCGACGGGCGCGCGCAGCTCGGTGTCCGCCGCGACGTGGGCCGTGAAGTCGCCGAACGGCGTGCTGTGGACGCGGATGCCGTCGGCGCGCAGGGCCGCCGCGGTCTCCTCGCCGGCCAGGCAGGTCACCCGGTGTCCCGCGCGGGACAGTAGGGCGGCGAGCAGGCCGCCCACCCCGCCGGGGCCGAGAACGGCGACGCTGAGTATGTCCTTCGTCATGTGCTGTGGTCCCTCTCGTCGGTCGGCCCCGCGGGTGCGGTGGCCGCCTCGGAGGTGATCATGGCACGAGGGTGGGGTGCCGGGGGAGACTGGGAGACATGTGCCGGAGCATCAAGACGCTGCGTCCCCCCGCCCTGCCCGAGAAGGCGACGGAGGACGATGTGCGCGCCGCAGCCCTGCAGTACGTCCGTAAGGTGTCCGGCTTCCGGGCACCGGCCGAGCACAACCGGGAGGTGTTCGAGCGAGCGGTCGAGGTCATCGCCGCGGCCACGGCGGAGCTGCTGGACGGGCTGGAGGTGCGCGGGGCCGGCCGGGGCGCGGCAGCGCACACCCAGGGCACGTAGGGCACGCGGGGCATGTAGCGCAGCCGCAGCCAGGGCCCGGCAGGTGGCGTGCTACGCCGCCGGCTGCCGTCGCATGACGTACGCCGCACCGGCCCCCGCGCCGAACAGCGCGAGCACCGACACCCCCGTCGCCAGCCACGTCGTGCCCAGCCAGTGCGCGCCGAAGTAGCCCAGGGCGGCGCTGTAGCCCGCCCAGGAGAGGCCGGCCAGGGCGGACCAGGGGAGGAACTCGCGGGGGCGGCGATGGGCGGCGCCCGCGATGAGCGAGACGACGGAACGGCCGGCGGGGGCGAAACGGGCCAGCACGACCAGCGCGCCGCCGCCCCGGGCCAGCGCCTCGCCGAGACGTTCCTGCGCGGTGGTCAGCCGCCGGGAGCGGGAGATCGCCCGGTCCAGGCGCGCACCGCCGCGCCAGGCCAGCCGGTAGGCCACCAGGTCGCCCAGCACCGAGGCGGTCGTCGCGGAGAGGATCAGAACCATGATGTCCGGCACGTCGTGCGGCACCTGACCGGTCGCCGCGCCCGAGCCCGCCGCCGCGGCCGTCGCCGCCGTGATGACGAGCACCCCGCTGGGCAGCACCGGCAGGAACACGTCGAGGAGGACCGACAGGCCCACCACCGCGTAGATCCATGGGCTGCCGAGCAAAGCCCCCACACTTTCGAACACCACTGACTCCCCGTGTCTCCCCCGTGACGGCCGACCGTTTGCCGCTGTGTCGCGGGGGAGCGGCAGGTGCGGCCAATGACAGCCCTACAGACTACGCCCGGGGTGTGACAGCGGATTCACGGGGGGCTCATGTGTTCGGTGCAGGACGTTCACCAAGGGTGCGCACCAGGTGCTGATCCGCAGTCACCCAGGCGTCGGAAGAGCCCGGATGACCGCGGATCACGGTGCTGTCGGAACGAGGTCAGGCGGAAACCGTGGCCTTCTGCGCCGCGGGTTCCCGCTCGGTGGCCGAGCGGCCGGCGAACAGGCGGTCGAGGCCGAGGGCGCCGGAGCCGGTGAACACCAGCAGCAGGAAGGCCCAGCAGAACATCGCGGAGGCCTCGCCGCCGTTCTGGATCGGCCACAGGGCGTTCGGCTGGTGCACGTCGAAGTAGGCGTACGCCATGGAGCCCGAGGCCAGGAGCGCGGCGGCCCGGGTGCCGAGGCCGAGCAGCACCAGGCTGCCGCAGACCAGCTGGATGACGGCCGCGTACCAGCCGGGCCAGGTGCCGGCGTCGAGGGTGCCGCCGTCGGTGCCCGCGGCGCCGCCGAGGACGCCGAAGAGCGAGGCCGCGCCGTGGCAGGCGAAGAGCAGGCCTACGACGATGCGGAAGAGGCCGACCGCGTAGGGCTGTGCGGTGTTGAGGCGAGCGGACATGGTGGGGGGTGCTCCTTCGGTGTCGGTCGGGCCGGTCCCGGATGGGGGAAGGACCGGTCGGTGGGGGCGGCGGTACCGAATGAGCGACACACGTTAGGCGCACCTAATCGATGCTTGCAAGTTCAACTTCTAGCCATGGTTCGGGTTCCGGGCGGGGTTCCGTTCGGCCTTCCGTTTGCGGTTCCGTCCGGGGCCCCGCCTGGGGCTCCGTCCCCGGTTCGAATGCCCCGGCCGCCGTGCGCAGAGCGGCTCTCGCGACCGCGTCCGCATCCGAGAGTGTGACCGAATCCACCCCGGGGCGGGCGCCTGCGGCGGTGACCCAGTGCACGCCTTCCGTAGGCACTCCGAAGGCCAACCGCCTTGCGTGCGGCCGTCCTTGACGGTCTATCAGGTGATAGGGGCGCGGGGTCACGTCCAGGCCCCCGGTCATATAGCCGTCCACCGTGTGGGGACGGCACTGCCCGGTCTTCAGCAGCCGCGTCAGCAGGCCGTCGGCGGTGCGTCGCACATCCGGTTCCGGAAGCCGCGCCTCGACGAGGGTCGTCACCCGGACGGCCGACCCCGGCACCTCCGGCGCGTGCGCCCGCCAGGCCCCGTCCTCCTCCCGCACCTCCAGCCGGGGCCCGAGCACGTCCACCACCCCCGCCTCCACCAGAGCGGCCAGTTCCTCGACGCGCCGGCGCGGCGGGCCGATGGACAGGAACGCGTTGAGCGGGGTGTACCAGCGGTCCAGGTGGTCCCGGCGGGAGGCGCCGGTCAGACCGGCGTGGTCGACGATCAGCCGCAGCTCGTTGCGCAGGTCGCGCAGGACGTCCAGGGCCGCCTTCGCGGGACCGTGCACATTGCCCCGGGCGGCCTCCTCCGCGTCCCGGCGCAGATGGCCGAGCAGCCAGTCCCGCCACTGCCCCGGATGCGCGAACCGCCGTCCCGTGTACGGCCGGGAGATCCGGTCCCAGCTCCAGCGGTCGGCCTGCGGTATCCCGAACCCGTCGAGCAGCACGGACTCCTGGGCGTCGCGGTGCGGGACGGCCGAGAACTCCCGCACGAAACGCTCCGCGAGGCCGTGCCGGGCCGGCTCCCGCAGCAGGGCCGCGTAGTAGACCGTCTCCACCTCCTTCGCGACCAGCGGCCATATCTCGGCCAGGAAGTCGGGCGCCTCACCGGAGTCGGCGCGCTTGCGGAACCCCGCGATCACCTCCGGGGTCAGCACGAGCGGGCGGTGACGGCCGTACGGCCCCTTGGCGTTGTCGCCACGGGCCTGGTACGGGACGCCGCGCCGGGAGCCGGCGTACAGCCGCGGCTCGCGACCGGAGGGCAGATAGCGCAGGGCCGCCCGCCCGGTGCCGGTGCCGGCGTGCGCGGGGGCGTGGGCGGGGACGAAGCGGCCGCCCCGGCCGGTGGTCAGCAGGGCCAGGTGGTCGAAGAAGTTCAGGCCGAGACCGCGCAGCAGCACCGGTTCGCCGGGGGCGAGCGCGGCGTGGTCGACGTCGGCCGGGTTGGCGGGCGGGACGTGCCGCAGGCCGTGCCGTCGGGCGTACGCGGTGTGCCGTCGCTGGGCGGCGTCGGCGATCACCGGCAGATGCCCCTGGGCGAGGACGACGGCGGACAGGCCGAGCAGGGTCCGGCCGTCGTCCAGGGTGAGGACCTGGCGGCCGTCGGCGGCGTCGTCGAGCCGGACCGCGCGGGCCGCGTGCGTCTCGACGCGCACCGACGGCGGGGCCTGACGCACCGTCCGGGCGAACACCCACTCCAGATAGCGGCCGTAGTGCGCGCGGGTCGGGTACTCGTCCGGGCCCAGTTCGCCGGCCGCCCACGTGTGCAGGCTCGGACCCGGGCGGATGGGGCCCGCGCAGTCCACGCTGTCGTCGGTGAACAGGGTCACCTGCGAGGCCACGGTGTTCATCAGCAGCTCCCGCGACTGCGCGGTGCGCCATACGCGACCCGGTCCCGGCGGGGCGGGATCGACGACGTGGACGGTCAGTCGGGCCCCGGGCGGAAGGAGGTCGGGCGCGGAGGCGCAGAGGCGTTCCAGGACGCTGGTGCCGCGCGGCCCGGCGCCGACGAGGGCGACGGAAACGGTGGCCGACGGTGTCGCCTCCGCGTCCGGTGCGGGCTCTCCGGCGCCGGCTTGGTCTGCGTTCACTGAGGGCAAGAGGGTGACTCCCGGGCGTGTGGGGCGCGATGGAGCGGACCGTCCACGGGGCCGCGGTGGAAGCGGACGGTCCGCATCATCATGCCGTCGGCCGTCACGGTAGCCAACGTGGGCCCCAGGTGACCCGGTTGTTTCGCCCCAGGGAGCCCTCGGGAGCCCTCAGGGAGTCCTCAGGGAGTCAGGTCGGACTCCCGCACCGGCGTCAGTGATCCGTCGTCCCGCGCCTGCTCCAGCCGCAGCCGGGCCGAACGCCCGCGCAGGGTCAGGAACATGAGCTGGTTGCCGAACCAGGGCCCGCCCTTCTTGCGCCAGCCGACAGGCGGCCGGGGACAGCGGCCGTGCCGGCGGAGCCGGCGGCCGAGCGCCCGGGCCACGGCGCTCCAGCCGAAGCGGAAACCCACCCGGATCGACGTGGGAACGGAGTTGTGCACGGGGGAGCAGGTGAGCTGGAGCACCCGCGCGTCGGGGCCGCCGCCCTCGTGCCAGTACGGCTCCGCCACGTACGCGTGGTGCACGTCCCCGGAGAGCACGAGCACACTCGCCGGCGCCCCTGCCCCCGACCCCGTCTCGGCGATCAGCCCGGCCAGCGCTGCGAAGGAGTCGGGGAAGGCCGCCCAGTGCTCCAGATCCGCCCCCCGCCGCACCTTCTCCCCGATGCGGGCCCAGCGCGCCCCGCGCTCGCCCCGGCACAGCGCCGCGTCCCACTCCTCGGCGTCGTGCACCAGATGCGGCAGCAGCCAGGGCAGCGAGGTGCCGATCAGGAGGTGGTCGTAGGAGCCGGGGCCGTCGAGGGTCTGTTCGCGCAGCCAGGTCCACTCGCCCGGGTGGAGCATCGAGCGCCCGCCCTCGTCGAGGACCCGCGCCGCCCGGCTGTCGACCATCAGCAGCCGCACGCGCCCGAAGTCACGCCGGTAGCTCCACCGCACGGACGCCGGGTCCGCGTCGGCACGACAGGCGAAGGCACGCAGTGCGTCGGTGCCGTCGGGGGCCTCGCGTACGGCGGCGTAGAGCGGGTCGGTGGCCAGCTCGGCCGGGGAGAGGTTCCCGAGGTGCTGGTGCACCCAGTACGACATCAGGCCGCTCAGCAGCCGCTCGCGCCACCAGGGGGTGGCCCGCATGTCGGCCAGCCAGGAGGCGGAGGTGTTCCAGTCGTCGATGACGTCATGGTCGTCGAAGACCATGCAACTGGGCACGGTGGACAGCAGCCAGCGCACCTCGGGGTCGAGCCAGGACTCGTAGTAGAGCCAGGTGTACTCCTCGAAGTCCGCGATCTCGGCGCCCGGTGCGTCGGTGAGGCCGCGCCGGGCGGCGATCCGCTCCTTGGTCGCGTCGGAGACCTCGTCGGCGTAGACCTGGTCGCCCAGCAGCAGCAGTACGTCGGGCCGTTCGGCCGCCGGATCGGCGGCCAGGCGTGCCGCCAGGCTGTCCAGGGCGTCGGGCCCCACGGGGTCGTGCCCGCCGGCCGGGGGTGCCGCCCAGCGGCAGGAGCCGAACGCCACCCGGACCTCGTCGCCGTCGTCACCGGCGCCGACCGCGGCGGGGGTGCGGATCTCCGAGGGCGGGAAGCGGGAGTCGGGCAGTGGCCACACACGGGTGCCGTCGAGGAAGACCTCGTACCCCGTGGCCGTGCCCGCCCTCAGGCCCGTCACCTCGACGAGGGCGTAGTGGTGGCCCGCCACCTGGAAGGTGTGGGCGGTGCCGCCCGCACCGTCCGCGCAGCGCACCTCGGTGGCGCACGGACGGCTCGACTCGATCCATACGGTCGCCGTCGAGCCGTCGGCGTATCTCAGTAGTGGTCCCAGCCGCAGTTCGGCCACGCGATCGCCCTCCTCCGTCGCCCCGTACGGTACGGAACGACGGAGGAGAGTGGGGAGATCCCTGCGGTCACGAGTCGATCAGCAGCCGGCGAGGTAGCTGGTGAGCGCGCTCTTCTCGGCGGAGTCGACCGCGAGGTTGTAGTAGTACTTCACCTGCACCCAGGCGCGGACGTAGGTGCAGCGGTACGAGGTGACCGACGGCATCCACTCGGCCGGGTCCTGGTCGCTCTTGGACTGGTTCACGTTGTCCGTGACGGCGATCAGCTGCGGGCGGGTGACGTCGTTGGCGAAGGCCTGGCGCTGGGCGGTGGTCCAAGCGCTGGCCCCGGAGTCCCAGGCCTCGGCGAGCGGCACCATGTGGTCGATGTCGAGGTCGGAGGCGGCGGTCCAGGTGGCGCCGTCGTACGGGGAGTACCAGCTGCCGCTGGTGGCGGTGCAGGCGGAGTTGGTGACGACGTTCGTACCGTCCCGCTTGAGGATGTACTCACGCGTGTTGCACGTGCCGCTGATGGTGATCCAGGTGGGGAACAGGTCGCGGTCGTAGCCGGTGCGGCTCTCGGTCTTCACCGTGAGCGAGGCGAGGTAGGTGCGGGCGGTGGCGGCGCTGACCGGGGTGGGGAGGGCGGCGGAGGCGGTCGGGGAGTTGAGCAGCCCGACCGAGGCTATGAGGCCGGTGAGGGCGGCGAGTATGCTCAGCCGTCCACGCGCGTAGAACTTCGACATGCGAACTCCATGGGGGAGGCGGGGTGTTGGAGCGCGAGCGAGGGAATGCTCGCGGCCGCACATTGCGGGGAGATGTGCGCCCGGTGAGAAGTTAGTGACGTGGGCATGACACGACAAGGTTTATGGCAGAACGATCTCGTACACTGGGGAACGCAGAAGGGGAGTAGCTCTTCGCCGGACCGTCGACATACTGCTCAGCTCGTCTGAGCCGGCGCCCGGAGGCGGACCCGTCACAGGGTCGGCCAGCGAGACCTTCGGCAAGCAGTGCACATCCGTGCCGCACGGCAGGGATGACATGTGTGCTGCCGTGCCGAGGTGTCTTTCTTCTCCTGAAGTGCTCAGGACTCTCGGTGGGGCAGCCCCGACCGATTGAGGAACCTTGATCAGCATCACCGTGACGGCGCTCGTCTTCGGCGTCGTCTTCCTGGCCGAGCTGCCGGACAAGACCGCGCTCGCCGGCCTCGTCCTCGGCACCCGCTACCGCGCCTCGTACGTCTTCGCCGGGGTCGCCGCCGCCTTCGCGCTGCATGTCGCGCTGGCCGTCGCCGCGGGCAGTGTGCTGACCCTGCTCCCGCAGCAGCTCGTGCACGCGCTGACCGGTGTCCTGTTCCTGGGCGGCGCGGCGGTGCTGCTGCTGAAGAAGGACGAGAGCGAGGAGGAGGTCCGCCGGCCGGAGAACCAGTCCTTCTGGAAGGTCGCCGGCGCGGGCTTCATGCTGATCCTCGTCGCCGAGTTCGGTGATCTCACCCAGATCATGACGGCGAACCTCGCCGCCCGCTACGACGATCCGCTCTCCGTCGGACTGGGCGCGGTGCTGGCGCTGTGGGCGGTGGCCGGGCTCGGCATCGTCGGCGGAAAGGCGCTGATGAAGCGGGTGCCGCTGAAGCTGATCACGCAGATCGCGGCGCTGCTGATGCTGGCGCTCGGGGTGTGGAGCCTGTGGGAGGCGATCGCCGGCTGAGGCCGGGCCGAGCTGAACGGCGGGTGAACGCTCCCCGGCGCCTTGCGGCCGGGGTGGCGGTGGACCCGCATTGTTTTGTACCGTAGAGAAACAAAGTGGCTCCCGCTCGTTTTCCCTGACCGGCGGGCGGGGCCGCCTTGTTCTCTTCCTACCTGGAGCTGCTGATGCCGGTCCTGACCGCCCGCGCCCTCCTGCTCGACATGGACGGCACCCTCGTGAACTCCGACGCCGTCGTGGAACGGGTCTGGCGGCGCTGGGCCGACACGCACGGGCTCGACGGGGACGACGTCATGAAGGTCGTCCACGGCCGCCAGGGACACGCCTCGATGGCCGTGCTGCTGCCCAGCCGGCCGGTGCACCTGAACCACGCGGACAACGCGCGGATGCTGGCGGAGGAGACCGCCGACATGGACGGAGTCGTGCCGGTGCCCGGCGCGCCGGAGTTCCTCGCCTCCCTGCGGGGGGTCCCGCACGCGCTGGTCACCTCGGCGGACGTGCCGCTGTCGACGGCCCGGATGGCCGCGGCCCGACTGGCGCTTCCGGACGTACGCGTCACCGCGGAGTCGGTGGGCGCCAGCAAGCCGGACCCCGAGGGCTTCCTCAAGGGCGCGGCCGAGCTGGGGATCGCCCCGGCCGACTGCGTGGTGTTCGAGGACTCCGGCGCGGGCATCGCGGCCGGCCGGGCCGCCGGGATGCGGGTCGTGGGAGTGGGGCCGCGGGCGGCCGCGCACGGACCCGACGTGGTGGTCCGCGATCTGCGCCAGGTACGGGTCGAAACGGATGAGTCCGGGGTGCGGATCCACGTGGCGTGAGCCCCGGCGGGGCTCACGGTTCCGCGGGGTCTACGGCTCCGTCGTCTCCGACTCCAGGCGCGCCCGGGTCAGTGCCCCGTACACGCCCATGCCGTCCTCCGTCGTGCCGCGGGACCACTGGTAGTTGCGCAGGGCGTCCTCGACCTCGCCGGTGAACGTGCCGTCGGACTCGCCGTTGTAGAGGAACAGCTGGCGCAGCCGCAGCTGGAGTTCGGTCACCTCGGCGCCCTTGTCGCCGCGCCGCAGGACGACCGCCTCGGCCGAGTCGTCGTCGTTGTCCGCGCCGTTGCCGGGCGCCAGGGAGCCGGTCACGCGGGCGGTCGGCGTGACCTGCCCGGCATCGGCCGAGGGCGACGCCGACGGTGAGGCACTCGACTCCGACGCGGAGGGCGACGGGCTCTCGCTCTCGGAGGGCGACGGCGAGGCCTCGGAGGCCGACGGGGACGCGGAGCGGCTCGGCGAGGCCGACGCCGAGGCGGCGCTGGTCGAGGCGTCCGGCACGGCCGCCCGCACGTCCTCGGGGGTGGCCCCGTCCCGCGTCGGCTTCTCGTAGGTGAACAGCCCGGAGGCGAACCCGGCCGCCGCCACCACGGCCACGACGGCCGCGGTCGTCGCGATCAGCAGCGTGCGGCGACGGCGCGGGCGGTGCGGTTCCTCGTCGTCGGGGTGTACGGAGCCTACGTCCGCCGCCTCGAACAGGCTCAGATCGGTCGTGCTGGGCTCGGAGGCGGACGAGGCCAGGGGAGTGGGCAGCGCCGCCGTCATGTCCGGCGCCGGGCCGGCGGGGCGCACGGTACGCAGGGGCATCGTCGCGTCGGCCGGAACGCCGGGCGCGCCGGGAACACGGGGAGCACCGGAAACGCCGGGCACGGTCGGGAGTGGCATGGTCACGTCGGCCGCGCCGGCGGAGCCCATGGGCGCACCCGCGGCCGTACCCCCGAACGCGCCCGCGGGTTCGCCCCCGCCGTCGGTTCCCAGTTCGACGTAGGGCCGTATCCGCAACGGATCGAAGTCCTCCGCGGCGGCCGCCTCCGTCGTGCGCGTGTCGCGCTGAGCCTCGGAGGCGCGCTGGGCGCAGGCGCAGGACGGGGTGTTGTCGAGCGCGCGCAGCGCTCCGCACTCCGGGCACGGCAGCCCCTGCTGCCCCGAGTGCCCCTGGTGCCCCGTCGGATCGATCACGTGTTCGTCCCTCCCCATTCAAACTCCAGAGATTATGCAGATCCTTCACATGCCCCGCCGCCCGCGACCCCCGGAATGTCGTATTCCGTCAGAACGCAAGACGACTACAAGAGGCCATAACGGGTCACACCGATCACGATGGAGGGGGTCACCAGAGCCTCGGGAGGCATCCATGGTCTTGGACGCGCACAGCAGGGCGGCGGATCCGCGTGCGGAACACGTGTCCGGAAACGTTCTCGTCTCCATCGGCGCCCTCCTGCTCGGCATGCTGCTCGCCGCCCTGGACCAGACGATCGTGTCGACCGCCCTGCCCACGATCGTCAGCGAGCTCGGTGGTATGGAGCATCTGTCGTGGGTGGTCACCGCCTACCTGCTGGCGTCGACGGCCGCGACCCCGCTGTGGGGCAAACTCGGTGACCAGTACGGGCGCAAGAGGCTCTTCCAGGCCGCGATCGTCATCTTCCTGATCGGTTCGGCGCTGTGCGGAATGGCGCAAAACATGCCACAGCTGATCGCCTTCCGCGCGCTCCAGGGCCTGGGCGGCGGCGGCCTGATGGTGCTGTCGATGGCGATCGTCGGCGACCTCGTCCCGCCGCGCGACCGAGGCCGCTACCAGGGTCTGTTCGGCGCGGTGTTCGGCGCCACGAGCGTCCTCGGCCCGCTGCTGGGCGGCCTGTTCGCCGAGCATCTGAGCTGGCGCTGGGTGTTCTATATCAACCTGCCCGTCGGCGTCGTCGCGCTCGCCGTCATCGCGGCCGTGCTGCGCATCCCGCGCAAGTCGACGAAGCACGTCATCGACTACCTCGGCACCTTCCTCATCGCCGCGGTGGCCACCTGCCTGGTCCTGGTGGCCTCGCTCGGCGGCACCACCTGGGACTGGGCCTCGCCGCAGATCGTCGGCCTGGCGGTGCTGGGCGTGCTGCTGGCCGTGGCGTTCGTGGCCGTGGAACGCCGGGCGGCCGAACCGGTGCTTCCCCTGAAACTCTTCCGCATCCGCACCTTCACCCTCTCCGCGGTGATCAGCTTCATCGTCGGCTTCGCGATGTTCGGCGCGATGACGTACCTGCCGACCTTCCTCCAGGTGGTGCAGGGCGTCTCGCCGACCCTGTCCGGCGTGCACATGCTGCCGATGGTGGCCGGCCTGCTGCTGGCGTCCACCGCCTCCGGGCAGATCGTCAGCCGCACCGGCCGCTGGAAGATGTTCCCGGTCGCCGGCACCGGCGTCACCACGCTCGGCCTGCTCCTCCTGCACCGGCTCGACGAGCACAGCTCCACGGGCGCCATGAGCGCCTGCTTCTTCGTGTTCGGTCTCGGCCTCGGCCTGGTCATGCAGGTGCTGGTGCTGATCGTGCAGAACGCCGTCGGGTACGAGGACCTCGGCGTCGCCACCTCCGGCGCGACCTTCTTCCGCTCGATCGGCGCCTCCTTCGGCGTAGCGATCTTCGGCACGATCTTCTCGGGCCGCCTCGGCGACAAGCTCACGGATGCCTTCCTGGGCGCGCAACTCCCGCCCGGGGTCTCGGTGGACGGACTCGAGTCCGACCCGCGCGGCATCGCCGAGCTGCCGTCGACCCTGCGACCGCAGGCCCTGGACGCGTACGCGTCCGCCATCACCGACGTCTTCCTGTACGCCGTCCCCGTCGCCCTCGTCGGCTTCGTCCTGGCGTGGTTCCTCAAGGAGGACCCGCTGCGCGGCTCGGTCACCGCGCCCGACGTGACGGAGACCCTCGCCAGCAACCCGGTGGAACGGTCCTCGTACGACGAGGTGTGCCGGGCGCTGTCCGTCCTCGGCACCCGCGAGGGCCGCCGCGAGATCTACCGGAAGATCACCGCCCTGGCCGGCCAGGACCTCCTTCCGGCGTCGAGCTGGATGCTGCTGCGGATCAGGCGGTACGGCAGTGTCGAGCCGAGCGCTCTCTCCGAGAACACCACCGTCCCGCTGCCGGTGATCATCGAGGCCGTCCGCCAGATCGAGGGGCGCGGGCTCGCCGTACGCGAGGGACTCGACATGATGCTGACCGACGAGGGCCGCGAGGTCGCCGACCGGCTCGCCGAGGTCCGCGAGGAGTCGCTGGCCGAGCTGCTCGGCGACTGGTGGGGCCCGGACCGGCCCACCGACCTGGTCCAGCTCGTCAAGGAGCTGAACAGCGAGCTGTGCGGCTCGGACCGGGAACAGCCGCGCGGCGGGCGGGTGGTGCCCGACCACCGGCTCACCTGAGGTCCGGGCCGAGCTGCTTGCCGAACCAGTGCTCCGCGTACGGGTCCGCGTTGTGCGGCGCGGTCTCCGCGTACCCCAGCCGGGCGTACAGGGCACGGGCCTCGACGAGGTCGCCGCGGGTGTCGAGGATCATCCGGGTGGCGCCGAGCGCGCGGGCGGCGTCCTCGGCACCCCGGACGAGGAGCGCGGCCCCGCCCCGGCCGCGCAGCTCCGCCCGGACGAACACCCGGGTGAGCTCGGCGGTGTCGGCGTCCCGCAGCCGTACGCCCGCGGTGCCGGCCGGTTCGCCGTCGTACCGCCCGACGAGCAACCGTCCGCCGGGCGGGGCGAGTTCGGCACCGGTGTGGGCGGCGATCTCCCGCTCCAGCTCGACCGGGTCGGTCCTGCGCCCCTCGTGCAGCAGGTAGTAGCGGTCGCTGACCTCGGTGTAGTACGCCCGCCAGAGGGCGCGGGCGACCGGGGCGTCGAAGGGTTCGGCGGTGAGGGTCCAGGTCGGCGACGTCGTCATGCGGACATTGTCCGAAGACGCCCCCGCCGCCGCGCAACCGAATAGGCGCCGGCACCCTCGTCCCGGTAAGTGCGCAGGCCGTTTGGGAGAGGCAGTCCGGGCAACCCGATGCGTGAACCGGCCCGTGGGGCCGACACATCGGAAGGCAAGGCATGTCCACAGGAGTGATCATCGCTCTGATCGTGATCGTGGCGGCCATCGTCGCCGTCGCGGCCGTTCTGGCCGTGCGGGCCCGCGGCTCGCACGGCGGACACGGTCTGAAGCGTCGCTTCGGGCCCGAGTACGACCGTGCCGTGGCCCGGCACGACGGGGACGTCAAGGCCGCCGAGCGCGAGCTCGACGCCCTCGTGGAGCGGCACGGCGGGCTGCGCGAGCGCACGCTGGAGCCCGCGGAGCGGGAGAGGTTCGAGGCCCGCTGGACGGCCGCGCAGGAGCGGTTCGTCGACTCGCCCCAGGAGGCGGTCACCGAGGCCGACCGGCTGCTCGCGGAAGTGGCCGGCGCCCGGGGCTTCCCGGACGGCGACCAGTACGAGGAGCAGCTCGCCGCCCTCTCCGTCCACCACGCGCACCACGTCCAGGGCTACCGACGCGTCCACCGGGTCGCCCGCGTACGCCTCAACGGCGTCGGCACGCACGAGGCGAGCGCGACCGGCACGTCCGGCGCACCTGGCACGGAGGACATGCGCGCCGCCATGGTCGAGGCGCGCGCCCTCTTCGACGACCTCGTCGGTGGGGCCTCCCACGACGCCGGCCACCGTCGCACGCAGGAGCGCGTGAGCCAGAACGGCTCCCGCTCCGGCCACCACCTGCCGCGAGGCTTCCACCGTCACCAGGCGAAGGAGGGCTGACCGCCATGCCGGACCTGACACCGAACAAGACGCCGAACACGACGGCCGACACCACGGGGGACACGACGCGTGACACGGGTGCGAACCCGGACGCGATTCCGGACGTGATTCCGGGCGGGACTCCGGAGAACCGCCGACCGGCGGGCGACCGGGCCCGCGCGGCGAAGTCCGGCGACACCGCACGGACCGCCGACACGCTGCGGCCCGGCGACACCGCACGCACCGGCGAGACAGCACGGACCGGCGAAGCCGTACGCAGCAGCGACGCCGCACGCACCGGCGCACCCGTACGGACCGGCGAGGCCGCCTCGCCGGGTGAAACCGCTCTGCCGGGGGAGGCCGTCCTGCCGGGGGAGAGGGGACGGACGTCGGCGGAGCCGCGCGGTACGACAGCCGTGGGCGAGCCGACGCCGCTCGGCTCCGACATCGGCGCGGGCGAACCGGCACGCGGCCGGGCGGCCGGCGCCGGCCGGGACGCGGGCCCGCTCAGCGCCTCGGAGGAAGGGGCGCAGCCCCGGCACCGGGACGCGGGCGCGGCGGACACCGTCACGGGCCGCGCACCGACGACGGCCGCCGGTCACACCGGTAACGGCGAGTCCCTCCTGCCGGACGACGAGTGCGACCGGATCGCCTCCCGCATGCGGCACGCGGTCGTCGGGTTCGTCGACGGCCCGCGCGACGCCGTCGCGGAGGCCGACCAGGTGCTGGAGGAACTGGCCGCGCAGTTCACGGACGCCGTGGACCGCCGACGCCGCACCCTGCGCGGGTCCTGGCAGTCGGGGTCGGAGGGCGGCAAGGACCGCTCCGCGACGGCCACCGACACCGAGCAGCTCCGGCTGGCCCTGCGGGACTACCGCGAACTGACCGAGCGGCTGCTACACCTCTGAGCCCTCGGCCCCTTCGGCCCTCGCGGCCGAACCACCAGCCGCCGCCCGGCGCTCCCGCCACTCGCGTACGACCGCTTCGACGTCGTACGGCTTCATGCCCAGCGGGGGGCCGGGCGGCGGCTTGAACATCATGTCGCGCACTTTGACGTTGACGTCCGTGATGATCTTCCGGACGAGGCGTTCCGAAGGCGCCGCGTACGCCGCCACGAGCGCGTCCTCCGCCTCCTTGCGCAGGGCGAGCGTCGGTGGAAGGACGGAAAGGCCCTCGCGGGCCATCTTGCGCTTGATCCACCAGAGTTCGTCGTACGTGGTGTCCGCACCCGTCGGCAACGGCTTTCCCGCTCCCGCCAGTTGGGCGAACTCGCCGCGCCGCTCCGCGTCACGGATCTGCTTGTCGACCCAGGACTCGAACGGGACACCCGGTGGCTTGCGCTCGGTCATGCGTCCATTGTGCCGGACGCGGTGGGGCCGGGCGATTTATCATGCGGCCGCTGTACAAGCACACTTAGGACCCAGCACGCCGACAGGCATGTCAAAGACATTTCAAGGGGAGCGCACGTGCTCGAACTCACCATGGCCACCGTCTCCGGGACGGAAGAGGGCGCCACGGCCGGCATGCTGATGGCCGATTCGCCCAGCGACCCGGGTGCCGTGCTCCGGGTGGGCCGGGACAAGTCCGTGTGCCGCCTCGCGACCCCCGACGACTGGCTGTTCGTCTCCCGGGTGCACCTGGAGTTCCTGTGCGGCCCCGAGGGCACCTGGCAGGTCTCGTGGCTGCGCGGGTCGCAGGACGAGCCGTCCTCCGAGGTACGGCTGGTGAGCGGCCAGTACGCCCAGCCGCTCGCCTACGGCGGGACCATGCCGCTGGCGCGCGGCGGCTCCGGCGAGATCATCGTCCTCGACCGCACCGGGCCGCGCAGCGTCAACGTGGGCTTCTATCACGAGGCGTGACAATTTCGGGGGGGGAAGAGGGGGAGGGTGGTGCCGCCGGGGCCTGTCCGCCCCGTGGGCGCTAGGCCAGCACGCGCGCCAGCGCGAAGCCGTCGTAGCCCTTCGCCCCCACCGTCTGCACGGCCGTGCCGCTCAGTCTCGGGTGCGAGCCGATCAGCTCGATCGCGGCGCGGGTGCCGACCACGTCTCCCGCGTCGCTGTCCGCGTCGACGACCCGCCCGCCCCGTACGACGTTGTCGACGACGATCAGACTGCCCACGCTCGTGAGCTTCAGCGCCCACTCCAGGTAGTGGGCGTTGTTGACCTTGTCGGCGTCGATGAAGACGAGGTCGAACGGCGGCGGGTTCTCGTCGGCCAGCAGCGGCAGCGAATCCAGGGCCGGCCCGACCCGCACCTCGACCAGCTTGTCCAGGCCCGCGCGGGCGATGTTGCGGGTGGCGACCTCCGCGTGCCGGGGGCTGTACTCCAGCGAGATCAGCCGGCCGTCGGCCGGGAGTGCGCGGGCCAGCCAGATCGTGCTGTAACCGCCGAGCGTGCCGATCTCCAGGACCGTCCGGGCCCCCTGGATCTCGGCGAGCAGCTGGAGCAGCTTGCCCTGGTTGGCCGTGACGTTGACGGGCGGCAGCTCGGCGGCCTCGCTGTCGCGCAGCGCGGCCGCCGTCACCTCGTCGTCCGGGGCGAGATGGTCGGTGAAGTAGGCGTCGACGGCGTCCCAGGCCTGCGACTCGCTCATGCGCTCTGCCTCTCGTGTACCTGACATATCCGGCGGTATGTCTCGTCAGGAATGCTAAGTCGAGCCCCACGGATCCCCGGCCGGGGCTTTCAGCCGTTCGGCGCAGGGGGCGCGGCGGGAGGCGCGAAAGAGGCGGAGGGCGCCGTGCGTGGCGCGGGGGGCGTGCTGGGCGTGGGCGGGTGCGGAGTGGGGCCTGCGGACGGCATGGGGGGCGTCCGGGGTGCCCGGGGTGGCGTGGACGGCTTCGGCGGAACGGCAGCGGGAGGCCGGACGGGAGGGGCGGCGGGGGCGGGAGGAGCAGTGGGGGCGGACGACCGCGCGGGCCGAGGGGGCGGAGGGGGAGTGCGGCGGAGGGACGGCGGCCGCGGGGGTACGGGGGGCGCGGTGGGCGGGATGAGTGGGGCAGGCGGGGCGGCCGGGACAGGTGCCGAGGGCACACCAGGAGGTGCGGACGGTGCCGTAGGGCCGACGCCAGCCGTCCCCGGTACCGCCGCCGACCCTCGCGCTGTCGGGCGTGGCGCCGCTGACTCCGGTACCGGCCCGGGCCGCCCTGCGGTCGTGCCCGGTACCGCAGCCGACCCCGCTACCGGCCAAGGCCTCCCGGCCGTCGTACCTGGCATCGGTACCTCCGCCTGCACCGGTACCTGCGCCGGCACCGGCACCGGCATCGCCGCCCCGGTTCCGGTGCTGGGTGTCGGGGGGAAGCCCGAGGCATGGCGGGGGCGGGGCAGGGTCGCCCGGCGGGCCCGGCCCCAGCGGACCCCCAGCACGAGCGCGACGGTGTTCAGGACGGCCAGTCCGCCGACGACCGTGAGCAGCCACACCGGGATGCCGGCCAGCGCGAGCAGCCGGTCCTCGTAGATCACCTGCCGGTACGCGGCGTCCGTCGCCGCCCGGCGCAGCTCGTGGTCCCCGGAGATCTCCGAGGGCCGCGGGAACTCCTGGGCGACGGCCGTCAGGAACGGTGTGCCCTTCGCCAGCGCGGCCAGCGGCCCCGTCGTCTTCCCGAGCGGCCCGGCGAACGTCACCCGGGGCCGTTCGCCGCCGATCCGCGAGGCCGGTTCCATGCGGTGCGGGGCGAGGACGTACAGGCCGAGCGACTGCGGGGTGACCGCCAGCCGGGACAGCCGCATCGGGTAGACGAGGGTCTCGGCGGCGAAGGTGAGGTGCAGCGGTTCGAGCTCGCCGCGCAGCGCGGTCCCGCTGCTCTCGGGGGTCAGCCGGACCGCCACGTACTCCCAGCGCCGGTCGACGTACGGCTGGAGCGCGGTCTCGAGGTGGCCCGGGAGGGTGAAGTCGTTGGCGCGCAGCCAGTCGTCGAGGTCCCCCGGATCGGTGGCGGTCAGCCGGGCCACGTCGAACGGGCCGAGCCGCTCGCGTCCGATCACGCCGACGCCCGGCCCCGCCCCTGGCGGCGGCGGGCCCGCCGTGTCGCCGCCCGTGGTCAGCGGCCAGTCGCCGTCCTGCGGCCAGAAGTGGTGGCGGGTGCGGTGCACGGGGGCGGTGGCCGCGGCCAGCTGGTCGAACAGCTTCGGTGCGCCGAGGTCGACCGTCGCCCGGTGCGGCACGGGCATGATCCAGGCGGCTCGCTCGGCGTCCCCGCCGACCGTCAGCCGCATCACGATCTGTTCCTGCGCGCCGTCCCAGCGCACGACGGAGACCTCCCGGCCGACCACGACCTGCCGCTGGTCGCCCGGGAGCAGCGCACCGCAGCCGCAGGCGTAGGCCGGCGCGACGAGCGAACCGAGCTGGATCGCCAGCAGAGCCAGCAGCACGGCCGTCATCCGCCCGCGCAACCGTTTCCGCCACGCCTGCCGTCCCCGCGGGAAACCGCCCATGCCTCGTATCCCCTCCAGCACTCTCCGTACCCGCCAGCGCGCGGTGCGGTGGCAACGACGGTACGGCTGAAGCCCCCGTTCCGTTCGCGGCCTCATCCAATTCCCGCCCCCTGGCGGCCCGCTGACGGTCTCGTATGCCGGCCCGTATCCGGACCCGCGTCCGGTCTCGTATCCCGGCCCGTGGAAACGGCGGGGCCCCGGGAGCACTATCGTCTTCCGGACAAAAGGAGAGCGGACGTCAGGTGAAGTGGGGATGGCTTGCGTCTCTGTCAGGGGGCGATGCGAGCCTCATAGGGTGCGATAGGGAACTTCGTGCACGGGACGCGTGGGACGGACGGGGCGGGAGGCCGACGAGGCGTGGCGAATGCGGAGCACAGCGGGCGGCCGGCGGAGGCCTTGGGGTCGACGGCGGCCGACACGGCGAGGGCACGTCTGCGCGCGGCCCGTCTCGGCCTCTGGCTGCTGGCGGCGGTCCTCGCCGTACGCCAGGTGGCCGTCGTCCTCGGCACCCCGCGCGGAGAACGGCTGACGGACCTGGAGACCTGGGTCGGACCCGACGGCGTGCTGCACGTCAACGGCTCGCTCTACGACTCCACGCGCTTCACGGGGACCCCGTTCGGCGGACTCGTCCTCAAGCCCCTCACCCGGGCGGCCGAACAGGCCCTGGGCTGGGGCTGGACCTTCGGCACCCTGCTGCTGGTCGCCGCCCTCGGCCTGGTCGTGGCGCGTGCGCTGCCCCAGCCGGTCAGCAGACGGACGGCACTGCTGGCCGCCCCCGTCACGATCAGCCTGCTGATGTTGTCGCTGCCGGTGCGCAACACCCTCTGGCTCGGCCAGACCAGCATCATCCCGGTGCTGCTGGTCCTGCTCGGCTGCTTCGTCGTACGGGACTGGCGGGCGGCCGGCGTCCTGATCGGTCTGGCGGCGGCCCTCCAGCCCACCGTCCTGCTCTTCGCCGCACTGCTGTGGTTCACCGGCCGCCGCCGCGCCGCGGCCGTCACCGGCGCCTCGTTCGCCGCGGTCACCGCGCTCGCCTGGGCGGCGATGCCGCACGACTCGTACACCTACTGGGTGCACCACATGGCGGGTGTCGGACTCGGCGGCGACGCCGACGCGCTCGCCAACCAGTCCCTGCACGGCGCCCTGCTCCGCCTCGGCCTCTCCGGACCGCTGGAGATCGGCTTGTTCCTGTCGCTCGGCGCGGCCGTCGCCGCCCTGGGCGTCCGCCGGGCGGTCCGCTACGCCCACGACGGCCAGCTGCTGCTGGCGGTGGCCCTCACGGGCTGCGCGGCGATCGTCGTCTCGCCGACGACCTGGCAGCACCAGCTGCTGTGGGTGCTGCTAGCGGTGGTCGGCCGGGTCGGCGAGCGCGCCTCCGACCGCTATGTGTGGCCGGTGGCGGTGATCCTGGTGATGACCCTCCCGGCGAAGATGATGCTGCCGAACATGGCGGCCCTGTACCCCCTGCGCGACAACGCGGTGCTGCTGGCGGCCGTCGCGGCGGCCACGGTCCTCCCCTTCCTGCCGCGTACGTCCCCGTACTACCGCGCGCCCATCCCCACGGAGTACGCCCGGCCGGTCCCCACGCGCTGGAAGCGCGTACCGCTGCTGCCCTTCCTGAAGCGGGTGCTGACCCGCCCGAACCTCCTCCTCGAACTGCTGCTGATCCGCGTGACGTACGCGGCGTACCAGCAGGTCCGGCTGGCGGCGACCGGTGGCTCGAACTCCGCGGGCCGGGTCCGTGCGGAGCGCCACGGGCAGCAGGTCCTCGACATCGAGCGGTTCCTGCACATCGACATCGAGCACTGGGCCAACCACGCGGTCGTGAAGGTCGGGTGGCTGCGCGACTTCTTCGACTTCTATTACGAGTCCTTCCACTTCGTGGTCCCGCTGTCGGTGCTGGCGCTGCTCTACTGGCGCCGTCCGGTCGACTACCGCTGGGCCCGCGCCTCCCTGGGCTTCGCGACCCTGCTGGCCCTGGTCGGCTTCTGGCTCTACCCGCTCGCCCCGCCCCGTCTGATGCCGAACCTGGGCGTCATCGACACGGTCCACGGCGTCCAGGACTTCTCCAAGCCGGAGTACGGGACGCTGACGGCGCTGACGAACCAGTACGCGGCGATGCCGTCCCTGCACTTCGGCTGGTCCCTGTGGTGCGGGCTGGTCATCGCGATCGTCGCACCGAAGTGGTGGATGAAGGCGCTGGGCCTGCTGCACCCGTTCTTCACGGTGTCGGCGATCGTCGCGACCGGCAACCACTGGGTGCTGGACGCGGTCGGCGGCGCGGTCGTGGTCGGCGGCGGCTTCGGCCTGTCGTACCTGTTCATGGGGCCGCGGGCGCGGCTCGCCACGGCGGCGGCGACGACGGCCACGGCGGCGGGTGCGGGTGCGGCCGAGTCCGCCGGGTCCGCGGCCACGGAGAAGAACCCGGCACCGCGCTGAGCGCTCTCGCGACCCGAGCCCGGCCGTCGCGGCGGGGTGCCCGGCTGGAGACGTGGGTCGTCCCCAGATGCCCCGCCCCTCCGGCAACCGCCAGGGGATCGGGGTCAGGGGCGCGGAGTCAGGGGCGCGGAGCCAGGGGGCCCGGGACAAGGCGGGCGGTACACTCCCCCCAGGGGGGATCATGACAAATCGCGACTGGAACGACGACGGCGGTTACCGCGACGCGGTTCAGAAGGCCGAACGCGCGGAACGCGCCGGGTGGATGGCGATCGCCGGCGCGACAGGCCTGATCGGCCTCGTGCTGATCGTCCTGGCCGTCGTCTGCGTGCTCGCGGTCATCGCGGGCCTCTATGTGGTGATGACCGTTAATCGCTAGAGGCGTTGTTACCTTTCCTCTTTCTTTCATCATTCTTTCATTTCGCACTCTGTGCGGATGTCGATGCGTTGACGGCGCATTTCTCAAGAGGGCAGTTGACCGGCTTTGGTGCGTCAAGTGGCCATTGCGTACAGCGATAGTTCCTTGACGCTGGGTGAGAGAGAGGCTTGAATTCGCTTACTTTTTCGAGATCTTCTGACTCTGGGGGGCGGAGTTCAGTGCTTTCGGCACGGGGCGGTTCAGGCGCGTTCGGACGTCGTAGACACGGCAGACGCAGGGGGACGGGAACGGCGGCCGCGTTGGCCGTGTTGCTGGGGATGCTGGCGTTGCCCGCGCAGGAGGCTGTGGCAGCTTCCCCGGAGGCGGATACCGCGCCTTCGACAGAGGGTCAGCAGGCCCTGGCCGAGGCGGAGAAGTCCGGTCAGCGGGTGGAGGTGACGGGGGAGCGGACGGACCGGACGACGGTCTTCGCCAATCCCGACGGGTTCACCTTCACGCTGGAGCAGTCGGCGGTTCCGATACGCGTGGCCAAGGCGGGCGGTGGCTGGCAGGCACCGGACGCGACGCTGGAAAAGCGTTCCGATGGTTCGGTGGGGCCGAAGGCCGCCGCCGTGTCGATCGCGTTCTCGGCGGGGGGCGACAAAACGCCGCTGGCGCGGATCGAGGACCAGGGCAATTCGCTGGAACTGGAGTGGCCGGGCAAGCTTCCGGCCCCGCGGTTGGACGGCCCGAGCGCCGTATACGCGGAGGTGCTTCCGGGTGTCGACCTGCAAGTGACGGCGACGCCGGAGAGTTTCCAGCCGGTGTTCGTGGTGAAGACGCCCGAGGCGGCGGCGAACGAGGAGTTGAAGAAGCTCACCTTCGGGCTGAAGGCTCAGGGGCTGGACGTTCGCGAGGGTGCGGCGGGCAATCTCGCGGCCGTCGACGGCAGTGGCCGCACGGTGTTCAAGGCACCGCCGGCGCGGATGTGGGACTCGACCGGCGAGGCTGCCGTAACGCCACGGACGCCAACAGCGGCCGAGACGGCGAAGGCGCGGGAGACGCCGAAGGCTGACGGGGCGCCAGAGACTGCTGTGACGCCGGAGGCCCCGAAGGTCCCGGAGACGCCGGAGACGCCAAAGGCGGCCGAGACGCCGGAGACGCCGGAGACGTCAGAGACCGCGGGGGCTCAGCCCCAGTTGCTGCGGGCACAGGTGCTCGGCGAGGAGCCGGTGCCTGGCGAGGAGCCGGTGGAGTCGTCCGACTCCGCCGAGGTGGCGCCGTCGGGTTCGGGTCTGGAGCCCGGTCAGGGTGACAAGGTCGCGAAGATGGACGTCGCGGTCACCAAGGACTCGCTGTCGGTCGTCCCGGACACGGAGATGCTCACCAAGTCCGATGCCTCGGCCTTTCCGCTCTTCATCGACCCGACGGTGACCTGGGGTGAGTCGGAGCGCACTCTGTTGCGCAGTGACGGTTACGAGTCGTACGGCTGGAGCAACGGCGATGACGACCAGGGCAAGGGTGCCGGCAAGTGCGGTACCTGGAACGGGTATTACTGCGGTCCGGGGTATGTGCAGAAGCTGTACTTCGAGTTCTCGCCGGCGAGTCTGAAGGGCAAGAAGGTCCTGGACGCGACGTTCCGGGTGACGGAGCCGTGGGCGTTCCAGTGCGATCCGCGCTGGGTGGACCTGGTCCGTACGAACAACATCTCCTCGGCGACCACGTGGTCCTCGCGGCCGGCGGAGCTGGACCTGATGGTGGACCGGAACGTCTCGGCGGGCCGTGGCTCGCTGTGCGACCCGGACGCCCCGGACGCGCCGATCGAGTTCAACGACAGCCCGGACGAGACGAACGAGAACCTCACCTCGACGGTGTCGAACTTCGCCGCGGGCAAGTTCTCCCGGCTGACGCTGGAGATCAAGGCGCACGACGAGTCCGACACCGCCGCGTGGAAGCGGTTCAAGAACGACGCCGTGCTCGCCGTGAACTTCGTCGGCCTGCCCGACAAGCCGAGCGCCGTCGGCATCGTCACCGGCTCCGGCACGGTCTGCGAGACCGCCGAGAGCGACCCGGCGGTCATCTCCGACCCCACCCCGACGCTGGCCGCGACCGCGCAGACCAAGTCCGGCGGTGAGAAGGACGCCCAGCTCAGGATCGCCTACGACCTCGACAGCAAGAGCGGCAGCACCTGGGTGGACACCACACCGGGCAACGGCGACGCACGCCCCTCGACCGGTTACGTCGGGGACAACACCAAGGTGACGCTGACCTGGTCCACCCTCACGGACGGCACGCTCTACCGGTACCGGAGCTGGGTACGGTCGTACTACAACGGCGGCGCCAGCAATCTGCCCGGCCCGTCGAACGCCACCACCACCGGCTGGTGCTACTTCAAGGTGGACTCCAGCGCGCCCAAGGCGCCCGGCATCACCGTCGGCAGCCCCTACACGGCATGCACGACCAACGACTGCACCGCTCACGGCGGGCCCGCGGTGAAGGGCACGTTCAAGTTCGGGCCCGCCACCGGCGACACCAACGTCGCCTACCAGTACAAGCTCTCCTCGACGGCCGCGTGGTCGCCGGACCAGACCGGCGCTTCGGTGTCGGTCGGCATCACGCCCACGAAGGCGGGCACGTACCGCCTGTACGTGCGGGCCAAGGACAACGTGGCCCGCTACGGTGCGCAGTCCGTCGTCGACTTCGTGGTCGCCGACGGTGAGAAGCCGGTCGGCCAGTGGCAGTTCGGCGAGGCCGACGGAACAGCGGTGGACTCCGCGACGTGGGACGGCGCGGACAACGCGACCCCGAGCGGCGGCGCGGTCCGCGACGACCGCGGTCGGCGCGGTCTGATCACGCGTGACGCCGCCGGTGTGCCGCTGGCGACGCCGGTGACGGACAAGGGGCTGGCCCTCGACGGCAGCACCGGCTATGCGGCCACGGCCGGCACGGTGCTGGACACGGCGGGGTCGTACACGGTCGCCGCCTGGGTACGGGTCGACCCGGCCTCCACGAAGACCGTCACGGTCCTCAGCCAGTCCACGGCAACGACGAGCCCGTTCACCAAGAAGTACAGCCCGTTCATCATCTCCTACGGCGGCAAGTGGAGCATGCGCGTGCTGGGCACGGACGGTGCCTTCCACGAGGCGGCGGCACCGAACGCGTCACCGAAGGGGGTGTGGACGTATGTGGCCGGTGTCCACGACGCCGTTGCCAAGAAGGTCCACCTCTATGTGAACGGCAAGCTTCAGGCCTCGGTCGACGCGGGGACCGCCTGGCACGCGGACGGCGCGTTCCAGATCGGCCGCCTGCTGTACGCGGACACCTACGTGGACTATTTCAAGGGCAGCATCGACGAGCCCACGGCGTGGCAGCGGGCCCTGTCCGCGGAGGAGATCGCGGACGACGCGCGGACGCTGACGTCGCAGGGGTACGCCGGGGTGGAACTGGTCGCCGACTGGTCGGCCGACCGGGGCGTCGCCAGCACCGTCGCGGACACCACCTCGGGCTACGGCCGATCGCTGACCCTCGGCGGCGGCGCCTCGCTGAACGGCGAGTCGATCGTGCTGGACGGAGTGGACGACGCGGCCACGGCGGCGGGTCCGGTGGTGGACGACACGGGGTCGTTCACGGTCACTGCGCTGGCGTCCCTGGATGCCACCGCGCTCGCCGGCAAGAGCGTCGGCTACACCGGCCAGGTGGTGGGACAGCGGACGGCCGACGGGTCGGCCTGGGGCTTCTGGTACGAGCTGACGGACAAGCAGACCGTGCTGGACGAGGAGACCCTGGAGGAGAAGACCGTTCCGGTGGGCTTCTGGCGCTTCGGCCGGCTCAACGCCAACGGCACGTTCAGCGCGGTGGCGTCTGAAGAGGCCGCGATGGTGGACGGCATGGTCAGGATGACCGGTGTCTTCAACGCCCAGGACGGCACGATCGGCCTCTACCTGGGAGCCGTCCAGAACGGCGACGACGAGGCGTTCACGGCCAGGATCGGCTCGGGCGACCTCGCGGTCGGCAAGGACTTCGCCGGCAACGCGTGGGGGCACTACCTGCCCGGCCGCGTCGCGGACGTTCGCCTGTGGGCGGGCGCCATGGCCGGATCAGAGCAGATCGAAGAGACCGTAGGCGACTGACGAGGAGGGGCAGGGGCGGCTCGCTCGGCGGGCTGCCCCTGCCCCGACTTTTCGGTACCGCTCCGAACCTCTCCGTATCGCTCCGAACCTCTCTGAACCCTCTCTGAACTCTTTCGACAGGACCGGGGGAAAATGACCATGATCTTTGGCAGGGGCACCTCATATTGGCGAGGGGGTGGTGCCGGCCGGCACCGCTTCGGTCGGCTGCTGGTGCCGTCGCTGGCCCTCGCGCTCGTCGCACCTCTGGGCGCGGCACAACTGGCCCAGGCCGCGGAGACCTCCGGCCTGGGGCGGCCCGACGTGCCCAAGTCCCGGGTGAGCAAGGTCGAGACGGTCGACGGCCTCGGCGCGAAGGAAGCCCGGCGACGGGTCGCCCAGGACAACAAGGCCAACAAGGCGCAGGCCGATCGGGCCCGTACGGAGCGGAAGGCGGTCTGGCCCGGAGCGGGCGAGGCGGAGCTCGCCCTCACGGGAGGCAGGGCGGGGAAGGCCGAACCGGGCGGAGTCCCGGTCACGGTGGCGCCGTCGTCCGGGGACAAGGCCGCGACCGCGGGCAAGGGCGCGGCGGCGGGCACGGCGCGTGTCACCGTGCTGGATCAGCAGGCCACTCGCGCGGCAGGCGTCACGGGTGTGCTGCTGACCGCCGAGGCCGACACCGCGGGCAAGGCCGAAGTGAGCGTGGATTACAGCGGTTTCTCCTCGGCCCTGGGAGGCGGCTGGTCGCAGCGGCTGCGGCTGGTGCAGCTTCCCGCGTGCGCCCTGACGACCCCCGAGAAGAGCGAGTGCCGCACCCAGCGTCCGCTCGCGTCGGACAACGACCTCGCGCACCGGTCGGTTTCGGCGCAGGTGAGCATCGCCGAGTCCACGGACGGTGCGTCGACCCAGCTCATGAAGGCCGCGGGCAGCGCGGCCCCGGCCGCCACCGTGCTGGCCGTCACCGCCACCGCGGCCGGCGCCGGGGAGTCGCCCAAGGGCACCGGCAACTACTCGGCCACCCCGCTGTCGGAGTCCTCGTCCTGGGAGGCGGGCGGCAGTTCGGGCGCGTTCACCTGGTCGTACGACTTCACCCTGCCGCCCGCGGCGGCGGGCCCGCTGCCGCCGCTGTCGCTGTCGTACGACTCGGGCGGCGTCGACGGCCGCACGGCCACGTCCAACAACCAGGGCACGTCGGTCGGGGAGGGCTTCTCGCTCACCGAGTCCTACATCGAGCGCACCTACGGCTCGTGCGACGAGGACGGCCACGAGGACATCTCGGACCTCTGCTGGAAGTACGACAACGCGCGGCTGGTGCTGAACGGCAAGTCGACGCGGCTGGTCAAGGACGACGATGACGGTCAGTGGCGGCTCGAGGGCGACGACGCCTCGAAGGTGACCCGGTCCAGCGGCGCGGACAACGGCGACGACAACGGCGAGTACTGGACCGTCGTCACCGGCGACGGCACCAGGTACGTGTTCGGTCAGAACAAGCTGGACGGCGCGGACGCCCAGCGCACCAACTCCACGGCGACCGTGCCGGTGTTCGGCGACGACTCGGGTGAGCCGGGCTACTCCGCGGGCGACGCCTTCGGCGACCGCTCGCTCACGCAGGCCTGGCGGTGGAGTCTCGACTACGTCGAGGACCTGCGGGGCAACGCGGCCACCTACTGGTACACGAAGGAATCGAACTACTACAAGAAGAACAAGGCCGAGACCGCCAACGCCTCCTACACCCGCGGCGGTTACCTGGACCGGATCGAGTACGGCCTGCGCAGGGGGGCGCTGTTCACCGACAAGGCGGACGCGAAGGTCACCTTCGGTCACGCCGAGCGCTGCACCGCCTCGGACTGCTCCTCCCTGACCAAGGACACCGCCGACAACTGGCCGGACGTGCCGTTCGACGCGATCTGCGCCAAGGACGACGACGAGTGCAAGGCGGTCGGCCCGGCCTTCTTCTCCCGCAAGCGGCTCACCGGGATCGATACCTTCTCCTACAACGCCACCAGCGCCGCGTACGACGCGGTGGACTCCTGGGACCTGGTCGAGCAGTACCTGGACGGCGGGGACATCGGTGACAGCTCCGACCAGGTGCTGACCCTGAAGTCCCTCAAGCGGACCGCGAAGGCGGGTGCCACGAGCGTCGCGCTGAACCCGGTCTCGTTCACCTACCAGATGCGGCCGAACCGCGTCGACGGCACGGACGACATCCTGCCCCTGACCCGGCCGCGGATCTCCACCCTCGTCTCGGAGACCGGTGCGATCACGACGGTGACGCTGTCGGCGGCGGAGTGCGTGCGCAGCCAGGTGCTGGGCGCGGCCCCGGACACCAACACCCGTTCGTGCTACCCGCAGTTCTGGCACATCAACGGTGGCGAGGACGCCTCGATCGACTGGTTCCAGAAATACCGGGTGCTGGCCGTCGGCGTGTCCGACCCGACAGGCAACAACGAGGCGGTCGAGCACGCGTACTCCTACAGCGGTGCCGCCTGGCACTACAGCGACGACCCGTTCGCGCCGAAGGCCGAGCGGACCTGGTCGGAGTGGCGCGGCTACGCCCAGGTGACCGCGTGGACCGGCGCGACGGGCGTGACCCGCTCCCGCACGGTCTCCCTCTACCTCCAGGGCATGGACGGCGACGAGAAGAGCGACGGCACCGACAAGTCCGTCTCCGTCGCCCCCCTGTCGACGCCCGCTCTCGGGGCCGCCGCCATCACCGACAGCGACCCGTACTCGGGGCAACTGCGCGAGCAGGTCACGTACGACGGCTCCACCGCGATCTCGGCGACGGTGAACGACCCCTGGTCGCAGGAGACGGCCCGGCAGAGCGTGTCCGGCGCCGGCGACCACGTCGCCCGCTTCGTCCGCCCGCAGAAGGTGCACAGCTACACCTATCTGACGGCCTCGCAGACGTGGCGCGAGCGCCTGACGAACACGTCCTACGACAGCTACGGCATGCCCGTCACGGTCGACGACTCCGGGCAGGTCGGCAAGGCCTCGGACGAGACCTGCACCCGCACCTGGTACGCCCGCAATGCCGACATCGGCCTCACGGGCCTGACCTCCCGCACCCGCACGGTCGCCCGCAGCTGCGCGACCGCGGACGCCTCACTCGCCCTGCCCGCGACGATGAACCCGGCCGCCCCCGAGCGGGGCAGCGTGCTCTCCGACGTCGGCACCGTCTACGACACCGCGAACGCGACCACCTGGTCGGCGACCCAGAAGCCCACCAAGGGCCTGGCGACCTGGACCGGCCGCCCCACCGGCTACACCGCGACCGCCGACGCGGCCGGCGACCGGCTCCCGTCCGGCTGGCAGACGGCCACCACCACGACGTACGACGCGCTGGGCCGCACCCTCAAGGTCACCGACTCGGTGGGGAACCCCACCAGCACCGCCTACACGCCCGTCGACGCGGGGCCGCTGACCAAGACCATCACCACGGACGCCAAGACGTACAACACGATCACCTTCCTCGACCCGCGTCGCGCGGTGCCGCTGCGCACCTACGACGTCGGTCTCAAGAAGACCGAGATGGCCTACGACGCCCTCGGCCGGCTCACCGACGTGTGGCTGCCGAACCGGACGAGCGGCAGCCAGACCCCCAACCAGAAGTACGCGTACCACACGGACAGCGCCAAGCCGTCCTGGGTGTCGACCTCGACGCTGAAGAAGGACGGCGAGAGCTACAAGACCACCTACACGATCTACGACGCACTCCTGCGCCCCCTGCAGACCCAGTCGCCCACACCCGAGGGCGGCAGGCTGCTGACGGACACGCGCTACGACACGCGGGGCCTGGCCTACGAGACGTACGCCGACATCTTCGACACCACCAGCACGCCCAACGGCACGTACACGCGGGCCGAGTACGGCGAGGCGCCCCAGCAGACGGGGACGGTGTTCGACGGGGCGGGCCGCCCGACGACCAGCACCCTGTACACCTACGGCATCAAGAAGTGGGCCACCAGCACCAGTTACACGGGTGACTCGGTCGCGACAACGGCCCTGGAGGGCGGTTCGGCGCAGCGCACGATCACCGACGTCCGCGGCCAGGCGACGGAGACCCGCGAGTACGCGAGCACGAGCCCGGCCGACGCCGCCTACGGCGGCAGCGCCGGCGCCTCGTACACGTCCACGAAGACGGACTTCGCCCTCGACGGCAGGAAGCTGACGCTCACCGGCCCCGACGGCGCCAAGTGGTCCTACGTCTACGACCTGTTCGGCCGAGAGGGCATCAGCACCGACCCGGACAAGGGCGTGACGCTCACCGAGTTCGACGCCCTCAACCGTCCGGTCAGGACGACGGACGCGCGCGGCACGGCCGTCGTGACCGACTACGACGTGCTGGGCCGGACCACCGGTACCTGGAAGAACTCCAAGACGGACGCCAACCAGCTCACCGGTTTCGTCTACGACACCCTCGTCAAGGGGCAGCTCACCTCTTCCACCCGCTACGTGAACGGCAAGGCGGGCGCGGCCTACACACAGGCCGTCACCGCCTACGACAGCCTGAACCGTCCCACGGGCACCGAGCTGCAACTGCCGGACAGCGACCCGTTCGTGAAGGCGGGCGCATCCGCCACGCTGGCGTACGAGACGGGATACAACGTCGACGGCAGCAAGAAGTTCAGCCGTGAGCCGGCCGTGGGCGGCCTGTCCTCCGAGATCGTCGACTACGGATACGACGACGTGGGCGACGTGACCTCGGTCGGCGGCGCGACCGGCTACCTGCTGGACGTGGACTACTCGGCGCTGGCGCAACCGCAGCAGCTGACCCTGGGCACCGGCGGCACCGGCAACAAGAGCGTCTACGTGGCAAACACCTATGAGGAGGGCACCGGCCGCCTGACCAACAGCCATGTCACCGACCAGACCCACGGCTACATGCTCCAGGACCTCACCTACACCTACGACCAGACCGGCAACGTCACCGAGATCAGCGACCCGACCCTCCTGGGCGGCGCCGGCTCCGCGGACACCCAGTGCTTCACCTACGACGGCCATCAGCGCCTGACCGAGGCCTGGACGCCCGCCTCGCAGAAGTGCACCGACACCAGGAGCGCGTCGAGCCTGTCCGGCCCGGCCCCGTACTGGTCGACCTACTCCTACAACGCCGCGGGCCAGCGGACCAGTGAGACGGTCCACAAGAGCACCGGCGACACCAGGACGACGTACTGCTACCCCACGACCCTCACCGCCCAGCCGCACACCCTGACAGGCACCACGACCAAGACCGACTGCGCCACCCCGGAGCGTTCCTACGACTACGACAAGTCCGGCAACACCTGGCACCGCCCCGGCGCGAGCGGAACCCAGACCCTGGAGTGGTCGGCCGACGGCAAGTTGAGCAAGCTCACCGAGGGCGGCGTGGCGACCGACCACCTCTACACCACGGACGGCACCCTGCTGATCCGCAGCACGCAGAACGGCGAGCGCATCCTGTACACAGGCGCCACCGAACTCCACCTCCGCGCCAACGGCACCACCTGGTCGCAGCGTTACTACGGCGCCGAGGAACTGACGGTCGCCGTCCGCTCCAACCAGTCGGGCACCAACAAGCTCACCTACCTCACGGGTGACCAGCACCAGACCTCGACGCTGGCGCTCAACCCGGACACCGGCCAGACCTTCACCAAGCGCTACACCACCCCCTTCGGCGCCGATCGCGGGACGACGCTGAACGGGCCCTGGCCCGACGACAAGGGCTTCCTGGGCAAGACACGGGACGCCACGTCGGGCCTGACCCACATCGGCGCGCGTGAATACGACGCTTCCATCGGTCAGTTCATCAGCGTCGACCCGCTCCTGGAATCCGGCGAACTCCAGAGCCTCAACGGCTACACGTACGCGGTGCAGAACCCGCTCACCCACAGCGACCCCACCGGCCTGGGCCTCGCCTGCGGCGGGAACGGCGACGACACGCCCTGCCCGACCCGCCCGGACGGCACCCCCGGCAACGGCCGCCCCAACGAGGCCGTCGACTACTCCAAGCCGCAGTCGCCCCACCCGTGCAACAGCAACTGCGGCACGGCGAGCGGCGACACGTGGACGCGACAGGACGAGTTGGGCCGTCGGGCCGCGGCCGCCTACCGCGAGCAGCTGGTGCTCAACCCGGAGGTCATCCTCAACCCGAACGCCACCCAGCTCACGGCCCTGTGGTTCATGGGTGTCACACCGTCCGCCTACTACTTCGACAAGAACGACAAGATGACCCAGGCCGTCCAGGACCACATCTGGATGCAGGTCGTGCGCACGTTCCTCACGCACCGCAAGAACACGAAGATAGGGCAGACCATCAAGGGGCTCGACTACAAGACCAAGTACGGCGCGGCCATGAACGATCTTCCCCTCAAGGGAATGATGGTGGGCGAAGTGTCCGACGCCCTCATGCAGCTCGCCGGTGACAACGACCCGGACACGGCGGCGGGCGCCACCCGCGCGGTGCTCGGCTCCTTCAACATGAAGGCGACCGTGACCGGATACAACAAGCTGAACCGGCGCGGAACGGTGCAGTTCGAGATCACACAGAAGATGACCGTCGAGTCACTGACCCGTGGCGTGTCGAAGGAAGGGTACGAGAGCGGAGCGAAGGACCCGATGGCGTCGGGCATCTCCAACACCGCCCGCGCGGTCTTTCCCGGCGGCCAGAAACCGTTGTCGATGACGTTCCGATGGACCGAGACCGTTCCGATGCCGGCGCCCGGCCGGTGAGCTGATCACTCCGGCGCGCTTCTCGCGGCCAGCCGCTCCTGGAGCCGCGCGTGCCGGAACTGGTAGACGGGGCCCGTCGCCCGCAGCAGATTGCGGCGACGGGCGTCCTCCAGGAAGTGCATCAACCGTACGGGGGTGCCCTCCTCGAAGTGGAGCTGTACGGCGGTGAGGGCGGTGGAGACGGCGAGGTTGCCGACGAGGACCGAGGTGGCGCCGGTCCACAGGGCGGCCGTCAGCGCGAACATCGCTCCGAGGAGCGGGGACTGCGTCCAGGCGATGATGGGACCGATGTACAGGGCGAGGGCGAATCCGGTCAGCAGCCCCAGGAAGAGCCGCAGCCCTATGTGGTGCCGCCACACGTCCATCGGGCCCACTGACCGGGTGTCCACCACCTGGGGCCGGGCGAAGCCCTCCCGCACCTTGTCGTAGCGACGGCCCGAGCCGGCGGAGAGGAACGGGGTGCCGGAGAGGATCTTGTGTCCTCGGCCTGTCACCAGCAGCTCGGAGAAGCCGACGGGCAGCGTCACCAGGTACAGCAGCCAGACCGGCGGGCCGGGGTCGAAGACCAGCGGCAGCAGGAGGCAGAGCCCGGTACCCACGAAAAGCCACTGCCCGATGCCGGACCGGACCGTATCCGGGGTGAAGATGTCGCGCCAGCCGGCACTCGACAGCGGCTGCGGCTCGCTGAACTCCGCGACCCGGCGGGCGACACCGTAGCCGCCCCCGATCGCCGAGAGGGCACCGATCACGCTCACCAGCGGAGTCGGGTACAGACTCCAGGCCATGACCATGCCGGGCGGCCCGCACACGACCGTGGCGACGATCCATACGGCGATCAGCCGCGGCCGGTGGTCCGTCCAGCCGGGAGTGTGCCACCAGCGCAGATCGCGGGCACCCTCCTGGGTGAGCCGGGCGGCGAGGTACCGGAGCGTGCGTTCGGCCGTCCTGGCGGAGTAGCGCGGGCGGGGGTGTCCGGGGCGCCGGGTGTAGGCGGCGACGACCGCGTGATCGAGGAGATGGTTCTCGACGGCGGCGCGGGTGGGGAAGCGGGCGGTGTCGAGCAGTTCGTCGACGGGATCGTCGTCGCCGTAGACGTCGCGGAGCAGGGCGATGGCCAGGGGCCCGGTGAGGGCGGCGGCGAGCGGTCCGGTCTCCGTGAGCAGTCGTCCGGTGAGCTGCTGCCAGGCGGGGGACGGAGTGGAGGGCAGCCGGTTCAGCAGATACCCGGCGGCGTCGGCGGGCCGCACCGGCTGGATCTCCACCGCGAGAGCACCGCCCAGCCGGGCCTTCCTCGCGGTGAGCACCGCCTCCCTGGCCCGCGACACCAGCACCAGCCGGAACGGCGCCGTCTCCAGCGCGCTGACCATGGCCCCGCGCAGCTTGCCGGTGACCTCGTCGAGGCCGTCGAGGAAGAGGGAGATGCGCCCCTGTTCGAGCAGCTGCCGGGCGCGGGCCCGCCCGCCCCTCCCGTGGAAGAGCGTGTACTCGCGGGTGAGCCGGTCGGCGGCCCAGTCGACGGCGGTGTCCTCGCCGGGATTCCACCCGTCGAGGGAGAGCAGCACGGGCACGGGCACGCGAGCCCGGTCCGCGGGTGCGGCCTGCGCGGCCCGATGGACGAGCGCGTCGAGGAGCAGCAACACGGCTGCGGCGGTCTTTCCGGCGGCCGGCGCCCCGACGAGCAGCAGCCGACCGGAGGCCAACCCGCCGTACACGGCGTGCAGTTCGGACAGCCCACCGCCGTCACGGAGCCGGTCCCGGGTGGCCGGTGCGAGCCCCGGCAACGGCCCGAACCGCGCCCGCCCCGCGCCTTCCCCCGTCGCCCCGACAACCCGACCCGCCACCTTCCGCTCACTCACCCGCCACCGCACGGGCAGCGGCGCGGGCTCCAGCAGCCGTCGCAGGCCGGCCTCCTGCTGCCACTGGGCGCCGACGACCCGGGCGAGTTCGTCGGTGGTGGTGTCGAGGGGGTCCTCGGTGGTGGGGCCGCTGTGGGTGATGTGGTGATGGATGTTCTGGGTGTTGTGATCACCGACCTGGAAGGCGGTGGGCCCGTGGAAGGCGTTGCCGGAGACGGAGTCTGTGCCGCTGGGTTCCTGGTAGCTGGAGTCTCTGTCGCCAGGATCTCTGTCGCCGGGGTCTCTGTCGCCGGTCTCCGACGCGGCGCTGCCGGGGTCGGTCATCTGCCGGACCCGAAGTGGTTCTCCTGCCGGTTGTGATCGCCGGTCTGGACGGCGGTGGGCCCGTGAAAGGTGTTCCCGCTGACGGCGCCGCCCTGCGGCCCGTCAGCTGCGCCGAACTCCTTGGTCAGCTGTACGAGTTGCTCGACGAGCCGATCCCGCTCCTCCTGTGCGAGGGCCTCCAGCAGCGAGGCGAACTCCCCTTGCCACAGGACCGCGTGCACGGCCCGCACCCGCTCCCGGTCGCCCTCGTCGACGGCGTCCAGCGCGGCGGCGGTCCGGTCGAGCCGCTCGATCGCCTCCCGTTCGGCGTCGGCATCACCCCGCCCGACGAGCCGAGCGCACCGCACCCGGAACCAGGCCCAGCTGTCCGCCCCGGCCGACTGCACGACGGCCATCCCCCCACCGGCGGCAGCCGCGGTCAACGCCTCGCTCAGCATGATCCGTCCCCTCCCCCTGGCCACCCCGGCCCGCTGAGTGCGCGCGCGGGACAAAAAGCATGGTACAGACGGCAGTTGGGGGTGACGGGGCGTTCTGATCGCCGGGAGGGGAGAATCACGGGATGGTCGGGAAGACGGTGTTCGGGAACACGAGGGCGTGGCTGATGCGGCGGACGCCGGTCTTCTGGCTGACGCTCTCGGCGCTGTCGTGCGTGGGGTCGTTCCTCACGTGGTTATGGGGAGCGTGGTCCGGCGGCCTGGACGTGGCGGAGACCTGCACGCTCCTGAAAGGCCAGAAGTACGACGACGCCTACCGCACGGAGCACTGGCGCGAGCCGTCGCAGTTCTTCCCGCTGCACAACAAGTGCAACGCCTCGTACGACCTCGTGCCGTTCTGGGTCAACCCCATGCTGGTCCTGCTGGCGCTTCTCGCCGTGGGCTGCCTGATCGCCGCCGTCCTGAGGACGATCGCCTACTTCCGCCCGGCCGCCACCGACCCGCCGGCCGCCTGATCCGGCCGCGCCGAGCTGGCCGAGCCGTCGAGCCCCCGGGACAGCACAGGGCCCGGTACGCCAAGCTGCTTGTCACGGATGGGGCGGGGGACGGGTTCGTGGTCTGCCGGTCGCTGCGTATCAACGAAGGCTGAGATTCTCGCAGTCCGACCAGGCCGTCCTCCTGGTTGGTGCTGCGGGATTCCACGGGGGGTGGACATGCGTCGCTGGGAGAAGGCGTTGCTGGCGGTCGACCGGGTCTTGGGGACGGGCGAGCCGCCTTCCCGGGTGGAACTGGCTGCGGCTCGCCATCCCGTGCGCGTCGGGGTGACGAGCGGAACTGTGATGGCGGTGTTGATCGCTGCGGTCCTGTCCGGCTTCGACGATCCTGTGATCCTGTTTCAGGCGACCCTGATCGGTGCGGGGCTCGGGCTGCTCGCCTGGGCGGCGTGCCGCAATACTCGATGGCTGCACGCCTATTACATGAGGACGGGCAGATACGATGAGGTGCGGCAGAAGGCGCTACGGGCAAAGCCTCTCTCGCGGCGCGCGGTGATTCTGCAGATGCTCGGCGCGTGGGCAGTCACATCAGGGATGTTCTGGCTGATAGCTCCCCATAAGGACCTTCCCAGGGGTTGGCTGTGGTCTCCCGCTTTCGGGGCCGGACTCCTGGCGATTTGCTACGCGGCCACCTTGCTGAAGCAGAAGCGTTCTCGCCGGCGATTCTTTGTGGCCACGGCTACGAATTTGGATGATCAAGCCGTTGCAGTGACGACACGTGAAGATTTCGTCGTATTCCTCGCTGCCGCTCTGGCTGACCTACGGGATCGACCTGAGGAGTGGGAGAACCGCACGCTCGAAAACTTTCTCGAAGCGTGGGGGGCCTGGGTGGATTCCCTGCCCGGATGGTGTCAGAACCACGGCAAACAGACTCCGGACCAGCCTGACTGGAATCTCTTGGCCGCCATGGTCATGGCGGCGCGAATATACGAATGAGTCGCAGCGGCATTCGCTCGGTTCCACTGCGGTCACAGGGGGTTGCGGCCCCGAGCGCGGGAGTGGTTCGTGCACTCGAACCACACCGTCTTCCCGCCCCCGGCAGTCGGCGACACTCCCCACTTGTCGACCCTTCGAGAAGGGGCAACCGCCTCTCTACTGGCTGGTGCTGAGTGAGGCCGCGCTGTGTCAGGAGATCGGTGGTCGAGCCGTCATGCGGGAGCAACTAGCCCACTTGTTGTCCTTCGAGGGCAATCCGCGGATCAACGTTCAGGTGTTGCCCTTCGCGGCGGGCGCGCATGCGGGGTTGCAAGGGGCGTTCGACGTCTACCGCTTTGCGGGCGATGCCCCCATCGTCTACACCGAGGGCTACAACAGTGGGCATCCGACCGCCAATCCGGACACCGTCCAGGACTGCTCGCTCCGTTACGATCATCTTCAAGCTGCCGCGCTCTCTCTCAAGGACTCGGCGGCGTTGATCCGGCGAGTGATGGAGGAACGCTATGGAGAGCAGCATCTGGCGTAAGTCCAGCTACAGCGGCGACCAAGGCGGCAACTGCGTCGAGTGCGCACCGATCGGGCCCCTGGCCTGGCGTAAGTCGTCCTACAGCAGCGACCAGGGTGGCAACTGCGTCGAGATCGCCGAGACCCCCGCCACCATCGCCATCCGTGACTCCAAGGCCCCGGCGGGCCCGATCCTCACCATCGAGCCCGCCGCGTTCTCGACGTTCCTCGCCTGGACCGGCGGTGGCGTTACAGGCGCTGAATGATCGTGCCGGTTGCCAGTGCGCCGCCCGCGCACATGGTGATCAGGGCGAACTCCTTCTCCGTGCGCTCCAGTTCGTGCAGGGCCGTGGTGATGAGGCGGGCGCCCGTCGCGCCGACCGGGTGGCCGAGGGCTATCGCTCCGCCGTTGACGTTGACCTTGGACAGGTCTGCGTCGAAGATCTGCGCCCAGCTCAACACCACTGACGCGAAAGCCTCGTTGATCTCGACGAGGTCGATGTCCTTCAGGGACATGCCCGCCTTGCCGAGGACGGCGCGGGTCGCGTCGATCGGGCCGTCGAGGTGGAAGTGCGGGTTCGCGCCCACCAGGGCCTGGGCGACGATCCTCGCCCTCGGCTTCAGCTTCAGGGCGCGGGCCATCCGTTTCGACGCCCACATGATCGCCGCCGCGCCGTCGCTGATCTGGGACGAGTTGCCGGCCGTGTGGATCGCCGTCGGCATGACCGGCTTCAGACGGGACAGGGCGTCGAGGGAGGTGTCGCGCAGGCCCTCGTCGCGGTCGACCAGGCGCCACATGCCCTGGCCCGCCCCCTGTTCCTCCTCCGTCGTCGGGACCTGGACGGCGAAGGTCTCGCGTTTGAAGCGTTCCTCCGACCAGGCCGCCGCTGCCCGCTCCTGGGAGAGGAGGCCCAGGGCGTCCACGTCCGACCGGCTCAACCCCCGGTGGCGGGCGATACGTTCCGCCGCCTCGAACTGGTTCGGGAGGTCCACGTTCCACTCCTCCGGGAACGGTTTCCCGGGGCCGTGCTTCGAGCCCGAGCCGAGGGGGACGCGGGACATCGCCTCCACTCCGCAGCTGATGCCCACGTCGATGACGCCCGCGGCGATCATGTTCGCCGCCATGTGGCTGGCCTGCTGCGAGGAACCGCACTGGCAGTCGACCGTCGTCGCCGCGGTCTCGTACGGGAGGCCCATCGTCAGCCATGCTGTCCGTGCCGGGTTCATGGACTGTTCGCCGGCGTGGGTCACCGTGCCGCCGACTATCTGTTCCACGGCATCGGCCGGTATGCCGGTGCGGCCGAGTAGTTCGCGGTAGGTCTCGCCCAGGAGGTAGGCGGGGTGCAGGTTGGCGAGCGCGCCGCCGCGCTTGCCGATGGGGGTGCGGACTGCTTCCACGATCACGGGTTCGGCGGCCATGGGTGCGGATCCCTTCGGAACTAGTACGTGTTCTAGTTCTCTGCTGTGTGCAGTCTGCTTACGTGATGTGCGTCACCGCAAGGGTCTTGCAGCCTCGAGGGTCCTGAACTACCTTCACGACAATCTGTTTCTGATGAACCGTCAGATCGCATCGTCAGATGGCTGGAGCCGCCGATGCCCTGTCCAGCGCTTCCCGAAGGGTTCGACTTCACCGATCCCGACCTGCTGCAACACCAAGTGCCGCTACCGGAGTTCGCCGAGTTGCGCGTTGCCGAACCGGTCCGCTGGATCCCTCAGACGGGCAATGTCGCCGGCTTCCAGGACGAGGGGTACTGGGCGGTGACCCGCCACGCGGATGTGAAGTACGTTTCCACCCACCCCGAGATTTTCTCCTCCTACCTCAACACCGCGATCATCCGGTTCAACGAACACATCGAACGGGATTCGATCGACGCTCAGCGGTTCATCCTGCTGAACATGGATCCGCCCGAGCACACGCGCGTGCGGCAGATCGTGCAGCGCGGGTTCACGCCCCGGGCCATCCGGGCGCTGGAGGAGCGGCTGCGCAACCGGGCCACGGCGATCGTCGAGAGCGCCCGCGCGCAGGACGGTTCCTTCGACTTCGTCACGTCCGTCGCCTCGGAGTTGCCCCTGCAGGCCATCGCCGAGCTGATCGGCGTGCCCCAGGACGACCGCTCCAAGATCTTCGACTGGTCCAACAAGATGATCGGGTACGACGATCCCGAGTTCGCCATCACCGCCGAGGTCGGGCAGCAGTCCGCCGCCGAGATCCTCGCGTACGCCATGAACATGGCCGCCGAGCGGAAGCAGTGCCCCGCTCACGACATCGTCTCGACGCTCGTGGCCGCCGAGAACGAGGGCAATCTCAACTCCGACGAGTTCGGGTTCTTCGTGCTGATGCTGGCCGTGGCCGGGAACGAGACGACCCGGAACGCCACGACCCACGGCATGCACGCCTTCCTCACCCATCCCGAGCAGTGGGAGCTGTACAAGCGGGAGCGGCCCGGCACCGCCGCCGAGGAGATCGTGCGGTGGGCCACGCCCGTCATCGCCTTCCAGCGGACCGCCACCCAGGACACCGAACTGGGCGGGAAGCCGATCAGGAAGGGGGACCGGGTCGGGCTCTTCTACTCCTCCGCCAACCGCGATCCCGAGGTGTTCGAGCGGCCCGACGAGTTCGACGTCACCCGGGATCCGAATCCGCACCTCGGCTTCGGCGGCGGCGGACCCCACTTCTGTCTCGGCAAGTCACTCGCCGTGCTCGAGATCAACCTCATCTTCAACGCCATCGCCGATGCCCTGCCCGACCTGAGGCTCGTGGGGGACCCGCGTCGGCTGCGGTCCGCCTGGATCAACGGGGTGAAGGAGCTCCGGGTCAGCGCGGGATGATCGGCGCAGGGTGATCAGCGCTCGATGATCAGCACTCGATTCGGCGCGATCACTCCTTGCCGGACACCGTCAGTGCCAGGACCGCCGAGGTCACGGCGGCCAGCATCAGCGGGATCGCCAGGTCGTTGTGGAGTACCAGGACCGCGCCCAGCACCGCGCCCGAGAACATCGCGGTCACGGCCGCCGTACGGCGTGGCGACCGCCGGCCCGTGCCGCCGCCCGCCCGGGAGTCGGAGGCCAGGCCGGTCAGGGTCATCGTCACGACGGTGGTCGTGGTGAAGTCGCGCACCGCCAGTTTGCGGACCGTCGCGTTGCGCAGGCCCATCGCGAAAGCGGTCAGGGTGATGATCGCGTAGACCGTGGCCGGGGCGTGGTCCGAGGTGGTGAATGCCACGGCCGCGGAGACGGCCGTGAGGAGCGCCTCGGTCGCCAGCATCACGCGGGCCGGTGTGCGGCGTGAGCCCTCGCCCACCCGCCGCACGACCCGGCCACCGGTCACCGCGCCCGCCAGGAAGCAGACGAGCGAGGTCGCCGTGTGGGGGACCGAGAAACCCGGGGCGCCGGCGGCGGCGAAACCGAGGACGACGACGTTGCCGGTCATGTTGGCGGTGAAGACATGTCCCAGGCCGAGATAGGTGACCGCGTCGATCAGGCCGCTCATGGCGGTCAGGGCCAGGAGTACGGGGACCAGGCGGACGCCGCGTGCTTCCGGGTCCCGTGACGGCTCCGCGGGCTCCGGGGGCTCGGACGGGTGATCGGTGCCGGTCATCCGCTCAGTGGAGCACGGCAAGGTGAGGAAACGCCGAAGGCGGCGGCCCCGGGGATCGGGGGCCGCCGCCTTCGACGGTACGGGGGCGCTTGTTCAGCGCGGTGGCGTGGCTCAGTACCAGCCGTTGGCCTGCCAGAAGTTCCAGGCGGCGACCGGGCTGCCGTAACGGGAGTTCATGTAGTCCAGACCCCACTTGATCTGGGTCTTGGCGTTGCTCTTCCAGTCGGAACCGGCCGAGGACATCTTGGAGGCGGGCAGGGCCTGGACGAGGCCGTAGGCGCCGGAGGAAGCGTTGGTGGCGGTGACGTTCCAGCCGCTCTCGTGCTTCACGATGTTGGAGAAGGCCTTGTACTGAGCCGCGTTCGGAATCATCTTGTGCGCGATCGCCTGGGCCTGGGCGGCGGAGGAAGCGGGCGCGGCGTGTGCGGGAGCGGCGGACAGCGCCATCCCCGCGGTGGCGGCGGCCACGGCGATGCCGGTGAGGGCCTTCTTCGGGGAAGCGATGCGACGGATGACGGAGACGGACACAGAGAACCTTTTTCTTCGGGGACGATGGCGGTCGCTTGCATGCCGGAGTCACGCGGTGCGTGGCCGCACCGTGTGGTTGCGGTGGGTGGCTGCATGCCGTGGTGCCTGAGCCCGTGGACTCGGTGCACCCTGCGACGTCATCCAGAGAAACAGGATCGAGCGCCGTCCGCAAAGACCCCTTTTGCTAGTTGTGGTCGTATTCGCGAAGTCGGCGCCCCGTGTGAGCTGGCTCTCAATGCCCAGGTCAGAGGCCGTTATGGCATGGGCATGGCGTCCGATATGCCCGACTAGGTCGGGTAGTAGGTGATGTGAGTCATGTGGGGTGGTTCACCGGTCAACGGCCTTCTGGAGCCTTCCGCGGGGCCTCGAATGTGACCGCGGTCTCGAAGGCCGCGCGCCGGGTGGCTCTGCGTAGCGCCCTGAGCACCGCCGGGCCGAGGGCGAGGGTCAGCAGGACCGTGACCACCGCCCTGCCCAGGTCCCAGCCCAGTGAGGTCGCCACGCAGTACGCCGCGAAGCGAGCCAGGTTCGTGGGCACCGCGGCGTCCGGATCGAAGGCGACCCCCGAGGCCAGCGCGCCCATGAAGGGCCACCCGGCCATGTTCATCGCCGTGCCGTACGCGAAGGCGGCCAGGAAGCCGTAGGCCGCGAGCAGGGCCAGTTCGGTACGGCCGCGGAGCCGGTCGCCGCCCGGCAGCAGGCCCGCGCCCATCGTGAACCAGCCCATCGCCAGCATCTGGAACGGCATCCACGGGCCCACCCCGCCCGTCAGCAGCGCGGACGCGAACATCGTGACCGAGCCGAGGACGAAGCCGAAGCCCGGGCCGAGGACCCGGCCGCTCAGCACCATCAGGAAGAACATCGGCTCGATGCCCGCCGTGCCCGCGCCGATCGGACGCAGGGCCGCGCCCGTCGCCGCCAGCACGCCCAGCATGGCCACCGCCTTCGCGCCGAGCCCCGACTCCGAGATCGTCGCCGCCACGACCGCGACCAGCAGCACCAGCAGGCCCGCGAACAGCCAGGGGGCGTCCTGGGCGTGCGCGTTCAGCGCGGAGCTGGGCGGGGCGAGGAAAGGCCAGCCGAACGCGATCACGCCCACCGCGCTGACCAGCGCCAACGCGGCGAGCGAACGGGGGCCCAGGTGTACCGGACGCCGCCTGGGCCTCGTCATCGGAGCTCCTCCCCCGATTCCTCCCGCAGTGCCTCGCGCACCTGCGCGACGGTGAGCCACCCTTGCGGGGCCAGGATCTTCGTCACCTGCGGGGCGAAGGAGGGGGAGGAGACCACCACCTCGGCCGTCGGGCCGTCGGCGATCACCTCGCCCTCCGCGAGCAGCACCACCCGGTGGGCCAGTTCCGCGGCCAGCTCCACATCGTGGGTGGCCAGGACGATCGCGTGCCCGGCCGCGGCGAGTCCGCGCAGGACGGCGACCAGGCGCGCCTTCGCCGCGTAGTCCAGGCCCCGGGTCGGCTCGTCCAGGAGGAGAAGCGGCGGGCGGGCGGTGAGGACGACCGCCAGCGCGAGGGTGAGGCGCTGACCCTCGGAGAGGTCGCGGGGGTGGGTGCCGTCCGTGATGCCGGGGAGGAGATCCGAGACCAGGGCCCGGCAGGTGCCGGGGGCGGCCCCCGCGTCCCGGTCGGCGGCCGCGCACTCGGCGGCGACCGTGTCGGCGTACAGCAGGTCGCGAGGCTCCTGCGGAACCAGACCGGCGCGGCGGACCAGGTCCCGGGGCGGGGTGCGGTGCGGCACCAGACCGCCCACGTGGACCGTTCCCGCCGACGGCTCGACGAGGCCTACGAAGGTGTTGAGCAGCGTCGACTTCCCGGCGCCGTTGCGGCCCATGAGGGCGACGGTCTCGCCGGGCAGGACGGTGAGGTCCACCCCGCGCAGCGCCTGGACCCGGGCCCGGCGCACGGAGAGGGAACGGGCCTCGGCGGGGGCCGTGGAGGCGGACGGCGCGGGGAGGGGGCGGCGGAAGCGGCGGCGGGCGGAGGGCTCCGCCGGGGGCTCGACGGAGGCCGCCACGGTGCTGCCTGCCCCTGGAGGGGTTTCCCGCCCGTCCAGGCGTTCCCGTCCTTGGAGAGGCTCCCGCCCTTGCAGGCGTTCCCGCAGGTCACCGGCGCGCCGTCGGGCGTCCCGCACGGTCAGGGGCAGCGGGGACCAGCCCGCCAACCGGCCCAGGCTCACCACCGGCGGGAAGACCGGGGACACGGCCATGATGTCCGCGGGCGTGCCGAGCAGCGGGGCCGCGCCCGGGGAGGGCAGCAGGGCGACCTGGTCGGCGTACTGCAGGACGCGTTCCAGGCGGTGTTCCGCCAGCAGCACCGTCGTACCGAGGTCGTGGACGAGACGGAGGAGGACCGCGAGGACCTCCTCGGCGGCCGCCGGGTCGAGCGCGGAGGTCGGCTCGTCCAGGACGAGGACACGCGGGTGCGGGGTGAGGACCGAGCCGATCGCGACCCGCTGCTGCTGGCCGCCGGAGAGGGTGGCGATCGGGCGGTCGCGCAGGGCGGCCAGACCGAGCAGGTCGAGGGTCTCCTCGACGCGGCGGCGCATCACCTCCGGAGACAGGCCCAACGACTCCATGCCGTAGGCGAGTTCCTCCTCGACGGTGTCCGTCACGAAGTGCGAGAGGGGGTCCTGCCCCACCGTCCCTACGACGTCGGCGAGTTCGCGCGGCTTGTGGGTGCGGGTGTCGCGGCCGGCGACCGTGACGCGGCCGCGCAGGGTGCCGCCGGTGAAGTGCGGGACCAGGCCGGACACCGTGCCGAGGAGCGTCGACTTGCCCACGCCCGACGGGCCCGCCAGCAGCACCAGTTCACCCTCGGGCACGGTGAAGTCGACGTCCTGGACGGTGGGTTCGGCGGCGCCGTCGTACGTCACGGAGACGTTCTCGAAGCGGATCACGACGGCTCCTTGTGCGTGAACGCGGGCAGCAGGCCGAGGAGTACGGCCGCCGCCGGCCAGAGCGGGAGGGCGGGGGCGGTCAGCGGGACCACACCGGGGTGCAGCGCGGCCGGGTCGGCGGACGCGGCCACGGTGAGGAGGGCCGCGACCGCGACCCCGGAGGCGGCGGTGAGACAGGCCTGCGGGGTCCAGCGGTCCGGACGGTAGCGGGTGCGTGGGGAGCGGCGGCCGCCCAGCCGCAGTCCGGCGAGGGCCGCGACGACTCCGGCGAACAGCACCGGGAGGCCGTAGCTGCCGCCCGCCGCGGTGAGCAGCCCGTACGTTCCCGCGCAGACGCCGAGCAGACCGCCGAGCGTGAGCACGGCGGTCGTCCGGCGGACGGGGGCGGGGACGTCGGCGGTACGGCCGTAGCCGCGCGCGTCCATCGCGGCCGCGAGGGCCACGGAGCGTTCCAGAGCGCCCTCCAGGACCGGCAGGCCCACCTGGAGCAGACCGCGCAGGCCCGTGTCGGGCCGGCCCCGCAGACGGCGGGCGGCGCGCAGCCGGTGGACGTCCGCGATGAGGTTCGGGGCGAAGGTGAGGGCCACGACCACCGCCACCCCCGTCTCGTACAGGGCGCCGGGGAGCGTCTTGAGCAGCCGGGAGGGGCTGGCCAGGGCGTTGGCGGCACCCACGCAGACCAGAAGGGTCGCCAGTTTCAGTCCGTCGTAGAGCGCGAAGAGCAGTCCCTCGGCCGTGACCGCGCCGCCGAGCCGGATGCCCTGCGCCCAGTGGGGGAGCGGGACTTCGGGAAGCGTGACGAGCACCTGCGTGCCCGGGATCGGGGAGCCCAGGACGACGACGAACACCAGCCGGATGACGAGGACGGCGAGCGCGAGCTTGAGGAACGCGGAGTAGGAGCGGGACCAGGGGGTGTCGGGGCGGCACGTGGTGACGACGTAGGCGGAGACGGTGAGGAGGAGACCGAGGAGGAGCGGGTTGGTGGTGCGGGTGGCGGCGGTGCCGAGACCGAGCGCCCACAGCCACCAGGCGGCCGGGTGGAGCGGGGCGCGGCGCGCACGGGGGTGACGGTCGGCCTTCGACCGGCGGTCGGCCGTCGGCCCGGCGTCGCGGGTGGCGGGGTGGAGCGGGGTGCGCGGGCGGGCGTCAGCCATCCCTGCGGGATCCTCGCCGCCGGGCCTGCCAGACCGCCGCCGCGCCCAGCACCGCCACCGCCGCCGCGCCCGCGTACAGGCCCACGGACGGTCCGCCGTCCTCCTTCTGCTTCGTCGTCCTCTCCGATTCGTTCGCCGGTTCCGGCTGCGCGGCGGACGTCGGCCGGTCCGTTCCCGGCCCGGACACCTGCTCGCCGCAGCCCGTCTCCGGATACCCCGCGATCGCGCACAGCAGGGCGTTGGTGTCGTAGCGCAGGGGTTTGGCGACCGAGGCGAGGGCCTCGGCCGTCGTCGCGTCGGGGGAGACCCGGGCGCAGGCCGTGCGCGGCGACGGCGGGGTCTCGCCGCTCGGGGCGTCGGCCGCCGCGCCGAAGTCGATGACCAGGGCCACCCGCTTCGTGCCGTCCCGCTCGGGCGTCTTCGCGCAGATCGCCGCGAAGGAGGCCGCGCCGCGCGGCTGCGACGCGTCCTGGGAGTCCGCGCTCACCGCGAACCGGAAGCCCTGGACGTCGCCGTCGGCGGGGCGGGCGGTGGACGGGCCCTGGGTGGCGTACGTCCAGCCGTCGCCCGAGCGGTCCCAGAAGGACCAGTAGCGGTAACCGGCGGCCTGGGCCGACTGGACCGCGCCGGTCAGCGACAGCAGCAGCGCGGCGAGGACGAGGGCGGCGCTCCGGCGCGTCACGGCCGCTGCTTCCTGCCACGGACACTGATCAGGAAACCGATGCCGATACCGACGACGAGGAACACACCGACGATCCACCAGACGCCGTAACCGGAATCCGAGTCGTCCTTCTTGTCGGCGTCGGCGTCGGCGCCGGTGTCGGTTCCGGTGGCCTTCGTCGCGGCCTGGGGGGCGGGGCCCGTCGCGTTGAGCAGGCCGACCAGGTCGGTGTCGCCGAAGTGGCGGGGGTCGGCGCCCATGGCGTGGGCCGCGAAGATCAGCTGGGCGTAGGCGGCGGGGCCGCTCTGCTTCGCCCAGCCTGCGGAGTTCTGTTCGAGCCAGGCGAGGGGCTTCTTCGCCTGCTCGGTCGCACCCTGCGCGGCGAGGGCGACGACGGCGTCGGCGGTGTTGCCGTAGTCGGGCTGGTCCTCGGCGCCGGGGAGAGCGGAGTCCAGGTGGCCGTCCTCGCCGATCGCGTCGGCGAGGTAGACCGAGCCGTTGCGGGCGAGTTCGTCCGGGGTGAGCGGGGCTGCGGAGCCGGCGCAGGTGAAGACTTCCTCCCGCACCTTGCCCGCCGTCGTCACGAACCCCTTGCCGAGGACGCCGAGCACGCCCGCCGCCGTCGCGTCCGCGTTCGCCGCGAGGGCGCCCTTCTTGTCCGGCTGGTACGCGAACGCGCCGTCGCCTGCCTGGTCGCAAGGGATGGAGAGCTTCAACAGCGCGTCGTAAGGCGACTTGCCGGCCTTCTTCACCTCCGAAGGCTTCTCCCCGGCCGCCGCGATCGCCCCTGCCACCACGGAGGTCGAGTTGGCGTCGCTCGCGCCGCCGGGGGTGTAGCCCCAGCCGCCGTCGGCGTTCTGGACCGACTTCAGCCAGCCGACGGCCTTCTCGGTGGCGGCCTGGTGGCCACCCAGCGCGGCCAGCGCCTGGACGGCAGCCGCCGTGCTGTTGGTGTCCACCATCAGCTTGGCGTCGCACGCCTTGGCGGTGTCCGCGCGGAACGCGGCGAAGGCGCCGGTCGCGCACTGCTGGCCGGTCAGCCAGGCCACGGCCCGGTCGGCCGGGGTGACGCCCGTGGTCCGCTGCGCGAGCAGGGCCAGCGACTGGCGCCAGACCCCGTCGTACGTCGGGTCGGTGGTGCCGTACAGGCCGTCGGGTATCGCCACCGACGGGGTGGGGGACGGGGTGGCGGCGACGGCGGGGACGGCGGCACCCAGCACGACGGTGGCGGCGGCCAGAGCGGCGGCGCTGCGGCGGATGTTCATGATCGGCGGGTGCCTCTCCCGGTCGGTGAGGTCACGCAGCCGGGCAGCACGGGACATCCCGGCGGCTCGGCTCCGTATACCTCGACGGTGCCGTGCGAACGGCGGGCCTGCCGACGCACGTGAGCCGGTCACGGTCCCGTACCGGGCGATCCGGCTTGCCACCGCGCCGACTTGGACGGCTCGGACGGCTCACGGTTGCGGGTCAGCGCCGGAATTGCACCGGCTTCCCCCTGTACGGGCGTGATGACGACGCGGCCACTCTACCGGCAGGTAGCCGGACGTCTGAGGGGTGGCTGTGAAAGCGCCCGGGACGGGGTGGGAGCCCTCGATATGTTGTGACCATGACCCATACGGGGAGGGTGCCGGGCGGGCTGCCGACCGGGGTGCCGGGCGGGCTGCGGGGAGCGCTGCCGGGTCGGCTGCTCGGCTCGGGCCGAACGGCCGATGTGTACGAGATCGACGAGGCGTGGGTGCTGCGCCGCGACCGGGAGGGCCGGGAGGACTCGGCCGTCCTCGCGGCGGTGATGACACACGTGCGCCGACACGGCTACCCCGCACCCGCCGTACGGCCCTCCGGCGCACGCGCCGACCTGGTCATGGAGCGGCTGAACGGGCCGACGATGCTCCACGCGTTCGGGGCGGGCACGCTGGACGCCGAGGAGGCGGGGGCCGTCCTCGCCCGGCTGCTGCGCGAGCTGCACGCCCTGCCGGGACGGGTCTCGGCCGACGCCGGCATCCTGCACCTGGACCTCCACCCGGACAATGTGATCCTCACGCCCGACGGCCCCCGGGTGATCGACTGGGCCAATGCGGAGGAGGGCGATCCCGGGCTCGACTGGGGCATGTCCGCGGTGATCCTCGCCCAGGTGGCCGTCTCTCCCCAGCCCATCGCCGACCCCCGCGACCTCACCGAGGAGGGCCTGGCGGAGGCCCTGCGGAGGCGGGCGGCCAACCCGACGATGAGCCGTGAGGAGACGGAACTCCTCGTACCGGCCGCCGAGTTGATCAGGTCGACGGCCGGCCGCTGACTAGGCCGCCCGCCAGACCGTCATGTCCGCGGTCACGAACGCGATGTCCGGCAGCGCGGTCGACTTCACCTGGATCACGAGCAGTGCGATGTCCCCGGAGGGGTGCTTGACGCAGATCTCGCTGCCGGCCGCCGCCGCGGCGAGCGGGAGCCGGTGGCTCTTGGCGCCGGTGAGGACGATGCGGCACGAGTCGAGAGAGCCGCCGGGGTCGCCGTACAGCATGTTGAACACGCTGGTGTCGCTCTCCAGCGCGCAGCCGGTCTGCTTGCAGCTGAAGCGGATGTCGCCCTTGCTGTCCTCGCGCCGGACCGGCTCCTTGACGTCCAGTGAGGTCTTCGCGTCCAGCCACTGGAGGGGATACGCGGTGGCCTGCGGCGTCTTGGGCACGGTCGAGGAGGATCCCGACCCCTGTGATGTCCGGTCACCGGCCGCCGAGTCCGGCGCGGCTGTCGACGAGGAGCCCGGCGAGGGCGCCGAGGACCGTGCGGACCCGGACGGGCCGGGCGTCGAGGAGGCCCCGGCCGTGTCCCGGTGGCTGAGCCGGTCCGCCGCCTCCACGACCGTCCACGTCAGGCCGGTCAGCACCACCGCGCCCGCGGTCACGGCGGCGGCCGTGACCAGCGCGGTGCGCCGACGGCGGGCCGGCCGCCCGTCCGGCCGCGTGAGCTGCGACCGGACCGGCGCGATCAAGGGCATCGCATGGTGGGACATCCCGTGCGAGGCCATCGCGTTCGAGGGCACCGTGTGCTGGGTTTCGTGCTGCGGTGTCTTGTGCACCGGCGTCTTGTGCGAGGGCTGCGGGATCAGGGGCAGCGTGTGCACCGGGGTGGGATCGGGGACCGGAGACGGAACCGACACCTCCGGCCCGGTGACCTCCCGCCAGACGGCCGGCCCGGCGCCGTTGTCCGCGTCCCCGTCCAGGCGTCTCCTGCACCACGCGACGATCTCCGCAGGGGTGACCCGCTCCGCCGGATCGGCGGCCAGGCAGCGGGCGATCAGCGGACGGAGCGGTTCGGGCAGCAGGAACAGGTCGGGTTCCGAGTGCACGATCCGGTACAGCACGCTGACCGAGGGGCCGTCCCCGTACAGCGGCTCGCCCAGGGCCGCGAACGCCGCCGTCTGACCGAGCGCGAACACGTCGGTCGCCGCGGTGACCTCACTCGCGGTCGCCTGCTCGGGAGCCATGAACTGCGGTGTGCCGACGGCGAGGCCCGTGGCGGTGTTCGAGGTGACGTCGGAGGCCAGCGAGATGCCGAAGTCGATCACGCGCGGCCCGTCGGCGGCCAGCAGCACGTTCGACGGCTTCAGGTCCCGGTGCACGATCCCCGCATCGTGGATGGCCTGGAGCGCCTCCGCCACCCCCGCCATCAGCCACAGCACCGCGGGCACCGGCAGCGGCCCGCGCCGGGCGACCGCCTCCGCCAGCGAGGGGCCGGGCACGTACAGCGTGGCCAGCCAGGGAGGCACGCCGTCCGCGTCGGCGTCGATCAGCTCGGCGGTGTACGCGCCGCGGACCCGCCGGGCGGCTTTGATCTCCCGGCGGAACCGCCGCCGGAAGGCCGGGTCGTCGGCCAGCTCCGGGCGCACCACCTTGATCGCCAGCGGCCGGCCACCCTGTGTGTGCGACAGGTAGACCCGTCCCATGCCGCCCGCGCCGAGCCGGGCGGCGAGACGGTAACCGGCCACCAGCGGCGGATCGTCCGCCTGGAGTGGCTGGAACACCTCGGTCGCATGATTCATCGGCCCTCATCCCCCTCATGACCCTGGCCCCCCGGCCCGGCCCCCGGTCCCCGTGATCCGATGATCCGACGATCCGCGATTCGATCAAGTCAGCAGCCTACGCGGGGTGTCGGTCCGCCAAAGGGGAGGAACAGCACCCGGGTCTCCAGCAGCCACACCCCGTCGACCCGGCGGAACGCGTCCTGATAGTGCCCGACCTGGACGGGTGGCCCGGCGGGGACGACGCCGCCCTGGTAGCCGTCGACCCGGTACGTCGAGAAGTAGGAGGTGGCCAGGGCGGTGTCCGGTGCGGTCGCCGTGACGAGGACGTTCGACATGAGGCGGCGCGAGAGGCGTTCGACGGGACGCGAACCGAAGTGCTCCCGCAGCGCCGCCCGTCCCTTGACGAGCCGCCCGCCGGCCGGCCACTCCCAGGTGCCGTCCTCGGTGAACAGCTCGGCCGCCGAGTCGGGCCGACCGAGATCCAGTCGGTGGACGAAGTCGACGACGAGGCGCTCACAGGCGCGTTCGGCGAGCAGCCGCTGCAGGGGGTCCATGAGGGCGTTGGTATCAAGGAGGCCTCGCCGCCGCGAGCGATTTACACGGCCACGTACGTCACCGGGTCGCTCCCGGTCACCGCCTCCGCGCGTCCCTGCTTCACCAGTCGCCGTAGATGGGCCTCGGCCTCCGAGACCGCGATGTTCCGTGAACCGTAGGGGATCTGCGGCCAGGGCCGGTTCCACTCCATGCGTTCCGCGAGCTGCCAGGGGGTGAGGGGGGTGGCGAGGAGGGCGAGCAGACCGGTGAGACGGTCCTCGTGGTGGGTGAGCAACTCCCGTACGCGGAAGGGGGCGTCGGTGAAGGCGTACTGGTGGGCCGGGAGGATCTCCGCGGGGGCGAGCCGGCCGACGCGTTCGAGGGAGTCGAGGTAGTCGCCCAGGGGGTCGGTGACGGTGGCGTCGTCGGGATCCTCGTACAGACCGATGTGCGGGGTGATCTCCGGCAGCAGGTGGTCGCCGGAGAACAGGCGTCCGTGGCCCGGGAGTCGAGCGGGATGATCCTCCTCCAGGTGGAGGCAGACATGGCCGGGCGTGTGGCCCGGCGTCCAGATCGCGCGCAGCCGGCGGCCGGGCAGGTCGAGGAACTCACCCGGGACGATCTCGCGGTCGGGGAGGGCGGGCGCCAGGCCGGGGAAGGGGCGACGACGGCCGGGAGGCGTGCGGAGCGGGGCGATGTGCTCCTCGGGGGCACCGGCGGCGGTGAGCTTTGCCGCCATGTACGTGTACCAGCGCTCGGGACGCGTCTCGCGGGTCCGCCGCACGATCGAGGTGTCCGCCGCGTGCATCGCCACCCACGCCCCGGAGGCCTCCCGCACCTGGCCGGACAGGCCGTGGTGGTCGGGGTGGTGGTGCGTGATCACGACTCCGTACAGCTCCGAGACGGACGTGCCGCACGCGGTCAGCCCGGCGGTCAGCGCCTCCCAGGACGCCGGGTCGTCCCAGCCCGTGTCGATCAGGACCGGCCCACGATCGGTGTCGACGACGTACACCAGGGTGTGGCCCAGCGGGTTGTCCGGGATGGGCACCCGCAGCGAGCGGACACCGCCGCCGTGGTCGTACGTGGTGGGTTCGCCCTGACTGCTCTTCATCTGCCCTCCGTCACGCGGCCATTGCCCACTATAACTAGAACTGGTTTCAATGGGTGCTCAAGTCGACTGATGCGGTGGGGTGTTGGGCTGACCTGCGCTGATGTGAGCGCTACCTGTCAGCACTTGTCGACGCTGGCTACTGCCGGACGGCCCAGGGACGGCCCAGCGCTGATCGCCGCGAACCGCCCGCTCGACCGCTGGTGACCCCCATCGAGGACGCCCGCGTGAACCTCAGCCGACGAAAGCCAGCCACGGCGTCGGGCCGGCCAACCGACCAGGCGCGCGTATGCCTCGCCGCACCCCCACCGACTTCAGCCACGCTGTCTCTTTGCTCTGGCGGGCAGGTGCCGGGGCTGTGCCTCACGACCCTGCGGTACAGCCACATCTGGGTGCGACCAGGGGTACCGAGGCCGGCGGCGAGTCAAGCCGTCATCAATCTTCAAAACCGTCGTGGCAGCGATGTCACCGTGGGTTCAAATCCCACACCCACCGCAGGTGAACGGCCCCTGACCAGGTGAAACGGTCGGGGGCCGTTGTGCGTCGCGTTACCCGCTCGTCACCGTGCTTCCCCGCGGCTTCCCGCTCGATCGGGCACGGATGGGGCACGGCCTCAGATGCCAGCGCTTGCCATATTCCATGATGCTGCGTGGTCGCTGCCTCTACGCTGCGTCCATGCGAACCGTGTTCATGTTCCCTGTCGTGGATCGCGCCGAGGCGGTGGCCTGCCTCGACCAGCACCTGGCGGGGGGTGACGGGTCATGGACGTTCGCCGAGCGTGTCTACGTCGTGATCGATGACGAGGAGACTGGCTGCTTGTTCCGAGACTGGGAGCCGGACGAAGTGGCCCTTCTCGAAGCGGCTCTTGGGCATCGCCCCACCTGGGCAGTACAGGTTGACATATCCGGGCGAATCGACGGAACTGCTGAGGTGCGCGACCTCGCCGCTCTGCTGCTGAGGCGAGGCGGTGTCGCGTTCGACGACTACTCCGAGCACGCCTGGACATTGCAGGAGATCGAGTCCGGGGCCGAGATTGATGGCCTACGCTTCTTCGACTTCCGTGCGTACTACGAACGCCACCACCGACCTACGGCGTGAGGTCGGCGGAGCGGCTTTGGGCTGGAGCTGCTTTGGGGCGAGTGATCATGGCCCCGTAAGCTTCCGGCGCGTCGGGCAGTCTGTGGACCTGCCCGTTAAAGCACGACGTTGGGGCCATGATCTTAGAGGCTCGCCCCAAAGTGGCTGCCTAAAGCCGTGGAGCCGACCGTCCCAGCCACAGAGGGTGTCTCCCCCTTCATGCCCGCAGCCGCGAGCGCGCCGCCGGGCGCGGCCAGCCGGGGCGCAGACAGGAGGCAGGCCGCGCCGCAGAGGCGGCGCGCGCCCGCGCCGTGCGCGGGCCTTGATGAAGTAGGGAAAGTTGTACCGCGCCCATGATCGGAAACCAGTCGTTCGTGGCCTGTCGGCTCCGCGCTCGTCTCGGCTACCGTTCCGTTCATGCCTTCTGCACTGGACACGCCCCAGGGAGCAGCCGAACTCGCTGAGTCCCTGCTTCCTCAGCTCGGGAACCGCTGGTTGCACACTCAGGCTGTGGCCGCTCGGGCTCAGGAGGCAACTGGGGCTGTGTCCAAGGATGAGCGGGACCTCCTGGTTGCCGCCGCGTGGCTGCATGACATCGGCTATGCGCCTGAGCTACGTGACACGGGGTTCCATCCTCTTGATGGCGCTCGTCGTCTTGAGGCTCTGGGTGCGCCGGCACGGCTCGTGCGGCTGGTCGCTCATCACTCCGGAGCCGTGTATGAGGCGGAGCAGCGAGGGTTGTCGGCTGAGCTGGCTGTCTACGAGCGGGAAGACTCCCCGGTCCTTGATGCCCTGATCTTCGCTGACATGACGACTGGTCCCGCCGGGCAGTCCTTCGACTTCGACGCCCGGATCGACGAGATCTTGGTCCGCTACGAACCGGGCAGTGAAGTTCACAACGCGATCAGCAAGGCGCGTCCCTATCTTGGAGCTGCGGTGGGTCGGACGAAGCGTCGCGTCGCGGCTTTCACCTCGCTGCCGCCCAGTCAGCGGGCGATGATTGACGGCAGCGGTTGGTGGCCGCCGACGCTCTTTGCTGTGGAGCATCAGGATGTGGAGCTGTTGGCTGGGCTCCTTGACGCCGGTGCTGACCCGGACGAAGGCAACGTTTTCACGCCCCTGACGCACGCCGTCGGGACGGAAGGAGACGTGGCGGTGCAGAGCGGTAAACCGCTCACTGTGGCAACCACCGCAGTGCTCCTCGCGTACGGCGCTGACCCGGCCCGGCCGGACTCAACTGGTGCGACCCCTGTACAGGTAGCCGAGCACTACAACCACGCCCCTGCGCTCCGGTTGTTGCGTCGACACCTGTCGGATGATCGGGCGGGGCACTCTCAGCCGATGTAGGGCTCTGCCCGGCCAGCCAACCCGTGCTCGATCCGCATCCGCATGGACGGGTGGATGTTCAGCTCGTCCAGCCTGCTCGGCTCGACGAACGCGACTTCCTTGCTCTCGCTGCTCGTCTGCGGCCGGCCGCCGATGATGCGGGCGTGGAAGCAGATGGAGAACTGCTGGCGGACCTCGCCGTCGTCGTACGCCATGACGTGCCCGGGGTTCGTGTAGATCCCGATCAGCCCGGTCACCTCTACGTCGAACCCGGTCTCTTCCTTCGTCTCGCGTACGGCCGCACTCGGAGCCGACTCGCCGAGATCGATGCCGCCACCGGGGAGGGCCCAAAGGTCGTTGTCCGTCTTGTGGATCAACAGGACCTCCCCGGCCTCGTTACGGGCCACCGCGGTCACGGAGGGGACGAGGCTGTTCGCCTTCGGGGCGTTGGGGTCGTTGAAGTAGTCGATGCGGGCCATGCGTCTAGCCTCGCACGAGTGCCAACGCGGTCAGGTTCGCTGCGCGGCGGATCCGAGGTCTCTCCCGTCCAGGACCTCGATGGCCACGATGGCCGTCGCGGTCGGATCGAGATTGAGCCAGACCACGGGTTCGTCGTGCTCCGTCAGTTCGCAGAGGTAGGGAGTGGGCGAACCTTGTGGTGCTGTCAGGAGGTTGCGGCAGGTCGGCGAGCAGGTGCATACGCCGTGGTACCGCAAGGTTGGTACCTGCTCGATCAGGACCGTCTCTTCGGGGTCGAGCAGGCGCAGGATGTCGGCCGTCAACTCGGGGAAGACATCCGCGAGCAGCGGTAGACCATCGGCGGTCACGGCACCACGGGAGTTCCGCGCTCCCAGGTGTAGTCGAAGCTCCGCATGTAGTGGCGGAAGGTGCGGGCGCCCGGAATGTAGCGGAAGTGCAGTACCGGGTTCTGCCCGGCGGGAGCTCCGAGCACGTGCGGGTTCACCAACACGTCGTCGTCGAACCGGTAGATCGAGTTGTAGAGGATCGTGTCGTGCAGCCGGACCTCGACGCCCGGCGTCTTCATCGCCGGTTCGAGGTAGCGCCGGGTGATCCGGGCACGTGCCGCCAGGTCATCGCCTATGCCTTCCTCTTCGCCGCGCTGGCGGACCATCTCCGAGTCGGGGTCGCCGAGGAGGACCCGGACCTGGGCTCCGGCCTTGGCCTTGTCGGCCAACTCGTATGGCAGGTCCGGGTGGTTGTCGAAGAGGAACAGCCCCGCGTACACGAGGATGTCCACCTGGTCCGACGCCTTCTCGATGAGCGATGACCACAGCGCGGCCGGTACCGCGCCCCGGTGCGGGTAGTACGTGATCAGCTCGGACGTGCTCGCCGTCTCGGCCTGCTTCTCGACGGCGGGCCACAGGTAGACCTCATCGACGCCGAGGAAGCCTGCGGCCTTCCAGCGGTGACCCCGGTGCGGCGTGCGATCGGTCGTGATCCAGCGCTCCACGCTCTTGGGGTCGACCCCGACGTGCTGAGCCACGGACTGGATGGTCTCGCCCTTCGCCGAAATCGCCGCGCGCAGACGCTCGTTCGCCATGGCTTGCCCTTCCTCGGACGCTTCAGGGACGTTTTGACGATAACTCAGACGTCCCTAAACGTCCAAACGGACCGTGATGTGTCCACCCCGTCTCGCGGTCTCCTGATCTCACCGACGGGAGTCGGTCAACAGCCCGCTACAACAGGAGACAAGACGATGCGTCAGATCCCCGTGGACACTTCCACCGCGACCGTGATGGTCGCCAAGACCCCGCAGCCCAAGGTCAAGGACCGCCGCACCGGTGAGATCGCCACCGACATGGAGACCGGCGCGAAGATGATGACCGTGGACGTGATGTTCGCGGCGAACGACGAGGTGGAGATCCTGTCCATCGCGGTCCCGGAGCCGGGTATCTCCGGTGAGCTGGCCATGGGCACCCCGGTCGCGCTCACGGGCCTGGTCGCCCGGCCGTGGGAGAACGACTTCAACGGTCAGAAGCGGCACGGGATCGCCTTCCGTGCGGTCGCCGTCACCTCGCTGGTCGCCGCTGCCGCGCAGTCCAAGGCGGCCTGATCATGACCGCCTTAACGGTCGCTCTGGTGCTGGTCGTCGCCGCTGCCGGTCTCCTGCGGTGGCGGCGTCCCGCCTGGTACTGGATGACCTTCGGCGTCACCCTCGCCACGCTGCGGGTCCTGGTCCGCTACGCCTCCGTCATGGACGCCTGCGGGCTGACGGTCCCGCCCTCGCGCTGGCGGCTCGCCCTGGCCCGGGTCACAGGCCGGGACGTCCCGCAGTCCCGCCCGCCGCGTATCCTGCGCCTGCGCCCGACCCGGACCGGCCTCGTCCTGAGGCTGAGTCTTCGGCCCGGACAGGATGCCTTCGACGTCGCCGCCTCTTCGGACAGGCTCCGGCACTCGTTCTCGATGTACGGGGTCACCTCGCGTGAGGTGCGCTCCGGGGTCGTGGAAGTGCGGATGACCGGCTATGACGTGCTCAAGCGGGTGCAGATGCCCGCCAAACTCGACAGCCGCCCGATGCGGGTTCCGGTCGCCCTGCGCGAGGACGGCTCGGTCCACTACCGCGACTACCGGGCCGTCCCGCACGCCCTGACCCTCGGTGCCACGGAGTCCGGGAAGTCGGTCTATCAGCGCAACCTGGTGGCCGGGCTCGCGCCGATGGACGTCGCCCTGGTCGGCATCGACTGCAAGCAGGGCGTCGAGCTGTTCCCCCTCGCCCGCCGCTTCTCCGCCCTCGCCGACAACCCCGACACCGCCGCCGCGCTGCTGGACGCGCTCGTGTCCCGCATGGAGGGCGTCTACCAGGTCATCCGCGCCGAACAGCGCATCACCTCCGCCATCGCGGACGCGGAGATAGCCGCCGACATCTGGGACCTGCCCGAACGCCTGCGGCCCGTGCCGGTCGTGGTCCTGGTCGACGAGGTCGCCGAACTCGCCCTGGCCACGAAGAAGAGCGACCCGCGCCGGGACCGGATCATCAAGGCCCTGGTCCGCCTCGCCCAGCTCGGCCGCGCGGCCGGCATCTACCTCGAGATCTGCGGGCAGCGCTTCGGCTCCGAACTCGGCGACGGCATCACCATGCTCCGGGCCCAGCTCACCGGCCGCACCGCCCACCGGGTCAACGACGAGACGAGCGCCAAGATGGCCTTCGGCGACATCTCCCCGGACGCCGTGCTGGCCGCCATCCAGATCCCCGCCGAACTGCGCGGGGTCGCCATCGCCGGGGACTCCACCGGAGGCTGGCACCGCATCCGCGCCCCGCACACCTCCCTGCGCCAGGCCGTCAACACCTGCAACCGGCACGCCCACCGGACCCCGGACCTGCCCGAACTCGCGCCCTTCCGGCCCGAGCTGACCGGCACCGCCCCGGCCGTCGAGCAGCCGGTCAAGGCCGCTCCCGTCACGGCCTGATCCCTCCCGCTTCACGGTCGGCGTGACCGCCTTCGCGCCCGGTCCGTACCACTGCCATGCCCTGATGAAGGGAGAACCCTCATGTGCCCCGACTGCGAGGACTTCGCCCGCACGGTCCTGCTGCTCGGCCAACTCGCCCTGTACGCCGACACCATCGGCGCGGACCTCGACTTCGTCGACGCCATCAGCCCCGCCCTGGCCGCTTCGCTCCCCGAGCCGCCCGCCGTTCCCGGTGAGGAGTCCTGATGGCCGCCCGTCACGGTCTGCGCGTAGACGCCGTTCTGGTCCAGGCCGTCATCGCCGGAGCCTTGTCCTTCGCCCACCTGCACGACCTGGCTGCCGCTGCCGGGCAGGACGGCTGGAAGGCGTGGGCCTACCCGATCAGCGTGGACCTGCTCCTGGTCGCCGCCTGGCGACGGCTCCGGAGCGAGGGCCCGTCGCGGCTTGCCTGGTGCTGGTTCGTGATCGCCCTGTGTGCCTCGCTCGGCGCGAACGTCGCGACCGCCGGGTTCCTCGACCTGGCCGACCCGCCCGCCCTTCTCCGCCTCGGCATCGCCGGATGGCCCGCCCTCGCCTTCCTCGGCGGAACCCTCCTCGCCCACTCCGCCGACCACCACACACCCACCCCGCCGGCACCCGCCCCGGCCCCTGAACCCGACGCCGTCACCGACCCCGAGCCGGTTCCCGAGTCCGTGCCCGTGCTGGAGCCGGAACCCTCGCCCACCCCGGTGGAAGAGCCCCCGGCCCTGCCGCCCGCCGACCCGGCACCCGCGGTTCCCGCCGTTCTCGTCGACCACGCCCGCAAGGTCGCCGACGAATACCGCGACCGGACCGGCGGCCCGATCGACACCGACACCCTGCGCGCCCGCCTCGGCGTCCCGCCCCACCTCGCCGACGCCATCGCCGCCCAGCTCGCCTGACTCGAAGGGAGAACCACCGCCATGCCTGCCCGAGACAACTTCCACTCGGTGATGCGGATCGGCCCCGTGCAGATCGGCACCCACCGCGACCGCAACGGCCGGACCAAGCACGCCGCCGTCTGCACCGCCGACCGCTGCGGCTGGTCCGCCGACTACTCCAGCGGCACCGCCGCCCAGCTCGCCGCCCGCACCCATCGCTGCCGCGTCCGCTAGGAGATACCGCCATGCAGGTCCCGCTCTGGTTCGCCCTCGCCGTCGTCGGTTACCTCGGCTGCAAGCTCTTCCGCCCGCCGCTCTGGCTGGTCCTGGTGCTGCTCCTCGGCGGCTACCTCATCGCCGACAGCCTGCTCGCCCCGGTCATCGACACCGCCGTCAAGTAGCCACCTGAGAAGGGAGATCCGCCATGCTCCGCCCGAAGATCCCCACCATGCCCACCCCGACCGGGCTCGTCTCGCGGCCGGTCGTCGTGGAGCCGACCGCCGTCATCCAGCACGCCCCCGTCACCCCCGCCCCGGCCCCTGCCGCTCAGTCCCCGGCGTCGTCGCGGCCCACGGTGCAGCTCACTCCGGGGTCCGTGCTCGCCCTGGTTGGCGGCGGCACTGCCGTGGTCCTGGTCGTCGGCACGGTTCTCGTCTCGATGCTCCTGGCGGTCGCCGTCACCGCCGCCTCGGTCGCCGTCTGCGCCCTGGTGATCCGCTCGCTCGTCTCCTCCCAGCACCACCGCTGAAAGGTCCCGGGGGCGTCGCACAAGCCGCCAAGCACGCCGCCGTCTCTGGGACCGCGTTCCGGTACGCCAACCGCATCGCCAAGGAGAACGCCATGGACCCGCACACCACCGTGAGCATCCTGCCGTTACTCGGCTGGGCCGTGCACAGCAGTGTTCTTGCCCGCCGCCTCGCCTGCGCCCGCCGCGACCCGCTCACCGGCCTGCACACCCGCGCCGGATGGAGCGACCGCGCCGAGCACCTCATCCGCCGGCACCCGAACGTCGCCGTGCTCCTGGTCGACCTCGACCACTTCAAGACCCTGAACGACACCCACGGCCACGCCGCCGGGGACGCCGCCCTCGTCGCCACCGCCGACCGGCTGCGCACCTGGTGCGGACACACCGGCATCCCGGGCCGCCTGGGCGGCGACGAATTCGTCGCCATCGTCCGGAACTTGGCCGCCACGGACCTCGAGGCGCTCACCGCCGCACTTCACCGGCCGCTGCACTACGACGGGATGTCGCTGCCGCTGGCCGCCTCTGTCGGGGCCTGCCACATCTCCGAGCTTCCGGTGCCCGTCCTGACCGATGCGCTCGCCGCCGCCGACGCGGCCATGTACGCCGCGAAAGGCCGTGGCCGCCGGGGCTCCCGCACTACTCGCTGAGAGGCCACCGGGTGGCGCACAAGCCGCCAAGCACGCCGCCACCCGGGGCCGTTCCTTCCAACCGCAATCGAAAGGAACCACCATCATGGCCCACCACACCCCGCCCCCGCCGAGGATCTGCCCGGCCTGCCACGGCTTCGCCTCCGCCGCCGTCACCCTCGGCGGCCGCGACCACCGTGGCCACCTGCGCACCATCACCGCGCACTGCCCCGCCTGCCAGGGCGCTGGCACCGCCCGCCGCGTGTACCGGCAGGGGGTGAACGTCTGATGCCCCGCCGCTGGAGCCTCGGACCCGACCGGATCCTGTCCGACGGACTGGACGGCGACTTCGACCGACTGAAGAAGACCGCCAAGGCACACGAGCTGCACGACACCGGCCGCAACGCAAAGCCTTCTCGCGGTCGCTCCGCTGACGAAGCATCCGGTCCCGCCAGCCGCCAGGCCAACACCCCGCAGAAGCGAGGCTGGCTGCGTTGACGCGCGACACGCTGCTCGACCCGACCACCCTCGGCGACCTGCTGAGGGTGGCTTCGGCGTCCGACTACGACCGCTGGGAAGACCAGATCCGCCGCACCGGCGGCTGCGCCGACCCGATCCACCTCACTGGCTGGACCCTCACCAAGGACAAGACCACCGGCGAGACCCTGCACCACTACTCCACCGAGAACGAGCCCGGCGGACGCCTCCGCCTCGCCTGCGGCAACCGCCGCGCCTCCCGCTGCCCCTCCTGCGCCTGGACCTACGCAGGCGACACCTACCACCTCATCCGCGCCGGACTCGTCGGAGACGACCGCCGCGACATCCCCGCCACCGTCCGCGACCATCCCCGCGTCTTCGCCACCCTCACGGCTCCGTCCTTCGGCCGCGTCCACAACCGGCCCGACCGGGGCGTCTGCCGCTGCGGCACCCACCATGCCGCCGACGACCCTGCCCTCGGCACTGCCCTCGACCCGGACACGTACGACTACGAGGGTGCGGTCCTGTTCAACAACCACGCCGGACAGCTCTGGCAGCGCTTCACCAACCGGCTCCGCCGCGAGATCGCCGCCCGCGCCGGTCTCTCCCAACGCGAGCTGAAGGAAGCCGCCCGAGTCTCCTACGGCAAGGTCGCCGAGTTCCAAAAGCGCGGAGCCCTGCACTTCCACGCCGTCATCCGCATCGACGGCCCCGACGGCCCGAACACCCCGCCCCCGGCCTGGGCAACCGTCGACCTCCTCACCGACGCCATCCAGGCCGCCGCCACCCACTCCTACACCTCGGTCTCGGTACCCGCCGCCGAGGGCCAGCCCGCCCGGACGTTCCGATGGGGCCGACAGCTCGACGTCCGCCCGGTCAAGGCCTTCGGCGACGGCTCCGACATCACCGAACAGGCCGTCGCCTCCTACGTCGCCAAGTACGCCACCAAAGCCGCCGAGAACACCGGCACCCTCGACCGCCGCATCGGCGAACTCTCCGAACTCGACCGCCACGGCGTGCCCGACCACGCCCGCCGACTCATCCAGGCCTGCAAGGAACTCGACCCGCTCTACCCCGACCGCCGCCTGTGGGCCTGGGCCCACATGCTCGGCTTCCGCGGCCACTTCTCCTCAAAGTCCCGCCGCTACTCCACCACCCTCGGCGAACTCCGCCAGACACGTGCCGACTACCGCGCCGCCCAGGAGCACGCCGCCCTCGGCCTCGAGGACCAGGAGCCGGACACCGTCCTCGTCCTGGCCGACTGGCAGTACGCCGGACACGGCCACACCCCCGGAGAATCCGCCCTCGCCGCCACCATCGCCCGCGGCCTCCAGGCCAACCGCGAAACAGCCCGCGAAGCCCTACGCGACCTGCCAACCGACGAAAGGGAGTGGTGACATGCCCTCCGAGTTGCCCAACCGCTTCCTGACGCCTGACGACCTGGTGGAGATGTTCGAGCTGCCCAGCGTCGAGACGGTCTACCAGTGGCGTCGCAAGCGCACCGGTCCCCGCGGCTTCCGCGTCGGCCGGCATCTGCGCTTCGACCCAAACGACGTGCGGGCCTGGGTGGACAACCAGCTTGGGGAGGCTGCCTGATGGCCGGGCATGTTCAGGATCGCTGGTTCCGCATGGAAGCCAGCCCGGACGGCAAGCCGCGCAAGGTCAAGGCCGACCGTCATGGACTCGGCCTGCGCTACCGGGCCCGGTACGTCGGACCGGACGGCACCGAGAAGTCGAAGAGCTTCCCCGATGGCAAGAAGCGGCTCGCTGACCAGTGGCTCGCGGGCATCGAGGCGGACATGTCGCGGGGCCAGTACCTCGACCCCGAGGCAGGGAAGGTCACCTTTCAGCAGTACGCCACCGAGTGGCTGGCCGGGCAGACGACCGACCCGACGACTCGCGAGAACACGGAGCGTCGCCTTCGGCTCCATGCCTTCCCGTACCTCGGAAGCCGTCCCCTCTCCTCGCTCCAGCCGTCCGACATGCGAGCCTGGATACGCAAGCTGGAGGACGCGGGAAGTGCCGGTTCGTCCCGCCGTGTGATCTTCGGGAACGTGTCGGCGGTGCTGGCTGCCGCTGTCGACGACGGTCGCCTCGCCCGCAATCCCTGCGGGGCGCGCTCGGTCCGGCGCCCGAAGCCCGCCCCTGGTCGTGTCGCTCCGTGGTCTGCGGACCGTGTGTTCGCCGTGCGGCAGGGGCTGCCCGACTGGTACCGGGCCATGGTCGACGTCGGAGCTGGTTGCGGACTTCGGCAAGGGGAGATCTTCGGGCTGGCCGTCGACGAGGTGGAGCCGCTGTCCGGCGTTCTGCACGTCACCCACCAGGTCAAGGTGGTGGACCGGAAGCTGGTCTTCGCTCCGCCGAAGAACGGCAAGCTCCGGGATGTGCCGCTGCCGGACTCGGTCGCCTCCGCGCTCGCCGAGCACATGACGGCCTTCCCGCCGGCCGAAGTCACGTTGCCGTGGATGCGCCCCGACGGCGAGCCGGTGACCAGGCTCCTGTACTTCACCGGTGCTGAGGGTGGGGCAGTCTGGCGCAACGCCTTCAACGCGCATGCCTGGAAGCCTGCGCTCGCCGCAGCGGGAGTGATCCCCAAGCCTGGGCCGGGGGAGCGGTACAAGGAAGCCCGCGAGGACGGCATGCACGCGCTTCGGCACTTCTACGCCTCGGTGCTCCTCGACTCCGGGGAGAGCATCAAGGCCCTGAGTGCCTACCTCGGTCACGCCGACGCCGGGTTCACGCTGCGCACCTACACCCACCTCATGCCGAGCAGCGAGACGCGTACGCGGAAGGCCGTCGACGAGATGTACCGGACGGCCCGCAGGCCCCCGACGGCCCCCTGACGGCCCCCGCTTTCCGCGCCCGCCCCTGATCATCGGGAAACCGCTGGTCAGGGGCATTCTCGTGCTGTCCGTGGACTACTTTAACTAGAACTGGTATCAGTTTCTGAAACACCGTCAGAAACGTAGACGAAGGCAGTGGCCATGGCCGAGCTCGTGGAACACGGACAGCTGTTCATCGGCGGGGAACTGACCGACCCCCTGGGCAAGGACGTCATCGAGGTCGTCTCGCCGCACACCGAGGAGGTCATCGGGCGGGTGCCGCACGCGTCGGCCGGCGATGTGGACCGGGCGGTGGCCGCGGCGCGGCGGGCCTTCGACGAGGGGCCCTGGCCCCGGTTGTCGCTCGACGAGCGGATCGCCGTCGTCACCCGTATCAAGGACGGCATCGCGCTGCGGCACGAGGAGATCGCGCGGGTGATCTCCTCCGAGAACGGCTCCCCTTACTCCTGGAGCGTCCTCGCGCAGGCCCTCGGCGCGATGATGGTGTGGGACGCGGCGATCACCGTCGCGCGCGGCTTCACCTTCGAGGAGCGGCGCGACGGCGTGCTCGGGAAGATCCTCGTGCGGCGCGAGCCCGTGGGGGTGGTCGCGGCCGTCGTCCCCTGGAACGTCCCGCAGTTCGTCGCGGCCGCCAAGCTCGCGCCCGCGCTGCTCACCGGCTGCGCGGTGGTGCTGAAGCCCTCGCCGGAGTCGCCGCTGGACGCGTATCTGCTGGCCGAGATCGCGCGGGAGGCGGGGCTGCCGGAGGGCGTGCTGTCGATCCTGCCGGCGGACCGTGAGGTGAGCGAGTACCTGGTCGGGCATCCGGGCGTCGACAAGGTGTCGTTCACCGGCTCGGTCGCGGCCGGCAAGCGGGTCATGGAGGTGGCGTCCAGGAACCTGACGCGCGTGACCCTGGAGCTCGGCGGCAAGTCGGCGGCCGTCGTCCTGCCGGACGCGGACATCGCCACGTCCGTCCCCGGGATCGTCTCGGCCGCCTGGATGAACAACGGGCAGGCCTGTGTGGCCCAGACCCGCATCCTTCTGCCGCGCTCGCGCTACGACGAGTTCGCGGACGCCTTCACCGCCGCGGCGGCCGCGCTGGTCGTCGGCGACCCGCTGGACCCGGCGACCCAGGTCGGTCCGCTGGTGGCGCGGCGGCAGCAGCGCCGGAACCTCGACTACATCCGGATCGGGCAGGAGGAGGGCGCGAAGATCCTCACGGGCGGAGGGCGTCCGCCGGGTCTGGAGCGCGGCTGGTACGTGGAACCGACTCTGTTCGGTGACGTCGACAACTCCATGCGGATCGCCCGCGAGGAGATCTTCGGGCCGGTGATCTGCCTGCTGCCCTACGGCGACGAGTCCGAGGCGCTGCGGATCGCGAACGACTCCGACTACGGGCTCAGCGGCAGCGTGTGGACGGCCGACGTCGAGCACGGCATCGAGGTCGCCCGGCAGGTCCGTACCGGGACGTACTCGGTGAACACCTTCAGCCTCGACATGCTCGGGCCGTTCGGCGGCTACAAGAACTCCGGGCTGGGGCGGGAGTTCGGGCCCGAGGGCTTCGGCGAGTACCTCGAGCACAAGATGATCCACCTGCCGGCGGGATGGGAGGGCTGACGGGCCATGGGGGATCGCTGGCACGTCGAGGTGGACCGGTCCCTGTGCATCGGATCCGCCCAGTGCGTCCACCACGCGCCCGACGGCTTCCGGCTCGACACCGCGCGCCAGTCCCATCCGGCCGACCCCGACCTGGACGCCAACGAGCGGGTGCTGGCGGCGGCGGAGAGCTGCCCGGTGGAGGCGATCATGATCACGCTGGTGGGCAGCGGGGAGGCGGTGTTCCCGCCGGAGGAGTGAAGAAAATTCCCGATAGGGTATTGCGTCATGTTTAGGACGTTTTATCCTGGTAGTGGCCTACGAGGCGAATGAGGGGGTCCGACCGGAGTAGCCGACTTCTGCGTGACGCGAAGGCATCCGCTGAGGCCGACGTCGACGGACGGACCGAGGGACCTGAAGGTCGCGGGACAGGATCTGAAGGAAACCCTCGTCGTCTCGTAGGTCCCTTGCGTGCGTCCTGCCTGTTGTGCGCTCTGCTCGCGTGCCCTGCCCGTGTGTCCCGTTCGTGGGTTCTACTCGTGGGTCCGGGGGTCCGTCACGTCGATCAGCCGGCACACCGTCTCGATGTCGATCCGTACCTGGGCGATGGACGCGCGCCCCGACAGCCAGGTGATGAGCGCCGAGTGCCAGGTGTGCTCGATGACGCGGACCGCCGAGAGCTGCTCCGGGGTGGGGTCGGTCAGGCCCATCGAGTCCAGGATGATCGCCGTCGTCTGACGGGAGACCTGGTCGACCTCCGGTGAGACGCTGCGGTCGGCGAAGGTCAGCGCGCGGACCATCGCGTCCGCCAGGTGCGGCTCGCGCTGGAGGGCGCGGAAGGCGCGCATCAGGGTCTCCGCGACGCGGTCCGCCGCCCGCTCGCCCGTCGGGGGCTTCTTCCTGAGCGTGCCGTGCATGTGCTCCAGCTGGTCCTGCATCGTGGCGACCAGCAGGTGCACCTTGGAGGGAAAGTAGCGGTAGAGCGTGCCCAGGGCGACCTGTGAGGACTCCGCGACCTCCCGCATCTGCACCGCGTCGAACCCGCCCCGGCTGGCCAACTGCGCGCTCGCGTGCAGGATGCGACGCCGACGCTCCTCCTGCCGCTGGGTGAGCGGGGAGTGGGCAGGGTGCTGAGTGCTGGCTTCCGCAGGCATGGGTCCCGTTCCGTGACAGTCGGTGAGGCTCAGTGGGCGCACAGCTCGACGGGGCGGTCGGCCGTGGCGTGAATCACCTGATCCACTGCTCACAGCTCTCCTACCTGCCGGTAGATTCAGAGCCTCCCGAACGATCAAGTCTGAAACTTGTTCTAGATTAGCGTCCCGTCGTAGTCTCGCGGGACAATGCAGGCAGAAGGGGGCCCGGAGTGACCGCTGAGGCCAGTCAGGCAGGGCCCCGGCACGACCTCGCCGCCGACGGCGGGAGATCGCTCCACATCGCTCTCCTCACCTATAAGGGGAACCCGTTCTGCGGGGGCCAGGGCGTCTATGTACGGCATCTCTCGCGTGAGCTCGCCCGACTCGGTCACCGCGTCGAGGTGATCGGCTCCCAGCCCTATCCGGTGCTCGACCCGGGCCACGACGACCGTCTCACCCTCACCGAGCTGCCCAGCCTCGACCTCTACCGTCAGCCGGATCCTTTCCGCACCCCGAAGCGCGGCGAGTACCGCGACTGGGTCGACGCCCTCGAGGTCGCCACGATGTGGACCGGCGGCTTCCCCGAGCCGCTGACCTTCTCGCTGCGGGCCCGCCGCCATCTCCGCGCGCGCAGCGGCGAGTTCGACATCGTGCACGACAACCAGACCCTGGGATACGGGCTGCTGGGGGACATCGGCGCGCCCCTCGTCACCACCATCCACCACCCCATCACCGTCGACCGGCAGTTGGAGCTGGACGCGGCCGAGGGGTGGCGGCGCCGGTACTCCGTGCGCCGCTGGTACGCGTTCACCCGGATGCAGAAGCGGGTCGCGCGCCGGCTGCCGTCCGTGCTCACCGTCTCCGGCACCTCCCGCCAGGAGATCGTCGACCACCTCGGCGTCCGCGACGACCGCGTCCACGTCATCCACATCGGTGCCGACACCGACCTGTTCTCGCCGAACCCCGCCGTGGCCGTCGTACCGGGCCGGATCGTGACGACGTCCAGCGCGGACGTCCCGCTCAAGGGCCTGGTCTTCCTCGTCGAGGCGCTGGCCAAGGTGCGCACCGAGCACCCGCACGCCCACCTCGTCGTCGTCGGCAAGCGCCCGCAGGAGGGGCCGGTCGCCCAGGCGATCGAGCGGTACGGCCTCGAAGGCGCCGTCGAGTTCGTCAAGGGCATCTCCGACGCCGAACTGGTCGACCTGGTCCGCTCGGCGGAGGTCGCCTGCGTGCCGTCGCTGTACGAGGGCTTCTCCCTGCCGGCCGCCGAGGCCATGGCCACGGGCACCCCGCTGCTCGCCACGACCGGCGGGGCGATCCCCGAGGTCGCCGGGCGCGACGGCGAGACCTGCCTGGCCGTGCCGCCGGGCGACTCCGGTGCGCTGGCCACGGGTCTCGGACGGCTGCTGGGCGACCCGGAGTTGCGGGCCCGGCTCGGTGCGGCCGGACGCCAACGGGTGCTCGAGCGGTTCACCTGGGCGCGGGCCGCCGAGGGGACCGTGGCCCGGTACCGCGAGGCGATAGCCGGCCGCGGTCGCTCACGGGTCGCCGAGGCTTCCGCGGCTTCCGCCGCCCCCGAAGCCGTCGAGTCCGTCGGTGCCGGGTCCGGTGCCGACACCGACGCCGTATCCGAAGCATCCGATCGCGATCGCGAAAGCAGGGCCACGTGCTGACCGTCGACTTCTCCCGGTTCCCGCTCGCCCCGGGCGACCGAGTCCTGGACCTGGGCTGCGGTGCCGGCCGGCACGCCTTCGAGTGTTACCGGCGCGGTGCGCAGGTCGTGGCCCTCGACCAGAACGCCGAGGAGATCCGCGAGGTCGCCAAGTGGTTCGCGGCGATGAAGGAGGCCGGCGAGGCCCCCGAGGGAGCCACCGCTACGGCCATGGAGGGCGACGCCCTCGCCCTGCCCTTCCCCGACGAGTCCTTCGACGTCGTGATCATCTCCGAGGTCATGGAGCACATCCCGGACGACAAGGGTGTCCTCGCCGAGATGGTGCGGGTGCTCAAGCCGGGCGGCCGGATCGCCATCACCGTCCCGCGCTACGGCCCCGAGAAGGTCTGCTGGACCCTCTCCGACGCCTACCACGAGGTGGAGGGCGGCCACATCCGCATCTACCGGGCGGACGAACTGCTCACGAAGATCCGCGAGGCGGGCCTGAAGCCGTACGGCACCCACCACGCCCACGCGCTGCACTCGCCGTACTGGTGGCTGAAGTGCGCCTTCGGCGTCGACAACGACAAGGCGCTGCCGGTGCGGGCGTACCACAAGCTGCTGGTCTGGGACATCATGAAGAAGCCCCTCGCCACCCGGGTCGCCGAGCAGGCGCTGAACCCGCTCATCGGCAAGAGCTTCGTGGCCTACGCGACCAAGCCGCACCTGCCGCGACTCTCCGAGCAGGCAGAGAACGCCGGGCAGCCGGACAGGACCGCGCAGGCGGACAAGACCGAGCAGGCCGAGAAGACCGGGGCGGACGCCAAGTGACCACACCCCGGACAGAGCACCTCGTCCTGCCCGGGGTCCTCACCTCCGAGCAGGCCGCCGAGACCGTCGCCGGCATCCTCGCCGTGCAGCGTGAGGACGGTGCGATCCCGTGGTTCCGGGGCCACCACCTCGACCCGTGGGACCACACCGAGGCCGCGATGGCGCTGGACGCGGCGGGCGAACACGAGGCCGCCGAGCGGGCGTACACCTGGCTGGCCCGGCACCAGAACGAGGACGGTTCCTGGTTCGCTGCCTACGCGGACGGCGCCTTCGACGACGTCACCGACCGTGGACGCGAGACGAACTTCGTCGCCTACATAGCGGTGGGCGTCTGGCACCACTACCTGTCCACCGGCGACGACACCTTCCTGGACCGCATGTGGCCGGCCGTCTACGCGGCCGTCGAGTACGTGCTGCGGCTCCAGCAGCCCGGCGGCCAGATCGGCTGGCGGCGCGACGACGACGGCACCCCGACCGCCGACGCGCTGCTCACCGGCTCCTCCTCCGTCCACCAGGCACTGCGCTGCGCGCTCGCCATCGCCGAGCAGCGCGAAGAGCCGCAGCCCGACTGGGAGTTGGCGGTGGGGGCCCTGCGGCACGCGATCCGCAGGCACCCCGAGCGGTTCCTCGACAAGGACCGCTACTCGATGGACTGGTACTACCCGGTGCTGGGCGGGGCGTTGACCGGCACGGAGGCCAAGTCCCGGATCGAGGCCGAGTGGGATCGGTTCGTGGTCCCGGGTCTCGGCGTGCGCTGTGTCGACCCCAACCCGTGGGTGACGGGCGGCGAGTCGGCCGAACTCGCCCTCGCGCTCTGGGTGATGGGCGAGTCCGACCGGGCGCTGGAGATCCTTCAGTCGATCCAGCACCTGCGCGACGCGGAGTCGGGCCTGTACTGGACGGGGTTCGTGTTCGACGACGAGGCGATCTGGCCCCAGGAGCTGACCACCTGGACCGCGGGGTCGCTGCTGCTCGCCGTGGCGGCCCTCGGTGGTCACGAGGCCACCTGCGCCGTGTTCGGCGGGGAGCAGCTGCCGTCCGGGCTGTCCGGGCTCGAGGCGGACTGCTGCGCCTGAGCCGCTTCCGGGCCTGGCCTGTTCGTGGCCTGTTCCTGGCCTGGCTCGTTCCCGGGGGCGGACTGGTTCCCGGGACGGGTCACCGGACCCGCCCCGGGATCTGTCTTAGTGGCGGTGGACCCGGTTGGCGATCGCGTGACCGATGAACAGGTAGACGACGGCTGCCAGGCCGTAGCCCGCCACCACCCGCGCCCACGCCTCGTCGAACGTGAACAGGTCACGTGACCAGCCGGCCAGCCAGTTGGCCGCGTCATGCACGAACTGGACCAGGTCGTTGCCCCTGTTGGCGTCCAGCAGGTACATGAGGATCCACAGCCCGAGGATGACGGCCATGACGTCCGCGACCACCGCTATGACCGTTCCGGCGGAGTTGGAACCACTGCGATATCGAGACATGACTTCCGTCTGGCCCCGGAATCCCGGTTGAAACGTGGAGTGTTCGCTCTCCGTGCGCCCGTGGCTATGAGTTGAGCTCCGCCAGCACCCGGAGGGTCGTCCGGTCCGGGGCGACGACCAGCAGGTCCGTCACCGGCCCCTTGCGCCAGGACTCCAGCCGCTCGGCGACGCGTTCGCGCGGGCCGACCAGGGAGATCTCGTCGGCGAAGGCGTCCGGGACGGCCAGCACCGCCTCCTCGCGCCGCCCGGCCAGGAACAGTTCCTGGATGTGCCGGGCCTCCTCCTCATATCCCATGCGGGCCATCAGGTCGGCGTGGAAGTTGCGGGTGGCGTGGCCCATGCCGCCGATGTAGAAGCCGAGCATGGTCTTCACGGGGAGCAGCCCCTCGGCGACGTCGGCACAGATCCGCGCCTGGGCGAGGGGCGCGACCCGGAAACCGTCGGGCAGTTCCGCGACCGCCGGGCCGTACGCGTCCGGCCGGTCGGGCGACCAGTACAGCGGCAGCCAGCCGTCGGCGATACGGATCGTCTGGGCGACGTTGCGCGGACCCTCCGCGCCCAGCAGCACCGGCAGGTCGGGGCGCAGCGGGTGGGTGATGGACCTGAGCGGTCTGCCGAGGCCCGTCGCGTCCGGGCCGCGGTAGGGGTGCGAGTGGAAGCGGCCGTCCAGTTCCACCGGCGCCCGGCGGCGCAGCACCTGGCGCACCACGTCCACGTACTCCCGGGTCGCGGTCAGGGGGGACTGGGGGAACGGCCGGCCGTACCAGCCCTCCACCACCTGGGGGCCGGACAGGCCGAGCCCGAGCGTCATCCGGCCGCCGGAGAGATGGTCCAGGGTCAGGGCGTGCATCGCGGTCGTGGTGGGGGAGCGGGCCGCCATCTGCGCGACCGCCGTGCCCAGTTTGATCGTCGAGGTGCGGGCGGCGATCCAGGTGAGGGGCGTGAAGGCGTCCGAGCCCCAGGACTCCGCCGTCCACACGGAGTCGTAACCGAGCCGTTCCGCCTCACGCGCCAGCTCCACGTGGTCGGGGGAGGGGCCGCGGCCCCAGTAGCCGAGCGCCAGACCGAGCCGCATGCCCGCCTCCTGACGGTGTGTCAGACAAGGGAAGGCTGCGACTGTACGACAACGGCCCCCCGCCCGGAAGGGCGAGGGGCCGTGCGTGAAGCTGTGCGGGAGAGCCGGGGCTCAGCCGCGCTGGATACCGGAGGAGTCCCGCAGGACACCGCGGCGGCCGTCCTGGGTCTGGGCGACCAGGCCTTGGGCGCCCTGCTCGACCGCGAGGTACCAGGTGCCCGGCGCCAGTTCGGCGATCGGCATCGGCGCACCGTCCTCCGCGTACAGCGGGCGCGGCACCGGCACGGCGAACCAGAACGGGGAGAAGTCCCCGCCCGAGGGCTGCGCCGGACCCGGCTGGGCGCCGAACGGCGGCTGACTCGGCTGGCCCTGCTGCGGCGGACCGCCGAACGCCGACGGCTGCTGCGGGGCGCCCGGGTAGCCGTAACCGGCGGGCGGCTGCGCGCCGTACGGCTGCGGGGCGGCCGGCCTGGGCGCCGGGACGAGGGCGGCCTGGAGGGCGGGCACCAGCGGGGTGGCGACCGCGCCGGCGGCCAGCAGCAGCGCGGCGATCAGGCCCAGGATCAGACCGGAGCCCGTCTCGATGTCGGTGCTGCCGAAGGTGTCGCTGAACGCACCGAGCGGGTCGATGATCGTCCAGAACGCCGTCCACGCGGCGAAGACCGTCAGCGCGACACCGAACTGCCCCAGGTCGATGCCGGCCACCTTGCGCGGCTGCGGAAGCGCGCGGGCGACGACGATCAGGGCGGCACCGATGATTCCGCCGAGATACATGCTCATTACGAGGCCGAGGTTGTCCCAGGCGTTCGGGACGTCACTGCCGGAGCCGTCGAACGTGTCCAGGAACGACGCGATGAACAGCAATACCGCTGCTCCGATCACCACGCCGTCGCCTCGAGTGAGGGAGCGGATATTCACTTCAGGTCCTTCGTCAGTCGTCTCGTCATCGGTACACGCATACACATATCGGTAGAGGCGTCGCTGTCACCATGTCGCCGTCAGGCCCCTGTGTGAAGCGCGGGGGTGGCCCCTCATCGTAGGGACGACACTATCGTCACCACGATCGCGCTGTCCGCCGGGATGAGGGCCCTGATCACGACCCGTGCAGGAAACTCACGATTCCCTCAGAGATCCCCTGCGCCGCCTTCTGCCGCCAGGCGCCACTGGTCAGCAGCGCCGCGTCCTTGGTATCGCGCATGTTGCCGCACTCGATGAACACCTTGGGAACCGTTGACAGATTGAGACCGCCCAGGTCCTCACGCGTGACGAGACCGGTGCCGTCGCCGACGTAGTTGGACGGTGAAGTGCCCGTCGCCCGGCCGAAGTCGCCCGCGACGAGCTTCCCGAGGTCCTTCGACGGGGCGACGATGGCGCGGGTGTCGGCGCCGCCCTCGTGCACCGCGCCCGGCAGGATCACATGGAAGCCGCGCTGCCCGGCCCCGGCGCCGTCGGCGTGGATCGAGACGACCGCGTCGGCGTGCGCCGCGTTCCCGATCCGGGCGCGCTCGTCGACACACGGGCCGTACGGCCGGTCCCCGTTCTGCGTCAGCCGCACCGTGGCGCCCTGCCGCTGGAGCAGGGTGCGCAGCCGATGGGCCACCTCCAGCGTGAACTCCGCCTCGTTGTAACCGGAGTTCGTGGACGTACCCGTCGTGTCGCACTCCTTGCGGTTGGTGCCGATGTCCACCTTGCTGTTGATGTCGGCGGTGTGCTGGTAGTTGGTGGGGTTGTGGCCGGGGTCGATGACGACGACCTTGCCCCGGAGCGAGGTGGCGCCGGAACCGGCCGGGGCCGAGGCGGTGCCCTTACCGACACCCGTCTTCCCGTCGCCGGCACCGCCCGCGCTGCCCGCACCCTCCGAGCCGTTCGCGGGGGAGCTCAGGACACTCGGCGCCGCCCCCGCCCCGGTCCCGCCCGTCCCGCCGCCCCCGGTCCCGCCCAGTGCCTCGTACGCCAGCCAGCCGAGCAGCGCCCCGGGCACCAGCGCGGCGAGCGCCACGGTCAGCGGGCGGCGCAGCGGCGAGCGGCGCGGCCGCGGGGGACCGAGGGGATCGGAGGGATCGAAGGGACCGGGGTTCGAGCCTGCGTACGACACGCCTGCCACCCTAACGGCCACCCCGAAGACCTCTCAGCGGGACGACGCCGGACGGATGACGGACGGACGACGGACGCGGATGACGGACGGACGGCAGATACGGATGACGGATGCGGGGGACGGATGCGGATGACGAACGGCAGCCGGTCGGCTCCGGTCGGCTCGTCGGCTTCGCCCGGTCGCTCGGCTTCGGTCGGCCGGTCGGCAGGTCGGCAGGTCGGCTTCGGGCGGCTGTCAGGCGGCGGAGGGTCGGCGGGGTAGCCAGGTCACCATCAGGGCCGCACCCACGACATGAGGTCCACCAGTGCCCCGCCGACGAGCCCGCCCGCGGCCCCGCCACCCGCGCCGACCGCCGTCCACGTGGCGATGGCCCGCGCCCGCGCGGCGCCCTCCGGCACGGCGGAGGTGACGATCGTCAGCGTCGCGGGCGCGAGGATCGCCGCGCCCAGACCCTGCACGGCCCGCGCGAGCAGCAGTTGCCGGCCGTCCAGCGCCAGGCCGCCGGCCAGCGAGGCCAGCGTGAACAGGGCGAGGCCGGTGAGGAACATCCGCTTGCGGCCGTAGAGGTCGCCCGCCCGGCCGCCGAGCAGCATGAACCCGGCGAAGGCGATCGAAACGCGTTCACCACCCAGTGCAGGCCCGAGGCACTCATCCCGAGATCCGCCCGGATCGACGGCAGCGCCACGTTCACCACGGACACGTCGAGCACGACGAGGAACTGTCCGGCGCAGGCGAGTGCCACGAGCAGCCAGGCGGGAGCGGTGGAAGCGCGGGATCTCCGGGCGCGGGTGGTGTCGGCGGTTTCCAGCATGGGCGTCATGGTCTCAACCGGGTTGCGCCCCTTGTATCGGGATTTCGACCCAGGGCGCGGGTGTGAGGCCGCCCCGGGACTTCGGTGGCTCAGGAGGCGGTGAAGTCGGCGATGTGGTCGGTGGCCCAGACGGTGAAGGGGCGGGCGGGGTGGCCGGTGAGTTCCTCGACGGTGCGGGTGAGGGCGACGGGCCTGCCGTCCGTGGACTCCCACCAGGCGAGGAGGGCGTCGGCGTAGACGGCGGGGATGTGCCCGTCGGTCTCCGCCTTCCACTCCTCGGCGGTGACGTGCTTGACCGCGATGGCACGGCCGGTGACGGCGGCGAGCCGGTCGATCTGCTCGGCGAACGTCAGCGACTCGGGTCCGGTGAGGGTGAACCGGCCGCCGCGGTGCCGGGGGTCGGTGAGGACGGCGTGGGCGGCCTCGGCCAGGTCCGCCTCGTGGAGGGGGTCGGTGTGGGCGCCGGGGAAGGGCAGGCTGACGGGCAGTCCGGCCCTGACGGGCCAGGCCCAGGACGCGGCGTTGGAGGCGAAGGAGCCGGGTCGCAGGAGGGTGGTGGCGATCGGGGAGGCGAGCAGCGCCCGCTCCACGGCCAGGTGGGAGCCGGCCAGGGGGTCGTCCTTCGGCTCGGAGTCGAGCGCGCCCAGGACGCTGGAGCTGGACAGCACCACGACATGGGTGACGCCGGCCCGGTGGGCCTGTTCGGCGAACTCGGTGACGTGGTCGGGGGTCGCGTAGAGGAAGACGGAGGTGACGCCGGCCAGGGCGGCGGGGAAGGTCGCCGGGTCGGAGAGGTCGAGGGTGACCGTCTCGACGCCGGGCGGCGGGGTGAGGTCGGCGCGCGCGGCCGAGCCGACGCGCACGGGTATGCCGTCGGCGTGCAGGAGGGCGAGCAGCCGGGTGGCGACCGCGCCGCGGCCTCCGGTGATCAGGATCATGACGGTTCCTCTTCTGGGTGCTGGGTGCTGGGTGCTGGGTGCTGGATGGGCGATCTGCATGCGAACGTTGTTCGTGGCGAACAGTGTTCGTCAGCATGCCCTCGACAGTAGGAGCGAACGCTGTTCGTGTCAAACACCGTTCGTCACGGTCCTCGTTCGTGGCGACCGGCGTTCGTGCACGTCGCCCCTCCCCGCTACCCTCTTCCCGTGACCCCCGAGCCGATCAGCCGCCGCGCGCGGCCCGCCAAGGCCCCCCTCAGCCGCGAGGCGATCGTGCGTGCCGGGCTGGCCATCCTCGACCGTGACGGGCTGGACGCGCTGACCATGCGCCGCGTCGCCAAGGAGCTCGACACCGGGCCGGCCTCGCTCTACGTCTATGTCGCCAACCGCGACGACCTGATGGCCGCGATGCTGGACGAGGCGCTCGCCCGGGTCCCGCTCACCGCGGAGGGCACCTGGCGGGAGCAGCTGCACGCCCTGGTGGCGGCGAGCGTCGAGGCCATGAGCCGGCATGAGGGGCTGGCCGCCGTCGCTCTCGGCGCGATCCCCACCGGCGCCAACGCCCTGCTCGTCATCGACCGCATGCTCGCGCTGCTCAAACAGGGCGGTCTCGACGACATCACCGCCGCCTGGGCCGTCGACCTGCTCCATCTCCACAGCGCTGCGGCCGCCGCCGAACAGAGCGCCTACCTCAACAAGGGCGGCAAGGAGGAGACCGTCGTGGCGGACGCCGATCGTCATTACGCGGCCCTGCCCGCCGACCGCTACCCGATGATCACCGCGCTGCGACCGGCCCTGTTCGCGCCCGGCGACCGTGACGCCTGGGGCCTGGACGTGCTGCTCAGCGGCATCCTCCAGACCCCCGCCCGCTGAGGCGCGGCGCCGTCTTCCGGTCGTCCTCCCGGCCGTCTCCAGGTCGTCGCTCCCGCGAGAGAGCCTCCGGGGAGCCCCAGGGGGATCTTCAGGGAACCTTCAGAGGAATCTTCCGGGGAACCTTCAAGAGAAGATAAAGAAATCGTTAGTACGCCGAAGCATCGGAATAGTTGCCCATGCATACAGGTTCGGTCTCCATGTATCCCTGACGCACCGCCCCCGGAGGCCCCACCTCATGACGCACACGACGACCGGCCGGCCCACCCGCGAAGCGAGCGGAGCCGTCGTCCCGGTGCTCGCCTTCGCGGGCATCGTGGTGGCGGTGATGCAGACCCTGCTCGTCCCGGTCATCAAGGACCTGCCCCAGCTGCTGGGCACCGCGCCCAGCAACGCCACCTGGGTCCTCACCTCGACGCTGCTGTCGGGCGCCGTGGCCACTCCGATCATGGGCCGCCTCGGCGACCTGTACGGCAAGCGGCGCCTGCTGATAGCCAGCCTCGCGGTGATGGTGGTCGGCGCGCTGGTCAGCGCCCTCACCAGTGACCTGATCACGATGATCGCCGGCCGCACCCTCCAGGGCTTCGCGATGGGCGCGATCCCGCTCGGCATCGGCCTGATGCGGGACATGCTGCCGCGCGAGAAGCTCGGCTCGGCGATGGCCCTGATGAGCTCCTCGATCGGCGTCGGCGGCGGCCTCGCCCTGCCGCTCGCGGCCCTGATCGCCCAGCACGCCGACTGGCACGCCCTGTTCTACGGCGCCGCCGGCCTCGGAGTCCTCGCCATCGTCCTCACCCTCCTCGTCGTCCCCGAGTCCCCGGCGCGCGCCGAGGGCACCTTCGACGTCGCCGGCGCGATCGGTCTCTCCACCGGTCTGGTGCTCTTCCTGCTGCCGATCACCAAGGGCAGCGACTGGGGCTGGACCTCCGGCACCACCCTCGGCCTCTTCGCCGCCGCGGCCGTCGTCCTCGTCCTGTGGGGCGTGATGGAGCTGCGGCTGAAGGCCCCGCTCGTCGACCTGCGCACCACGGCCCGGCCGGCCGTCCTCTTCACCAACCTGGCCTCGATCATGGTCGGCGTCTCGTTCTACGTCGTCTCCCTGGTCCTGCCGCAACTGCTCCAGCTGCCGAAGGCCACCGGCTACGGCCTCGGCCAGTCGATGGTCACCGCCGGTCTGCTCGTCGCGCCGCTCGGCCTGACGATGATGTTCACCGCGCCCGTCTACGCCAAGCTGTCCGCCAAGTACGGCCCCAAGTTCACGCTGATCCTCGGCATGCTGATCATCGCGATCGGCTACGGCGCCGGCCTCGGCCTGATGAGCGCCGCCTGGCAGAGCCTCGTCATCGCCGTCGTCCTCGGCGCCGGCATCGGCCTCGCGTACTCCTCGCTGCCCGCGCTGATCGTCGGCGCGGTCCCGGCCTCGGAGACCGGCGCGGCCAACGGCCTCAACACCCTGATGCGGTCCATCGGCACCTCGGTGTCCAGCGCCGTCATCGGCATGGTGCTGGCCAATACCGCGAACGACGTCGGCGGCGTCGCCGTACCGACCATGCACGGCTTCCGCGTCTCCTTCCTGATCGCCACCGCCGCCGTCGCGGTCGGCCTGCTCCTGGCCCTCTTCCTGCCCAGGCAGCAGCGTCCGTCGGCCGTGCCGCAGCTGCGTGCCAGCAGCGAGGAGGAAGCCAACCTGAAGCACGCCGAGGAGGTCCTGCGGGGCTTCCGCGGCCGGGTCCTGGACGCCGACGGCGTCCCGGTCGCCCGCGCCAAGGTCACGCTCATCGACCGCCGCGGCCGCCAGGCCGGCGCCACCCTCTCGCAGGAGGACGGCAGCTACGCCCTCGCCGTCCCCGCCCAGGGCGCCTACGTCCTCGCCGCGAAGGCCACCGGCCACGGCCCGCTGGCCAGCTCCGCGACCCACGCGGGCGACGAGCGTCCGGTCGACCTGGACCTCGCCCTGCCGGGGGAGACGGTCGACGCCTGACCCTCGCCGGGCCCGGACCCGAACACCCCGCGTGCCCGTCGGCCCGTCGTTTCCGCACCCCCTGTCGCCTCGGCGGCGGGGGGTGCGGCAGCATGGGCGGCCGTACGCGCGCGGAGCACTCGCACGCATGTACCACCACCGCATGTACCACCACGCACGGACCCCGGAGGACCCCCTATGACCGCGGCACCCAAGCCCGAGATCCTGGCCGCGTTCGAGGCGGCGAAGGGGTTCATGCCGGTCGACGAGGGCCTCGCCCTGTACGCGGCCGCCGTCGAGGCGGGCGCGCTCGGGCTGCCGCTGCTCGAGGTCGGCACCTACTGCGGGCGCTCCACGATCCTGCTCGCGGACGCGGCCCGGCAGACCGGGGTCAGCGCGCTCACCCTCGACCACCATCGGGGCAGCGAGGAGCAGCAGCCGGGCTGGGAGTACCACGACCCGGAGACCGTCGACCCCGAGGTCGGCCTGATGGACACCCTGCCCACCTTCCGCCGGACCCTGCACCGCGCGGGCCTGGAGGAGCACGTGGTCGCCCTGGTCGGACGTTCGCCGCGCATCGCCGCGTTCTGGAACTCGCCCCTCGGCCTCGTCTTCGTCGACGGCGGCCACACCGACGAGCACGCCACCTCCGACTACGAGGGCTGGGCACCGCATGTCGCCGAGGGCGGGCTCCTCGTCATCCACGACGTGTTCCCCGACCCGGTCGACGAGTTCACTGGTCAGGCCCCCTACCGCGTCTACCTTCGGGCCCTGGACTCAGGCGCCTTCACCGAGGTCTCGGACACCGGCTCGCTGCGCGTGCTGCGACGGACGGGCACGGGCATCTAGGACGCGGGCAGGCCGGACCGCCGACCGGGGGCGCGCTCAGGACCGGGCAGCACGCTCAGTCCCGGGGCGCGCTCAGGACCGGGGCAGCGCTCACGACGTTTTCGCGTTCCGGCGGCGACGGCGACGGCTGTGCACCACTGTCAGGACGACGACGGCCAGGGCGCCCGCGGTCCAGGTCCAGGGGCTACCGAAGAAGCGGCGGTAGGGCGGAGCGGGCGAGGCGTCGAGCGGGATGACGGCGAGGTCGTTGGCCGGGGTGCGGTCGAACGGGTTGTACGTGCGGATGGTGCCCTTCGCGCCCGGGACCTGACGGTCGATACGGATGTGGAAGTCGATCGCGGTCGTGCCCCCCTCGTGCCGCACTTCGTAGAAGCCGTCATAGCCGATCTCACAGACGAACGCGCCCCCCGGCTTCTCCGGTCGCGCGCAGGCCCACTTCCCGACGTCCCCCTCGAAGGTGTACGGGATCGAGGTGACCGTGGTGCCCTCCGGCGGGACCACCTCGAAGCGGCCCGTCTCCTCGTCACCCCGTATCCGGCCGGGGCCGAGGTCCTCCAGTCCGAGTCGCACCTTCACCGTGTCGCCGACCCGGCCCCGCACGGTCGCGGTGACCGGACGGTAGTCGGCCTGCACGTTGGTGGTGATCCCGAGCCTGCCGTGACTGTCGTCGAAGTCCTGGCCCGCCGTGCGGACCAGGGTGAGCGGGGAACCGGTCCCGCGCACGGTGTGATCGGCGGGGCGGGACGTGGGCGACGACCAGGTGTAGGTCACCTCGCCGGCCAGTCTCCCGGGCGGCGTGACCGTGTAGACCAGCGGCGCGCTGGTGCGGTAGGCGGCTCCCGCCGCGGCCTCCGTGGGGAAGGCGCACCAGGCGGAGGTGGCCGCGCGGCCCGCGTAGAAACAGTTGCTGTGCAGGGCGGTCAGCGTCACCCCCTCCGACGTGTTGACCTGGAGAGCGACGCCCTGCTTCGTGGGGAAACGGGTGTTGTTGGCCAACCGTGCCGTCACGTTCGCGGGCTTTCCCGGTGCCAGCCCGCTCACGCCCTTCTCCCGTCCGGGCGCGGAGAGCGTCGGACCGCCGACGGTCATCCGGGTGGTGCCGGTGATGGTGGGCGCGTTGTCGGCGGTCGCGGTGTACGTCACCGTCCCGCTGTCGCCCGGATCGAGGCCGTCCACCCCGAGGAGGGAGAGGGGCGTGTAGCTCTCGCCGTCGCCGTTCTGCAGATTGCCGTACTCGCACGTGTAGACCGGGCCCTCGGCCGTGCACATCCTGTTGTCCCCGAGCCGGGCGACGCCCTTCAGCCCCGATGCGTCCACGACCACCCGGACGTTGCGGGCCGGTTCGCCGCCCTTGCTCCGCTCGACGTGGACCGGGACCGCGAAGCCGTTGTTCGAGGCACTGGCCCCCTCGTCGGCGTTGTACATGACGTAGGTCCGCACGGTCTCGAACCGCATCACGACCTGCCCCGAGCCGTCGGCGGCGGCAGGTGCCACCGCCGTGGCGAACAGTGCCGCGACACTCGCCACCAGCGCGGCCGGACGCCTGAGGATCCCTATCGGTAAGGACATGCGGGCACTATGCCAGCGCTGGTCCGGACCTCTGCGGCCACCCCTTGCAACCGGCCCTCACCGCAGGCCTGCCCGCCCGGCCCGGCCGGCCTTGCGGCCGGTCCTCACAGCCAGCCCTGCTGCCGGGCCTCCCGCATCGCCTCCATGCGGTTGCGAGTGCTCGTCTTCCCGATAGCGGAGGAGAGGTAGTTGCGGACCGTGGACTCCGAGAGGTGCAGCCTGGCGGCGATGTCGGAGACGGTCGCGCCGTCCACGGAGGCCTTCAGGACGTCGCACTCGCGGGCGGTGAGCGGGTTCGGGCCGGCGCTCAGCGCGGCGGCGGCCAGTGCCGGGTCCACGACCGTCTCGCCGCCCAGCACCCGGCGGATCGCCTCCGCCAGCTCCTCCACCGGGCCGTCCTTGACCAGGAACCCCGAAGCCCCGGCCTCCATGGCCCGGCGCAGATAGCCGGGCCGGCCGAACGTGGTCAGGATCAGCACCCGGCAGCCGGGCGCCTGGTCGCGCAGCTCGGCGGCCGCGTCCAGACCGCTGATGCCGGGGAGTTCGATGTCGAGGAGCGCGACGTCCGGGCGGTGGAGGAGAGCCGCGTCCACGATTGCGTCCCCGGTGCCAACCTGCGCGACGACCTCGATGTCGGCCTCCAGCCCCAGCAGCAGGGCCAGCGCCCCGCGCATCATGCCCTGGTCCTCCGCGAGCAGCACCCTGATGGACTTGGCGGGGCGGTGGTCGGAGGGCATCTCGTTCACGGGCCAACCCGGCATCTCGGTCACGGGCCCAGGTTAGGGCCGACGGCTGCGGACGGCACGGTGTCGGCGGGATGCGCGGCCGCGGACGGCACGGTGTCCGCGGGCTGCCCGGCCGCTGGGGACCCCGTCCCTTCGGGTTCGGTGGCGTGGCCGGCGGTGGCGGTTGCGGTGACGCTGCTGGGGCTGGGGCTGGGGCTGGGGCTGGGGCAGTTGGCGGTCCCGGCGATGGTCCCGGTCCCGGTCTCGGCGATGCTCCCGGTGTCAGTTCTCGCGATGGTGTCCGGGTCGGTCCCAACAGTGGTGCCGCCGGCGGTCCCGCACGCCGTCCCGGTCCCCGTCTCCGCCCCCGTCGCCGACTCCGCCCCCGTCCCCCCGATGGTGCCGGTGTCGGTGCCCGGTTGTGACATCGGGAGTTCCACCGGCAGTTCCGCCGTGACCGTGAAGCCGCCGTGTGGTCCCGGGCCCGCCTTCAGGGTGCCGCCCGCCGCCGCCAGGCGCTCGCGCAGGCCGGTGAGCCCGGTGCCACCGCCCGGCGTGCAGCAGCTGTCGCCGCCCGTGTCGCTGCTGCCGCCTCCTCCGCTGCTGTTGCTGCCGTCGTCCGTCACCGTCAGCCGGACCCGTTCCGGGGTGCCCGAGACCGTGATCCCGCAGTGGCTCGCGTCGCTGTGCCGGACGACGTTGGTGACCGCCTCGCGCACCACCCAGCCGAGCAGGGCCGCGCTCCTCGGATCCGGCGGCGGCCCCGACCGGCTCACCGACGGTTCGACGCCCGCCGCCGTCAGGGCCGAGCGGGCCCGGTCCAACTCGCCGGCCAGGCTGCCCTCGCGGTAGCCGGTGACCGCCTCGCGGATCTCGGTCAGCGCCTGGCGGCCCACTGCCTCGATGTCGGTGACCTGGGAGAGGGCCGCGTCCATGTCGCGCGGCGCCAGCCGTCGGGCCGCCTCCGACTTCACCACGATCACCGACAAGGTGTGGCCGAGCAGGTCGTGCAGATCGCGGGAGAAGCGCAGCCGCTCCTCCTCCACCGCCCGGCGGGCGAGTTCCTCACGGGCGGCGCGCAGCTCCCGTACGGCCTCGGAGAGGGAGAGGATCGCCGCCGTCACCATCGTCGAGATCCAGGTGGCGTAGGCGATGGTGAGGCCCTCCCAGCCGTCGCGGGCGCAGGCGACCGCGCCCGCCAGGACGGCGACGGCGGTACCGATGGTGCGCAGCTGGGGGCCGCGCAGTACCGCGCCCGTCGCGAGGCCGAACAGCGGCAGGAAGAGCAGCCAGCTGCCGCCGTAACCGAGGGCGAGCCCGCAGGTCACGAGGCCCAGCGCCACCAGCGCCACCCGCGTGGAGGTCGCCTCGCGGGCCTCCTTCACGAAGGCGCGGAAGGCGACGTAGATGTAGAGCGAGTTGAACGTCAGCAGGCCCAGGCTGCCGATCCACGGGTTGGCGTCGCCCTGGAAGAGGTTGGAGAACGCGCCCATCCCCATCAGCAGCCACGGCAGCAGCGTGAAGCCGCTGGCCGGCGGACCCGGGTCCTCGGGAATCCGCCCGGCCCCTCCGGCTCGCCGGGCGCTCCGCTGCTCGGCCTTCCAGCGCTCCATGTCCGCTTTCCAGTGCCGCCGGTGCTCCCGTGCCGTACGGAACCCCGAGCGCCAGGCGTCCCGGCGGCAGGCCGCCGCGCGGCGCCGGTCCTCGAATGACCTGTTCATCTGTCCGTCCCCCGTTCCTGCGTGTCCCACGGTCGTGTGCCTGTCTTCGACGCTACGTTTCCGGGCCCGTTCGCGGCAGAGCCGGATGTACGCGGTCGGGCAGGACAAATGTCATCGGCACCCGTTTCTGACATGTCGTCAGGTGTCTTCACAACTTCCGGGGCCTGGGCTATACAGGGGGTCGCCGCACTGGAACGCGTTCTAGATCTGTTCTGGGTAGGGCGGGTTCCGCGGCCCCGTGACGGCCTCGGTGCGGCCGATCGGTGCGGACGGCCGTGCCGAGGTCTTGGAACGACGCGATCGATCCGATCGATCCGAGCGATCAGGAGCTCCATGCCCATCGACGCAGCCAAGGCGCTCGCCGCCGAACCCCGGACCGGCGAGATCACCTGGGACCGCCGGGACGTCCAGCTGTACCACCTCGGCATCGGCGCGGGCCTCCCGGCCACCGACCCCGACGAACTGCGCTACACGCTGGAGTCCCGGCTCCACGTCCTGCCGAGCTTCGCCACCGTCGCCGGCTCCGGCTCGCCCGGCGTGATCAGCGGACTGTCCATGCCCGGCGTCGAGGTCGACCTCGCCCGTGTCCTGCACGGCGGCCAGCGCCTGGAGATCCACCGTCCCCTCCCGGTGACCGGCCGGGCGACCGCCACCGGACGCATCGCCGCCGTGTACGACAAGGGCAAGGCCGCCGTCCTCGTCATGCGTACCGAGGTCGCCGACGCGGACGGGCCGCTGTGGACCAACGACGCCCAGATCTTCGTCCGGGGAGAAGGCGGCTGGGGCGGCGACCGGGGCCCCTCCGCCCGGCTCGAACCGCCCTCCGGTGAGCCTGACAAGGTGGTCGAGCGGACCGTCCGCGAGGACCAGGCCCTGCTCTACCGCCTCTCCGGTGACTACAACCCGCTGCACGCCGACCCCGAGTTCGCGAAGCTCGCCGGATTCGACCGGCCCATCCTGCACGGCCTGTGCACCTACGGCATCACGCTCAAGGCGGTCGTCGACACGCTGCTCGACGGCGACGTCACCCGGGTGCGCGGCTACGCCACGCGCTTCGCCGGTGTGGTGTTCCCGGGCGAGACCCTGCGGATCCGCATGTGGCGCGGGGAAGGCGCCGTCCGGGTGGCCGTGAGCGCCGTACAACGGGACGACGCGCCCGTCCTCGCCGACACGCTCGTCGAACACTCCTGAACCATCTGAACGGCCTGAACCACCTCCAGCAGCAGCTGAATTCACCTCCAGAACCGCCCAGCATCCGAGGGGACCCGAGGGGAGCCGCACCATGCGCGCAGCCGTACTGCACGAGATCGGCCAGGACAAGCTGGAGGTCCTCGACGACGTCGAGGCGGTGGGCTTCGGCCCCGGACGGGTCAGGATCCGGGTGCGGGCCACGGGCCTGTGCCACTCGGACCTGTCCGCGATGGGCGGGGTGCTCCCGCAGCCCGCGCCCTTCGTGCCCGGTCACGAGGGTGCGGGCGAGGTCCTGGAGGTGGGGGAGGGCGTCACCCGGGTGAAGCCCGGTGACCGGGTCGTCGTCTGCTGGTTGCCGGCCTGCGGGGCGTGTCCCGCGTGCAAGCGCGGCCAGACCGAACTGTGCCTGGCCGGGTTCATGAACGCGGGCACACCCAACTTCCGTCGCCCCGGCGGAGACGTCTTCGGCTTCGCCGGCACCGGAACCTTCGCCGAGGAGGTCGTGGTCGACGCGGGCTGCGCGGTCCCGATCCCCGACGACGTCCCCTTCGACATCGCCGCGCTCATCGGCTGCGGAGTGACCACCGGCCTGGGCGCCGCCCTCAACACGGCGGACGTGGAAGCCGGTTCGTCGATCGCCGTCATCGGCTGCGGAGGCGTCGGCATCTCCGCGATCCAGGGCGCGCGGCTCAAGGGCGCCGCCGAGATCGTCGCCGTCGACCCGGTCGCCTCGCGCCGGGAGGCCGCCCTCTCCTTCGGCGCCACGAAGGCCGTCTCACCGGACGAGCTGCCCGACGCGAAGCAACTGGTCACCGGCGGCGAGGGGTTCGACTACGTCTTCGAGGTCGTCGGCCGCTCCGCCACCGCCCGCACCGCGTACGACAACACCCGGCGCGGCGGCACCCTCGTCGTCGTCGGCGCGGGCGCCCTGGACGACTTCCTCCAGCTCAACATGTTCGAGCTGTTCTTCGACGAGAAGCGGATCCTGCCCTCGATGTACGGCGGCGGGGACGTCCTGCGCTCCTACGAGCGGACGATCGCCCTGTGGCGGGCCGGCCGGATCGACCTGTCGAGCCTGATCACCCACCGCGTGGCGCTCACCGAGATCAACGAGGCACTGGATCAGATGCGTACCGGGGCGGCGCTCCGTACGTGCATAGAGATCTGAGGGGTGACCGTCCGGATGGCACTGCCACTTGAGGGGCTGGCCGCGATCGTCACCGGTGCCGGGCGCGGCCTCGGCCGGGCCGAGGCGCTGGAGCTGGCGCGGCTGGGTGCGGCCGTCGTCGTCAACGACTACGGTCAGCCCGGCCGGGACGGGTCGGGCGAGGCGTCGGCCGGCCCCGCCGAGGAGGTCGCGCGGGAGATCCGGTCGGCCGGCGGCACCGCGCTCGCCCACACCGGGGACGTCGCCGACTTCGAACAGGCGCGTGCGCTCGTCGAGTTGGCGATCAGCGAGTTCGGCAAGCTGGACATCCTGGTCAACAACGCGGGCATCCTGCGCGACCGCATGGTCTTCTCGATGGCCGAGGACGAGTGGGACGCGGTCGTCCGGGTCCACCTCAAAGGGCACTTCAACACGACCCGTTTCGCCGCCGCCCACTGGCGCGACCGGTCCAAGGCGGCGGGCGGTCCGGTGTACGGGCGGATAGTGAACACCTCCTCGGAGGCGTTTCTCGCGGGCTCGGCCGGCCAGCCCAACTACGCGGCGGCCAAAGGGGGAGTCGTCGGGCTGACGACGTCCACGGCGCTCGCGCTCGCCAAGTACGGGGTGACGGCCAACGCCATCTGCCCGCGCGCCCGCACCAGGATGACGGAGGACGTCTTCGCCGGGTTCGCACAGCCCGACGAGGGCGGCCTCGACCCGCTCGCACCCGAGCATGTGGCCCCGCTGGTCGGCTACTTGGCCTCGCCGGCCGCCGCTCGGATCAACGGACAGCTGCTCGTCGCGCACGGCGGCATGGTCGCCGTCGTCGAACGGCCCCGGGTGCGGGCGAAGTTCGACAGCAAGGAGGACGTGTTCGGCTACGAGGAGCTGGACGCCGTCCTCGGCGCGCACTTCGCGGACCGGCCCCGGGGGGAGACCTTCGCCGCGGCGGAAGTACTGGGACTACGGCGAGGGCAGGAGTAGCGCAGGGGCAGGAGTAACACAGGGGCAGGGCAGGGGCAGGAGTAACGCAGGGGCAGCGGAGACGCGTAAAGGGGCTCCGATCGTCCACGGACGACCGGAGCCCCTTCGGTGTACGGCGTACCGTCAGACAGTTGCCTCGGCCCTGTCCTGGGCCCAACCGTCGGCCCAGCTGTCGGCCCTGTTCTCGGCCGGCTTGCGGTGCCGGCCGTGTGGGGCCGAGTCACCGTCCTGGGACGAGACCGGGCCCCGGTGCCGGCCGTGTCCGGCCGCCTCCTGGGAGTCGGCGGACAGTGGCTGCCTGGTGCTTGTGTCGCTCATCGGAAGAATTCACCCCGTCAACATGATCTTTCTTTACAGCCGGGCGATTTTATCCGGCACACCGAGGGGCTGATCCAGGCGGCCACGCCAACCGCTGCTACTTCGTTACAAGTCGGCCGAGGGGAGCTTGTTGGAGGGGGACCGGACGGGTCACGGCGGGCGCCGGCCGCGGCGGCTCCTCGCATGGCGAGGCCCCTTCGGACGGCGACGGTGCCGGCGCCGTCGAAGGCGGTTCGGTCAGCGGTGCCGTCAGCGGTGCCACCCCGCACAGCTCCGCCTCCGTGGCGTACGGCAGCCGGAGAACGCCCTCCGGTGTCCACACTCCACTGCCCGCCAACCATCCCTCTGGTGCCCGGAGTTGATGCAACCGACGATCGGCGGGACGCCATACGCCCACCCAGGTGCCGAAGGCGCTGTCGATGCGGAGCGCCACCGCGCAGGCCTCGGGGAGGAGCGCCTGGCCCGGCTGGCTCGCGAACGGGGTGAGAGCGAGGTCCGGCGGGTGCAGCGACTCCGGGAAGCGGACCGGCAGCGTGCTGCCGAGGACGCCCCAGCCCAGCCGCGCCTCACCCGGTGAGGGGGCGTCCGAGCGGATGAGCAGCAGCCCGCTGTCGGGGTCGGCGAGCAGCAGACGGTCATCGCTGTCGGCGGCGAGCTGCAGCAGCGGCGACACCTCGCCGCCGCGCTCCAGATCCACGACGATCGTCTTGGTGCGGCCCCCGACCTCCCGGTCCAGTGCGAGCATGCGGCCCGTACGGTCCAGCCAGACGCCGCCCGAGCAGCGGCCGGGGATCTCGGCGAGGTACTCGGGGCCGAAGATGCCGCCCGCGACCAGCCACACGGTCGTCGTGCGGCTGCCGACGGCGAGGGCGTACGCGCGTTCGCCGCACGGGGCCGGCGGGAGCAGGTGCAGCCGGGTGCCCACGTCCGGGCACTCGACTGCGCCCAGCGGCAGCTCGCCCGTGCCGGGCCCGGTCGGATACAGCAGCGAGAACGCGTGCCGTCCCTCGATCGGCCGCCGGATCAGGACCCGGCCGTCGGCCATCGGCTGCACCTCGGTGCCGGGCTCCTCCGGTTGGTTGCCGGGCAGCGGTACGGCGTACGGCTCGGGACCGTCCAGGGTCCATCGCTCGGGGAACCAGGAGTCCCCGGCCCGGGCGAGCCGCGCGGCATAGGCACCACCGGCCGTGATCACACAGTCCGCTACCCGCCCACGGCCGAGCGTGAACGGGTGGTCAGCCTCGCTCTCACGACTGACCGCGAGCACGCGGCCCACGACGGCGTCTTGGCTTCCCGTGAACCGGCGGTCGTCCGTGAACCCGGGGTCGTTCGTGAACCCGGGTTCGTCCATGAATCCGAGGTCGTTCGTGAACCCGGGTTCGTCCGTGATCGCGTGGTCCGTCGTGATCCGGTGGTCCCCCGCGAGGCCGCGGTCCGCGATGATTGCGTGGTCTCCCGCGGTCGCGCGGTCCGTCATGGCCACGGGATCAGTCGGTGCTGCGGGATCCGTCGTGATCCCCCGGTCCGTCGCGAACCCCCGGTCCTCCGTGATCCCACGGTCCTCGGGGATCACGTGATCCGTCGCGATCGCACGATCGGCCGAGTTCGCACGATCGGCCGAGATCGCGTGGCTCGCGTATTCGTCCGCGTGCTCCTCCGCGTATGGCGTGGGCTCGGCGGCGCCGTCCTCGGGGTCACTCCCGTCCGCAGCGGTGGGCTCGATCGCACAGGCCGGCATCGTCATCGTTCGGTCACCTCCGCGACGAAGCTAGTTTTCGTACGCGCGGACGTGGGACCGCCGGGCGGCCTTCTCCCTCATAAGAGTGGTGCAGAAGCGATTCGCCTGAGTGCGGTGGGAGGCGTGTGCATCGCCCTCCCGCTCACTCCCGGTCGGCGGCCGAGGTGGCCGCGACGGCATCGGCGGCACCGGTACGGGCCGGTGAGACGGCCAGGTAGCCTTTCCCCGTGCCCCGTCTGTCTGAAGTCATCGCCGCGCTGGAGAACCTGTGGCCCGCCGCGCGGGCCGAGTCCTGGGACGCGGTCGGCACCGTCGTGGGTGACCCCGATCAGGAGGTCACGCGGGTTCTGTTCGCCGTCGACCCCGTCCAGGAGATCGTCGACGAAGCCGTCAAGCTCGGCGCCGGTCTGCTCGTCACCCATCATCCGCTGTACCTGCGCGGGACGACGACGGTCGCGGCCTCCACCTTCAAGGGCCGTGTCGTGCACACGCTCATCAAGAACGACATCGCCCTGCACGTCGCGCACACCAACGCCGACACCGCCGACCCCGGCGTGAGCGACGCCCTCGCCGGTGCGCTCGACCTGCGGGTCGTACGGCCTCTCGTGCCGGACCCGAGCGACCCCGAGGGGCGGCGCGGCCTCGGCCGCGTCTGCGAACTCGATCACCCGCTCACCGTCCGTGAGTTCGCCGCCCGTGCCGCCGAGCGACTGCCCGCCACCGCGCAGGGCATCCGGGCGGCGGGCGATCCGGAGGCGCTGGTGCGGACCGTCGCCGTCAGCGGCGGCTCCGGCGACAGCCTGTTCGACCACGTCCGCGCCGCCGGTGTCGACGCCTTCCTCACCGCGGACCTGCGCCACCACCCGGCGTCGGAGTTCATCGCGGACCGCGCCCACGGCGCCCACCCACCTCTCGCGCTGCTCGACGCGGCGCACTGGGCCACCGAGTGGCCTTGGTGCGAGCTGGCCGCCACCCAGCTCGACGAGATCTCCGACCGGCGGGGGTGGGGCCTGCGGGTCCACGTCTCCCGTACGGTCACCGACCCCTGGACGGCCCACGCGGCGTCCAACACCACCTCTAGCTCAATGGGAGCCCCCAACTGAACGCCGCGCCCGCCGACCAGATCCGACTCCTCGACGTCCAAGCCCTCGACGCCCGTCTGCAGCAGCTCACCCACCTGCGGAGGTCCCTGCCCGAGCACGCCGAGATCGAGTCGCTGAACAAGGACCTCACGCAGCTGCGCGACCTCCTTGTAGCGGCGCAGACCGAGGAGAGCGACACCGCCCGCGAGCAGACCAAGGCCGAGCAGGACGTCGACCAGGTCCGTCAGCGCGCCGCCCGTGACCAGCAGCGGCTCGACTCCGGGGCCGTCACCTCCTCCAAGGACCTGGAGAACCTCCAGAGGGAGATCGTCTCCCTCGCCAAGCGCCAGGGCGCCCTCGAGGACATCGTCCTGGAGGTCATGGAGCGCCGCGAGAGTGCGCAGGAGCGTGCCGCCGAGCTGACCGAGCGGGTCGGTTCCGTCCAGGGGAAGATCGACGACGCCCTCGCGCGCCGGGACGCGGCCCTGGAGGGTTTCGACAGTGAGGCCGCCAGCGTCGCCAAGGAGCGCGAGGTCATCGCGGCCTCCGTACCCGCCGATCTGCTCAAGCTCTACGAGAAGCTGCGTGAGCAGCAGGGTGGCGTCGGCGCGGCCAAGCTCTACCAGCGGACCTGCCAGGGCTGCCGCCAGGAGCTCGCCATCACCGAGCTGGCCGAGATCCGCAAGGCCCCGTCCGACACGGTCGTACGGTGCGAGAACTGCCGTCGCATCCTCGTGCGTACGTCCGAGTCGGGCCTGTAGTCGGCTGTCGGCCGTCGGTAGATCGCCAGCCGGTAGCCGGTAGCCGGCCGTCGGTAGTCAGTACTCAGTAGTCGGAGTCGGTAAGGGGCGTACGTCGTGCGGGAGTTCATCGTCGAGGCCGACGGCGGGTCGCGGGGCAACCCGGGGCCCGCGGGCTACGGCAGCGTGGTGATCGACGCGGCGACGGGGGAGACGCTGGTCGAGCGCGCCGAGTACATCGGCGTCGCCACCAACAACGTGGCCGAGTACCGGGGACTGGTGGCCGGCCTGCGTGCCGCCCGTGAGCTGGACCCGTCGGCCACGGTGCGGGTGCGCATGGACTCCAAGCTGGTCGTCGAGCAGATGTCGGGCCGGTGGAAGATCAAGCACCCCGACATGAAGCCGCTGGCCGCCGAGGCCGCCCGGATCCTCCGGCCCGGGCAGGTCACCTACGAGTGGATGCCGCGCGAGCGGAACAAGCACGCCGACCGTCTGGCGAACGAGGCGATGGACGCGGGCAAGCGGGGCGAGCAGTGGGACGCCGGCGCGTCGCGGGCCGAGCTCGACGCCCGTGTCCCCGAGACCCCGGCCGCACCCGAGCCGTCCGGCCCGCCCGGCGACGCCACGGCGGGCGCGGCGAAGGCCCGCGAGGCCCTGGCCCGGTCCCGCCCGGCCGCCGACCCGACCGCGGACGCCGATCAGGAGAAGGCGACGACGACCGACGCCGATCTCCGCGCCGCCCGCACAGTCGCCACCCCGGCTGCGGCTTCTGCTCCTGCTTCTGCTTCTGCTTCTGCTCAGGATCCCCCTCCTGCGTCGGCTCCGGCGTCCGCCTCTCCCGTTGACTCCGCCCCCGTCGCGCCCGCGGTCACCACCTCCGTCGGCTGGGGGGCGGCGCCCGATCTCGGGGCCCCCGCCACCTTCGTACTGCTGCGGCACGGCGAGACGCCGCTCACGCCGCAGAAGCGGTTCTCCGGCAGCGGCGGCACCGATCCCTCCCTCTCGGACGTCGGCCGGGAGCAGGCCGAGCGGGTCGCCGCCGCCCTCGCCCGGCGCGGGACCGTCCAGCACATCCTCGCCTCCCCGCTCGCCCGCACCCGCGAGACGGCCGCGGCCGTGGCCGCCCGCCTCGGTCTCGAGGTCACCGTCGAGCACGGACTGATCGAGACCGACTTCGGGGCCTGGGAGGGGCTGACCTTCGGCGAGGTCCGCGAACGTCACCCCGAGGACCTGAACGCCTGGCTGGCCGACCCGGAGGCCGAGCCGACCGGCGGCGGCGAGAGTTTCGCGGCGACGGCCACCCGGATCGCGGCCACCCGGGACAGGCTGGTCGCGGAGTACGCCGGCCGCACGGTGCTGCTGGTCACCCATGTGACGCCGATCAAGACGTTCGTACGGCTCGCCCTGGGCGCCCCGTCCGAGTCGCTGTTCCGCATGGAACTGTCGGCGGCCTCGCTGTCGGCGGTGGCCTACTACGCGGACGGCAACGCCAGCGTCCGGCTGTTCAACGACACGTCCCACCTGCGGCCCTGAGCAGCGAGGCGGTCCGCGCGAGCGCCTCGACACGCGGCCAGTCCCGCGCCGCGACCGCGTCCGCCGGGACCATCCAACTACCGCCCACACAACCGACGTTGGGCAAGGACAGATACTCCGGCGCGTTGTCCGGCCCGATCCCGCCGGTCGGGCAGAACCGGGCCTGGGGGAGTGGTCCGGCCAGTGACCTGAGGTAGGCCGTACCGCCCGCGGCCTGCGCCGGGAAGAACTTCATCTCCCGCACCCCACGTTCCAGCAGCGCCACGACCTCCGACGTGGTCGACACCCCGGGCAGGAAGGGCAGCCCGGACGCCCGCATCGCCGTCAGCAGGGCGTCCGTCCAGCCGGGGCTCACCAGGAACCGCGCGCCGGCCTCCCCGCACGCCGTCACCTGATCCGGCGTGATCACGGTCCCGGCCCCGACGACCGCCTCCGGGACCGACCCGGAGATCTCCCGGATCGCGTCGAGCGCGGCCGGTGTCCGCAGGGTCACCTCGATCGCGGGCAGCCCACCCGCCACCAGCGCCCGCGCCAGCGGTACGGCGTCGGCGGCGTCCCCGACGACCACCACGGGCACGACCGGGGCCAGATCCAGTACCGAGACGGCCGAAGCGGCCGAGGCGGCCGAGGCGGCCGGAGCAGTCGAGGCAGCCGAAGAGGAGGGCAGGGGCGAGGTCATGCGCCTCATCCTGCCCTCGGCGTGCAACCTGCGCAAAGGTCATTGCGCATGTTGCAACGGGAGGTGAAAGCGGTGTCAGGGCGGTGCGTCAGTGCACCTCGTCCACCAGCACATCCAGGGTCCAGGCGGCCGCCCCGGCCTTGGCCTTCGCCGGCGCCTTCTCCTCCACCACGTATCCGAGGTCCCGCAGCGCCTCCACCAGCTCGGCGGGACCGGCGGGGGCGATCCCGGCCGTCAGCAGACTCCGTACGATCCGCCCCTTGGTCGCCTTGTTGAAGTGGCTGACGACCTTCCGGGTCGGCGCGTGCAGCACCCGCACGCTCGCCGTCCGTCCCGCCACCTCACCCTTCGGCTTCCAGGGCGCCGCGTAAGCCGCCGACCGCAGGTCCAGCACCAGCCCATGCCCGGCCGCCTCGGGCAGCACGGACGCCATCGGCGCACGCCAGTACGCGCCCAGCGCCCCCAGGCCGGGCAGCTTCACGCCCATCGAGCAGCGGTAGGACGGGATCCGGTCCGTCACCCGGACGGCACCCCACAGCCCCGAGAAGACGAGCAGCGACCTGGCGGCGCGCCTCTTGGCGGCCGCGTCGAGGGAGGCCAGGTCGAGGGCGTCGTACAGGACGCCCGTGTAGATCTCCCCGGCGGGCCGGGCTCCCGCCGTACGCAGCTCCGTGTTCTTCGCGACCTCGCCGCGCAGCCCGTCGCTCAGCCCGAGCACCTCGCGCGCCTTGTCCTCGTCGGCCGCGCACAGCTCGACCAGCTCGTCGAGGACGGCCTCGCGGGCGGCGCCGAGCCCCGGCAGGGAGAGCGCCTCCGGCTTGAGCGGGGCGCCACGCCAGGAGGACGCCTTGCCTTCGGAGGGCGGCAGCAGGACAAGCACGGGAAATCTCCTTCAATAGAGCTCTGCCGCGACAGCGTACGACGTGCCACGGGACGGCCCGGTCGAGGTCCGCGAGCGCCCGGCCCAGGTCCGCCACCCCCATGTGTGCTCGCCCGGCACCCGCCGTGCGGCATGGAACCGGAGTCCGAAGGCGTTGCACCGCTGCAAGCACACATGGGGGTGGCGAGAGTGAGCCGTGCAAGCCGTGCAAGCGGTGACAGGCGTGACAGCCGTGAACAGGCGCTGTGGACCAGAGCCCGGCTGGGCCGCTGCGGCCCGCCCCTGGACCTCCTCACCGCGCGCTTCGACCGACACGTCTACGCCCCGCACGCCCACGAGGAGTTCACCGTCGGCGTCTGTGTGGGCGGCTCGGAGATCATCGCCTACCGGGGCGGCCACATCCGTACCGGTCCCGGCTCCATCGTGGTCCTGGCCCCCGGCGAGACGCACACCGGCGGCCCGGGCAACGACACCGACGGCTACGCCTACCGCGCCCTGTACGCCGGCCCCGCACTCCTCGCCGAGGGCACCCTCGGCGGAGTGCCGCACTTCCGCGAGCCCCTCATCGACGACCCGGAACTGGCCGCCGCCCTGCGCCGGACGCACACGGAACTGGCCGCCTGTCCCGACCCGCTGGAGGCCGAGTCCCGCTTCCCCTGGCTGCTGACGGCCCTCGCCCGACGCCACTCCACGGCCCGGCCGGTGTGCGACACGATCCCCGGCGCCGAACGCCTCACCCACGCCGTCCGCACCCGTCTCGCCGACGAACTCCTCGCCCCGCCCTCCCTGGCCGACCTCGCCGCCGACCTGGGCCTGTCCCGCTACCAGCTGCTGCGCGCCTTCCGTACGACGACGGGCATGCCGCCGTACGCCTGGCTGGCCCAGTACCGGGTGGCCCGGGCCCGCGGCCTGCTGGAGTCCGGGCTGCGTCCCGCGGAGGTCGCCGGCCTCGTCGGCTTCGCGGACCAGGCCCACCTCACCCGCTGGTTCCGCCGCGTGCTGGGCGTGACGCCGGCGGCGTACCGCAACAGCGTTCAAGACAGCTGACCGGGGCCCGGCCGACACTCCCCGTATGACTGCACGCGGCTGGTTCCTGTTCTCCCTGATGGGAGTGGTGTGGGGCATCCCCTACCTGATGATCAAAGTGGCGGTGGAGGACCTCTCCCCGTCCATGGTCGTGTTCACGCGATGTGCGCTGGGCGCGGCCCTCCTGCTCCCCTTCGCGCTGCGGCAGCGGGGCCTGACGCGGACGGTACTGGCGCACTGGAAGCCCATGCTGGCCTTCGCGGTCATCGAGATCATCGGCCCCTGGTTCACCCTCACGGATGCCGAGCGGCACCTCTCCAGCTCCACCGCCGGTCTGCTGGTCGCGGGCGTACCGATCGTCGGCGTGCTGGCGGCCCGTTTCCTCGGGGACACGGAGGTGCTGGGCATACGGCGGATGGCGGGCCTGGCCGTGGGCCTCGCCGGGGTGGCGGTCCTGACGGTCCCGCACCTGACGGGAGGCGACGCCAAGTCCCTGGGCGAGGTGCTGCTGACGGTCGTCGGCTACGCGACGGCTCCGCTGATCGCGGCCCGCCGCCTCAAGGACGTCCCCACCCTCCACCTCATCGTCCCCTGCCTGACCCTGGCGGCGCTCGTCTACGCACCGGCGGCGGCCGCGACCTGGCCGTCGGAGCTGCCCAGCGCCTCCGTCCTGGGGGCACTGGCGGCGCTGGGGGTCGTCTGCACGGCCGTCGCCTTCGTGGCGTTCCTGGAGCTGATCAAGGAGATCGGCCCGACCCGCTCGACGGTCATCACCTACGTCAACCCGGCGGTCGCGGTCGCGGCGGGCGCGCTGTTCCTGGACGAGCCCCTCACCGCCGGCGTACTGGCCGCCTTCACCCTCATCCTCGCGGGCTCGGTCCTGGCGACCGCCACGGGACCGGCCGCCGGACCGGCCGCCGGGAAGGGGCGCCGCCCGCGCCCGGTAACATGGTCGCTACGGCAGACGAGCCGGGCGGACGGCCGCGTGGAGTCCCTCACGGGACTTCCCGAGGAACGTCCGGGCTCCACAGGGCAAGGTGGTGGCTAACGGCCACCCGGGGTGACCCGCGGGACAGTGCCACAGAAAGCAGACCGCCGGGGACCTCGGTCCGCGGTAAGGGTGAAACGGTGGTGTAAGAGACCACCAGTGCCCAGGGTGACCTGGGCAGCTAGGTAAACCCCACCTGGAGCAAGGTCAAAAGGAGCCGCCGTAAGGCGCGCTCTGCGCGGACGTTCGAGGGCTGCCCGCCCGAGTCCGCGGGTAGACCGCACGAGGCCGACGGCAACGCCGGCCCTAGATGGATGGCCGTCGCCGAGGCCCTCGCGAGAGACCTCGGCACAGAACCCGGCGTACAGCCCGACTCGTCTGCCCTCCAGGGCCCCTGACCAGCTGATCGCAGGTCGGGGGCTCTTTTGCGTCCGCAGATCCCGGGCCGCTCGCGTGACAGCGGTCGCCCCGTGTGGTGCGGATCGACCGCATGGGGCAGGTCGGACAGTGTCTGTCGGGACGGGTACAGCGCAGGCCCGTTCCCGTCGGAAGAGGCTGCGACAGCCGTACTCCTCGTCGAACCGTGGCTGATTGGCGCCCTTTCGGGCTCTCCTCACTGGTTTCACCCTGAAGGAAAACGAAGGAAGCGCGGAGAGCGCACAGAACGCACGCACGAGAGCGAAGGAAGAGCCGAGCACGGGCAGCGCCGAGGGGGAACGCCATGTCCGTACCGCTGTACGTTCCCGTCCTGCCGACCCGGCCGCACGCGGCGGCCGCCTACCGAGGGCTGGCGCCGGACGTGCAGCGTCGGGTCGCTCCGCTGTGGACGCTGCCGCCCCGCCCCGGCATGTTGCCCAAACCGCTGGCCGAACGCATCGCCAAGGACGCCGGTGACGTCTCCACGACACAGCGCCTCGGCTCCGGGTGGCTGGACGCGCCGTTCGCCGACGAGGACGAGGCGGCGGTACTGGCCGCCGTCCTGACCCCCGAGTGGTGGGACCACCGCAACCTTCGGCCGGTCACCGGGCCCGGCCGCCCGGGCGCCCAGCAGTCACTCGCGCTCACCGCGGCCCGCCACCGACAGGACGGACTCGGCATCCGCGTACGGCTCCCCGGCGACTGGAACGACCGCACGGCATCGGACGTCGCCGCGCTGCTCGGCCGGATGCCCGCAGGCCACCCGGCCGACCTGTTCCTCGACCTCGCCACCGTCCTGGCGGACCGCCCCGATGCCGCAAAGGAGGCCGTGCGAGCCCTGGACGCCCTGATCCCGCTCACCTCCTGGCGCACAGTGACCGTCGTGGCCGGCGGCTTCCCCGAACCGCCCGACGACTTCCGGGAGGGCGTCCCGTACGAGGCCCCGCGCACGGACTGGGAGGCCTGGCACGAGATCGGCCACAGCGAACGCCTCTATCTGCCGCGACTGCGCTACGGCGACTACGGCATCCATCCCGCCACGTACGTCACCCAGACCCCGCCCGCGCGCGGCGGAGGTCCGCCATGGGGCATCCTCCGCTACACCACCGCCCGCGCCTACCACCTGTCCAAGGTGCCGCACGGAAGGCAGTACGACGACGCCAGCCGGGAAGCCACTCGCTGTCTCACCGGCCTCTCGGACTTCCGGGGCGTGGACGCGGGAGCGGGGGAGAGGTGGTTGCGCGATCGGACCGAAGGGTCCGTCGGCGTCGGCAATCACTCGACGTGGAACAAGGTGGGCAGCATCCAGCACATGACGTTCGTGGCGCGGAGCCTCGGAAGCTGAGTGGTGCGTGTCGATCTGCTCTGTTCTCGTCATCGAGTACGTGTGATCGGACCTCAAGCCGAGGGGCGTGTCGCGGCCTGACCGCCCGTGGCCCAGCGCGCTCCCGCGACCGTGCCCAACAGCAGAGCCGGGAGTATCCACCACCACGGCAGGGCTCTGCGCACCGAAGGCGCCAGCCACAGCACCGCCGCGGCTCCGGCGGACGCGAGGGTGAGGACGCCCGACAGGACGATTCCGGCGTACGCGTCCTCGTCCCAGGTGCCGGACGGAGTGATGGTCAACGCCGTCCAGCGCCCTGGGAACTCCACACCCGACCTGTGCACTGACGACTTGCCCGGGGGCCCGTAAGGCGGCCCGGGCCGTCCGCCCGTGCCGTCGGCCTCTCGACGCGGTGCCCCTGCGGGCCCTACCTTCTAGTTCTCTCGCTTCCAGCTCTCGCGTTCTTCGTCTCTCGTTCTTGCCGCGCAGGGGGACTCATGCGGTCACACAGATCGGGGCCTCTCGCGGCTGTGCGGTTTCTGCTGTACGCGCAGCGGATCTTCGCGGGGGACGTGCTCCCGGGGCATCCGTGGCCCGACGGGAACAAGTACCTGTGGGTGTGCCGGGCCGAAGGGTGCACCTGGGCGCGATTTCTGCCGCTGCACCCCGCCGGCACCCAGCGCTGCAAAGACCATGGTTCCGCCCTCCGCCGTCGGGCCGATGCCACCGACCGGGAGATGAGGGTGAAGTGCCCGGTACCCGCGTGTGAGGAGACCAGGACCATCGAGAGGTACCTCCCCGATCGTCATACGCCAGAGTTCTTCTGTTGCGCTCCGGGTCAGCACAGGGAAGGCCGACGATGAGTCAGTTGAGCGCGCTGGGTGTCGTGGACGCCGACCTCACTCCGCGCCTGAAGTTCGTCAACATCCTTCCCTCCGCTCTGCTGCTCACCGTCGTGGTGTCGCTGATCCTGGCAGGCGCTCCGGCGCATGCCCCGGATCTGGACACCCTCCGCAACGCCCGTGAGTACGGCTGGACCGGCGCCGTGATCGCCTCCGTCGGCGCTCTGGTCGCGGGACTGCTCCTGCAACCGCTGGAACTCGCCTCCATCCGGCTCCTGGAGGGGTACGTCAGCGCGACCGGCCCGCTCGGTCCGCTGGCCAGGGTGGGGACGTGGGTGTACGCCAACCGCCGGTCCAGGCTCAGCTGGCAGCACGATCACCTGCCGTACGAGGACCCGCGTGCGGAGGCCGCGCGGTCCCGGCTCACCCTCATGCCGGACCGGGCGCCGGTGCTGCCCACGGCCCTGGGCAACCGGCTGCGCGCGGCGGAGGAACGGGCCGGCCGGCCCTACGGGCTCGACGCCCTGCTGACCTGGCCGCGGCTCTACCACGCCCTGCCTCAAGAAGTCCTGTTGACCGTCTCCAGGAGTCGCAACCAGCTGGACACCGCTGCCCGGTTGTCCCTTTCTTTCGCTCTCACCTCGCTCGTCACGGCCGGGCTGCTGCTGACGCATGCCTGGTGGCTGTCTCTTCCGGCGGCGTTCGCCGTCCTGTCCGGGTTCGCCTATCGGTCCGCCGTCCACGCCGCGACCACCTACGGGAACACGGTGGCGGCCGTGGTCGACGTCTACCGGCTGAGGCTCCTGCAGGAGATGCGCGTCGCGCTTCCCGCGGACACGGAGGCGGAGCGGACGCTCAACGGCAGGCTGACCGCCCTCTGGTCGCGCAACGACCAGGACCCGCTGCCCAGCCCGGTGAAGTACGACACCGGCAGCGTCGGCTCAGAGGGTTCCTGACGTCCTCTCGGCCTTGCGGACCTCGACACCGCCGAACAGCGAGAGCGCCTTGATGTGCAGGGTAGGCCGCTCGGGGATCGGGGGATCGGTCACGGGTTGCTGGCGCCATCGCGACGAGTAACGCTCGACCTGTACGTCCCAGGCAGGCGGCACGACCACGTCGACACCGCTGAGCACCGCCGTCACGTCGAGTCGGGCCTCGTGCCAGACGAGTTCGTCGGCACGGGTCTCGTGCAACCGTGCCTCGCGCAGGTCGATCACACATCCGCTGGCCACCGCCGTGACCGTCGCGAGTGAGAACTCCCCCCGTGGCCACACCACCGTGCGCGCCTCCGCCACCGAGACCAGCCGTGTGACGAGCAGGCCCTCGGTGACGGGCGAGGTGGCCGCCATGCCCGCCAGCATGAAAGTGCCCACGAGAAGCAGGGCCAGCGGCCACAGGAAGGGGCGGACGGAGTCGGGGAGGGGGTCGCGGGTCAGGAGGAGGAGAAGGGCGCCTGCCAGGGCGACGACCAGCGGGCCGCGCAGGACGTTTCTGGTGGCGAGGAGCAGCCGGAGGGCGCCGCCGAGTCCGAGGGCCACGAGGGCAAGGGGCCACCAGTCGCGCAGTACGGCGAGGACGTGCGCGGAGGGCGCGAGCCGGTCCACCAGAGCGATGAGACCGACGGCGGACAGCGCCAGCGCGATCCATATGCGCAGATGGCTTCTCACGGAAGCGAACGTTAGTACACGGTTCGCACATGCAGTAGCGGCGACCGGCGAGGTCCGCCGTGACCAGCCCCGGGCCTCAGGAGACCCCCGCCTCCTGATACTGCCCCAGATACCGGAACGCGCCCCCCGTCGCCCGGAACAAGAACATCGCGTCGTGGTTGTAGCCGTACCCCTGCTCGTACTTGACCGTCCTGCTGATGCCGACGTACGTGATCTCGGGCATCCGGCGGGCGATCGCGCCCCGTTCCGTCACCGCGGAGCCGTCCTTGGTGCAGGCCTCGGCGAGGAACATGACGGCGTCGTAGGCCTCCGCCGCGTACCAGCCGGGGGCGGTGCCGTACCGGGTGCGGTAGGCCTTGGTGAAGGCGCGGGCCGAGGGGCGGGCCGTCGGGTCGGTGAAGGAGGTGGCGAAGACCCAGTCGGTCGCGGCCGCGCCGGCCGAGGTGAGGAACTGGGGAGCGAAGGCGCGTTCCGTCGCCATCCGGGTGCCGGTGAACCGCGCCGTGCGCAGGGCTGAGGCGAGTCCGGCGGTCCTTGCCGCGTCGCCCGTGAAGACGACCGCGTCCGCGCGGGCGGACATCACCTCGGCGGCGAGCGACGCGTAGTCGATCTTTCCGGCGGCGACCCGGGTCACCGTGACGCCCCGGCCGGACTGCCGCAGGGCGCCCTGGATCTGGTCGCACAGGGACCAGGCGAAGTCGCCCTGGGCCCGGTCGTCCATGAGGAACACCTCGCGGGCGTCGACGTGGTTGCCGAGGTAGCGCGTGCAGGGGGCGGCGAGGAGCCCGTCGGTGACGCGCAGCGCCGCATGGGAGTGGTAGACACTCGTGCCGATCTTCGAACTCTGGGTGTCGGTGCCCACCGAGACGGACACGACGGGCATCACCGCCTTGGTGTACGTGACCTCGCTCGCGAGGAAGCAGGCGTCGGTGGTGGGTCCCAGCACGGCGAGCACATCGGCGTCCTTCGTCACCTGGACGGCCAGGTCGGCAGCCCGCTTGGTGTCGCCGCCGTCGTCGTACGTCGGCAGCTTCAGCCGGAAGGGGCGCCCGCTCTCGGCGTTGAGCTGCTCGACTGCCAGCCGGGCCCCGTTGAGCTGGGCGTTCCCGGTCTCCTTCCGGGGCCCGGTCAGATCGCCGTGGAACGCCACGACCAGTTCGGGGCGTGGGCGGCCGGTCCCGGACGACCCGGACGCTCCCGGCTTCGAACGGGTGCTCCACCACCAGGCCCCGCCGCCGCCCGCCGCCAGCACCCCGGCCGTCGAACCGAGGCGCAGGAAGCCGCGGCGGTCGACGCCGTGCGGGGTGGGCCGGGTGGCCGTGACGGCCGTCAGCGTCGCGGCCTCGGACGACACCGTGCTCGCCGACGCGGACGCCGACGCCGCGGGCACCTGGGTCGGCTCGATCGTGCCGATGGTGAGCACGGCGGCGGACCGGTCGTTGATCAACCGGGTGACCGGCGCGGGCAGCCAGTCCGACCGCCCGGCGGAACCGGTCTGCGTTCCCTCCCCGAGCTCCTCGCGGAGTCGGGCCAGGCTCGGGCGGCCGGGCGGATCCTTGTGCAGGCAGGCCCTCAGCAGGGGAGCCAGGCCGTCCGGGAGCGCCGCCGGATCCGGTTCCTCGTAGACGGTGCGCAGCAGCATGCCGGCCGCCGCACCGCCACCGAACGGCCGCACCCCGGTCGCCGCGAACGCCAGCACGCACCCCAGCGAGAACACATCGCTGGGCGGCCCGATCCCGCCGCCCCCCGCCCGCGCCTGCTCGGGCGACAGGAAGCCGGGTGAGCCGACGATCACGCCGCTGGAGGTGAGCGCCGTGGCCTCCGGCACGAGGGCGATACCGAAGTCGATGAGCCGTGGCCCGTCCGGAGCCAGCAGGACGTTGCCCGGCTTCACGTCGCGGTGCACGAGACCGGCCCCGTGCACGGCCTCCAGCGCCTCGGCGAGCCGCACGCCCAGCACCCGCACGGAAGCCGGCGACAGCGGCCCGAAGGTGTCCACCGTCTCGGCGAGCGAGGGTCCCGGTACGTACGAGGTCGCCAGCCACGGTGTCTCCGCGTCGGCGTCCGCGTCCAGCAACGGGACCACCCACGGGCTGCGCACCTGCCGGGCGGCCTCGATCTCGCGGCGGAAACGGGTCCGGAAACCCGTCTCGTCGGCGTACGAGGACCGGACCGTCTTCACCGCGGCGATCGCTCCGCCCGGCGCCCGGCCCAGGAAGACCACGCCCATGCCCCCGGCGCCCAGCCGCCGCAGCAGACGGTACCGGCCGATCCGGGACGGGTCGCCGGTGCGCAGCGGCTCCATCAGACGGTGATCGGCGCGGGGCCGCCGTACACGAAGTCACCCTGCTCGACCCGCCAGAGGAAACCGCCGGTGCCGTCGATCACCATCATGCCGGTCTTGTCGAAGGCGAACGTCTTCGTGATGCCCTGGTACTTCCCCGCCCGCACGGCCGCGAGCAGATTCTCCCGGGTGCGGCTCTTCGCCGGCAGCCCCGACAGGGCCTTCAGCAGCATCCCGGTCACGTCGTAGGCCTCCGCCGCGTACCGGGGCGGCGCCTCCTTGAAGCGCTCGCGGTAGGCGGCGGCGAACTTCCTCGCCTCGGGCTTGACGGTGGCGTCGATGACCGGGGCCACCATCACCCAGCCCTCCGCCGCCTCCTGGGCCTGCGTCAGGAACTGCCCGTCGAGCAGCGCCGGGCCGGACACGCGAGCACCCTGGAAGGTACGTTCGCGCAGTGTCGCGGCGATCAACGCCCCCCGGTCGGGCAGACCGGCGAAGAAGACGGAGTCGGCGCCGGCGGAGAGCACCGTGTCCACCGCACTGCCGAAGTCGCGGCGCATCGCGCTGACCACTTCGGGCACCGACGGCTGTTGCACGTTGTGGAGCTCGTTGCTGAGGGAAGTGGCGAGCTGCGCGGCGTAGTTACCGGCCGGGCGGTCGAGTACGACACCGACCTTGCGTGAACGGGCCTTCCCGCGCAGGTAGTTACTGACATAGATGGAAAGCACCGAGTCGGGCAACCGCCCGAGCAGGAACGAGCGGAACCCCTGGAGGACGAGGATGATCCCGCCGGGGGACACAGCGACGACCGGCAACAGTCCGGCGTCGTACTTCGCGAGCGCCGTCTGCGCCGTCGCATCGGTGGTCGGGCCGACCACGGCGAGGACCGCCGGGTCCTCCGTGAGTTCCGCGGCGAGCCGGGCCGCGGCCACCGGATCACCCCCGTCGTCGACGGCCCTGACCTTCACGGTGAACGGCGCGTCGCCTCGCGCGTTGAACTCCGCGACGGCCAGCCGCAGTCCGCGCTCCTGGGCCCGGCCCGTCTCCGAATGCGGGCCGCTGAGGTCGCCGTGCAGCGCGATGGTGTGCACCGGGCGGCGCGAGGACGCGGAGGCAGGGCCGGCGCCTCCCGCGTCGTCGTCCCGGGTGACCGCCCACCAGGCCCCGCCCCCGCCCGCCGCCAGCGCCACGGCCCCACCGGCGAGCAGCAGGAAACGGCGTCGGCCGGCCGGGCGGGCGTCCTGCGGCTCCGGTGCCCCGGACGTCTCGCGGGTGTCGGGTTCCGCCGGGCCGGGATCGACCGGCGCGTCGGACGGCGCCAGCGTGTGCTCGATGTCCGGCAGCGCGAGCGCGGCGGCCGAGCGCTCGGCTATCAGCCGGGTGACCGGGTCGGGCAGCCAGTCGGCCGCCTCTCCGTCCTGCGGAGCGTCGTCGGCCGCCAGTTCCCGCACCAGTTCCCCGGCGTCCGGCCGCCGGGCCGGATCCTTCTCCAGGCAGCGGCCCAGCACGTCCAGCAGACCCGCCGGCACCCCGTCGAGGTCCGCCGGGTCGTGCACGGCCCGGTACAGCAGTGCGTCGACCGCTCCGCTGCCGAACGGCGCCCGGCCGGTCGCAGCGAACGCCAGGACACACCCGAGGGAGAACACATCGCTCGCCGGGCCGATGCCGTCCCCACCACGTCCCTCGGCCTGCTCGGGCGACAGATAGCCGGGCGTGCCGACCACCATCCCGGTCGCCGTGAGCGTCCTGTCCTCCGGTGCCCGGGCGATGCCGAAGTCGATGAGCCGCGGCCCGTCATGGGCGATCAGCACATTGCCCGGCTTCAGATCCCGGTGCACGAGACCGGCCCGGTGCACCTCGCCGAGCGCCTCCGCCAGCCGGGCGCCGAGCAACCGCAGTCCGCGCTCGGTCAGCGGCCCGTACGCGGCCACCGCCTCGCCCAGCGACGGGCCGGGGACGAACGCCGTCGCCAGCCACGGTGCCTCGGCGTCCGCGTCGGCGTCCACCAGCGGTACCGCCCAGGGACTGTCCACCCGTCGGGCCACCTCGACCTCACGGCGGAACCGCTCCTTGAAGCCCGGCTCCTCGGCGTACTCGGCGAGCAGCACCTTCAGCGCCACCAGGGCGCCGCTCGGCGTGCGCGCCAGGTACACCACTCCCATGCCTCCGGCGCCGAGGCGGCCGAGCAGGCGATGGTCCGCGATACGCGCGGGATCGGAAGAACGCAACGGCTCCATCAGTTCTCCACTCCCAGCTCGGACTTCACGCGGTCGAGCATCGCGACGAGGGCGTGCGACGAGTACTGCGTCAACTCGTCGTCCGAGTAACCCTTGGCACCCTTCACCGACGTGGTCACGACCACCGTGCCGATCCGCGCGACCTGCCAGCGGTACGTCTGCTTGCTGTTGCCGGTGAGGTAGGAACCGATTTCCAGAACGTCGTCGTCGGCGTAGTTGTTGTTGCCCTGGCCATAGGGAGTGGCGAGCGACATGAGCCCGGATATCCGCTCGTCGGTACGGACCTGCTGCTCTCGGCAGCGCAACGGTTCCTCCAGCGTGGTGGACATCTGGTCGTCGGCGTCGAGCACCGTGGTGTGCACGGTGACCACCGCGGTCACCTTGACGACGCCCTTTCCCCCGGCGCCCGGAAGCTCGCTGTAGCGGGACAGGGAGGCCAGCACAGTCCCGGGGAGAGGGCGCCGCTCCCACCGGCACTCGTCGTCGAGCACGGCGGCGGTGCCGGGGGTGCTCGTGGCCGGCTGCTGGGCCCGGAAGTCCGCGCCCCACGCCTCCGGCTCGAGCGCGACCGCCGTCGCCAGCGCCTCGGCCTGCTGCTTCGTGCGGGGCACTCGGGCGGGGTCCGCCCGGAACGGGGAGAGCGACGTCGAGTCACCACCCGTCGCGGAGGCCGAGGGAGAGCCGGACGTGGTCGGAGCCGTGGACCCCGAGGAAGCCGAAGGGTTCGGTTCGTCCGCCTTGTCGTCGTCGTTGTCCCCGGAACCGCAGCCGCCGAGCACCACGGCCACCCCGGCGACCGACGCGGCGACTCGCCATGGCCAAGCCACCCTGCGTCCACCGGTGTTGTCGTCCATCCCCGCCCCCTCCGCCTACGGCCCCCGCCTCGCGTGCGGTGATCGTACAGAGGGACGCGAGCGGTGGCCGGGCGGTTCGCGGAAGAGAGGGGGCGGGCGGGATCAGCGCGCGCCTGCCCCGTCCTCTCCCACGCGCCCCACCGACCGCTCCGCCACCCGTGCCAGATGCCCCGCGAACACGCTCCCCGCCTCCGGCGTCAGCGTGCGCAGCGCCACCAGCGCCGTGATGGCCACGTCACACAGCTCGCCCTGCACATCCTCCCACGTGTGGGTGACGCCCTTGCGGGGGTTCTGGCCGGTCGCGCCGATGACCGCCTGCGCGACCTCGCCGACCTCCTCCGACAGCTTCAGCACGCGCAGCAGCAGGCCCTCGCGGCCGCCGTGTGCCGAGTTGGCGTCCAGCCAGCTCCACAGGGCGTCGACGGTGGTCCAGAGATCGGCGGGGTCGGCGGGGCGAGCGGGTGCGGCGGGCTCCGGGGAAGCGGCTTCGGGATGCCGGGGCTGAGTGTTCATCGGCGAAGCCTGGCAGGTCGCGTCCGGCGGCCGGTGCCGTGTCCGTTACCCGAGCCATGTCCGCCACCCGAGGCCATGTCCGCCACCCGAGGCCGTGGTCGGCACCCGGCACCCGGCACCCGGCACCCGACAGCCCCCGCCGGGGCTCACTCCTCGAACAGCGCCTCCTGCTCGCCCTCCTCCTGCCTACGCAGCCGCTTGTTCCGCATGCCGATGACCACGGTCGTGACCGCCGCCGTCGCGCCGAGCGCCACCGGGACCATCCAGCCGCGGTCGACCGTGTGGCCGAGGGCGTGGTCGAGGGAGAGGCGGCCCGGGCCGGTGATGGCGAGGCCCGCGGCGGCCAGGCCCAGGGAGGCCGCGTGCTCATAGCCGCCGCTCTGCGCGAAGAAGCCGTTGGGGACGTGCACCGCGGACGCGCCCGCCATCGCGCCGGCCGCCGCCGCACCCGCCGCCGGGGTGGCCAGGCCCAGCGCCAGCAGCGTGCCGCCGCCGGCCTCCGCCAGGCCCGCCGCCGTCGCACTGGCCTTGCCGGGGGCGTAGCCGACGGACTCCATGAACTGGCCGGTCCCCTCCAGACCGTGACCGCCGAACCAGCCGAACAGCTTCTGCGCGCCGTGGGCCGCCAGCATTCCGCCGGTGCCGAGCCGGAGCAGCAGCAGTCCCAGATCACGACGGTCGTAACAGGTCACGGTGACTCCCTGAGCAGTGAACGGCGGACGTAGGAGAAAGGACAGAAGCAGGAACAGAAGCGGGAACAGAAGCAGGAACAGCCCCCTCCGCGTTTCCACCGTCGCACCACTCACACCCGTCCGGCCCGTCCTGGGCGCCGTTCGGGTGGCGGGGCCCGGACCGCGGTGTGAGGGTGGCCCGTATGGCGATCCAGATCGACAGACTCAGCGACCCGGCCGTGCGGGCCTTCGTCGCCGCCGTCAACGCCCATGACGAGGAGGCGTTCCGCGGCCTGCTCACCCCCGACGCGACCATGGCGGACGACGGCTCCGACCGTGACCTCGCCCAGTGGGTCGACCGGGAGATCTTCTCCTCCCACGGCCACATGGACGTCACCAAGGAGTCGGCCGGCGGGCGTGCCCTCCTCGCCGACTACCGCAACGACACCTGGGGCGAGATGCGCACCCGGTGGAGCTTCGTCGTCGAGGACGACGGCCGGATCTCCCGTTTCGAGACCGGTCAGGCGTAGCGAGAGACCACGGGCGGGAGATCACGGCCGGGAGACCACGGCCGAGGGGCCGTTCACCGCCGGGCAGGCGGTCAACGGCCCCTCGGGTTGGGGGGAGTTCACCTGGAGCGGGCGGCCGCCTGTTCCGTCAGGGTGAGCTGACCCGCCTTGATGGTGGCCAGGCGCGGGGCCCGGCGGGCGATCGACGAGTCGTGGGTGACCATGATGAACGTCAGCCCGTACTCGTGCCACAGCCCTTCGAGGACCTCCATGATCTCGTCGCGCATGCCCTCGTCGAGGTTGCCGGTGGGCTCGTCGGCGAGCAGCACCTTCGGCTTCTTGACCAGCGCGCGGGCGATCGCCACGCGCTGCTGCTGGCCGCCGGAGAGTTCCGCCGGGGCGTGCGTGAGGCGCTCGCCCAGGCCGACCGAGCGCAGGGCCTCCGCCGCGCGCTCGCGCCGTTCCGCGGGCTTCACCCCGAGCGGGACGAGCGCCGTCTCGACGTTCTCCTGCGCGGTCAGCGTCGGGATGAGGTTGAACGACTGGAAGATGATGCCGATCTTCTCGGCGCGCAGCCGGGTCAGCTTCGCCTCGCTGATCCGCGCGAGGTCGACGCCGTCCAGCTCGACGCTGCCCTCGGTCGGGCGGTCGAGGCCGCCGATCATCTGGAGCAGCGTCGACTTGCCGCCGCCCGTGGGGCCCTGGATGACGAGCTGGTCGCCCTCCGCGATCGTGAGGTCGATGCCGCGCAGCGCCTCGACCGTCTCCTTGCCGCGCGTGTAGCGCTTGGTGACGCCGGTGAGGTTGTACATGGGGTCTCCGTGTTCTCCGTGTTCTCCGTGTTCTCCGTGAGAGATGTGACGGGACACGACGGGTGGCGGGGGCGAGGACTGGTCGGCGCGCGGTCTAGGAGACGCTGCGCAGGGCGTCCGCCGGGCGCATCCGGGAGGCGCGCCAGCCGCCCATCGCGCCGGCGATCAGACCGCCGGCGACCGCCAGGCCCACCGCGAGCGCGATCGTGGTGACGGAGACGGGCGCCGAGAGGGCGATCTCCATCGTGTTCGACGCGGACTGCTGACCGGGACCGCCGCCGCCGGGGCCGCCGCCCATGCCGCCACCGCCGCCGGTGCTGCCGAGCTCGGCGGTCAGCTTCGGGCTGATCGCCGTCACCGTGTACGCGGCCGCCAGGCCCAGGCCGATGCCGAGGGCGCCGCCCAGGAGGCCGTTGACCATGGACTCGCCGACGACCTGCCGGGTCACCCGGCGGCTCGGCCAGCCGAGCGCCTTCAGGGTGCCGAACTCGCGCACCCGGCGGGACACTGCCGAGGAGGTGAGCAGCGCGGCCACCAGGAACGCGGCGACGAGGACGGCGATCGACAGCCACTTGCCGACGCTGGTCGCCAGGTTGGAGGCGGTGGAGAGGGAACCGGACACGGTCTCCGCGAGGTCGGCGGAGGTGGTCACGGTCGTGCCGGAGATGTTCTTCTGGATCGTCGCCTTGACGGTGTCGATCTGCTGCGAGTCGGTCGCCTTGACGTAGATCGTGGTGACCTGGTTCGCCGCGTCGGCCAGGGTCTGCGCCTGCTTCAGCGGCAGGTAGACGTCCGTGGTGGAGTCACTGCTGTCGGGGGTGGCGATACCGATGATCTTGTACTTGGTGCTGGAGATCGTGAGCGTCGAACCGACCTTGTACGAGTTCTCCTTGGCGTACGACTTGCTGACGACGGCGACCTTGGCGTTCGCCTGCGCCGAAGTGAACGTCACGCCCGAGGAGATCTTCGAGCTCGCCAGCGGGCCGAGGTCCTGGTTGGTGACGTCGACACCGGCCACGGAGTACGAGTTGACGTCGAAGGAGGCGCCGCCGCCCTGGACCTGCGGGGCCGCGGTGGACCCGCCGCCGCTGCCGCCGCCGGGACCGCCCTGGCCGCTGTTGCCGCTGGTTCCGCTGGAGCTCTGCGCCTTGCCCTGGGTGAAGGAGCCGTCGACCTTGGTGACGTTCAGGGTGAGGGCGCCGACCGCGGCCGCGACACCCTTCTGGTCGGCGACCTGCGTGACGAGCGCGGCCTTCAGGGCCTGACCGCCCTGGGTCGAGACCCGGTCCGAGCTCTGCTCCGTGTCGTCGTCGTCCTCGCCCTTGGCGTCGAACTCGAATCTGGGGCCGCCGGAACTGTTGGCCGTGGGCGCCGTGCGGGCCTTGGTGACGGTCATGTCGGTGCCGAGACCGTACAGCGACTGAAGGACCTTGTCCTGAGCCTGTGTCATGCCGGCCGACACCGAGTTGACGGTGATGACCAGCGCGATTCCGAGCGCCAGACCCAGTGCGATGACCAGGGCGGCCTTCTTGCGCCGGCCCAGTTCACGCTTGAGATAGATGCCAAACATCCCGTTCCCTAAGGTTCTTGGCGCCCTCTGTGGGCGCGGCCACAATTTAGGGAGAAACCTTTGAGTCATCCTGAGTAAAAGATGTGTAAGGACTGAGAATGCGGAGCGCCGGATCAGAATTCCTTGAGACAGCTGATTCCTAGGCTGTGGAGGGGCTTTTCCCAGGTGACAGCTGTTGGCTGGGGATTTCCTTTTTCCCCGAATCCCCTTGTACGGTCCCGCAGTGCACGCATTCTCGCGCCCTTCCCCGTGCCTGTCCCGGCGCTCCCTGCTGGCCCTCGCGGTCACTGCGGCCACCGCGCCACTGACCGCCGCACCGCTCGCGGCGACACCGGCAGCGGCCGCGTCCGACGTGGTGGTCGGCGGCGCGCGGCTCGTCGCCGACGGCGTCCAGGTGAACGGGGGCGGCGCCCTGCCGAAGAAGCTCACCGCCCGGGCCTGGCTGCTCGCCGACCAGGACAGCGGCGAGGTGCTCGCCTCTTACCGCGCGCATCTGCGGGTGGCGCCCGCCTCCACGCTGAAGATGCTGTTCGCGGACACCCTGCTGGACCGGTTCGAGCGCACCGAGCGCTATCTGGTCACCGACGCGGACCTGGCCGGCATCCCGTCCGGCTCCAGCCTCGTCGGCGTCAAGGCCGGGATCACCTACACCGTCGAGCAGTTGTGGCAGGGCGTGTTCCTGCGCTCGGGCAACGACGCCGTGCAGGTGCTCGCCCGGATGAACGGCGGGGTCGCGAAGACGGTCGCCGAGATGCAGGCGAGAGCGGTCGACCTCCAGGCGCTGGACACCCATGTCGTCAGCCCCGACGGTTACGACCACGACGGCCAGCTGTCCTCCGCCTACGACCTCGCCCTCTTCGCCCGGCACGGGCTGCGCGACGCCGACTTCCGGGCCTACTGCGGCACCAGGAGCGCCGAGTTCCCGGCCGGCGGCGGGAAGACCTTCCGGATCGAGAACACCGACCGGCTGCTGTCGGGCACGTACGGGGTGACGCCGTATCCGGGCATGATCGGCGTGAAGAACGGCTTCACCAGCAACGCCGGCAACACCTTCACCGGCGCCGCGACGCGCGCGGGGCGCACCCTCGTCGTCACCGTGCTGCATCCGAAGAGCGGTCACAACGCCGTCTACGAGGAGACGGCCGCGCTGCTCGACTGGGGCTTCGCGCAGGGGAGTTCGGCGCGGGCGGTGGGGACGCTGGTCGAGGCGCTGAGCGAGGGCGGGACCAGGGCGAGCGGGTCGTCCGCGGGGAAGGCGCCGCATGCCGGGGCGGAGGCCTCGGCGGCGGACGGCACGGGCCCGGACGGCTGGGGCGCGGTCGGCGGAGCCGCGGGAGCGGTGGCGCTGCTGGCGGGCGGGACGTACGCGCTGCGCCGGCGTCGGCGCCGGTCCGGCGAGGTGCCGCCGGCGAGTTGATGGTGCGGCAGCCGTCCCACGGCGCCGGTGCGTACCTCGCGGTCCCGGCGAGGTCCACCCCCACCCGGTGCCCTGGGACGGCTGCCCCTCCCCCTCGGTGTGGCTGGTGGTGGTGCGGGGCGGAACTGTCGTACATCAAGTGTGAAGTTCTTGTGGAGAAGAGTTGAGCATAGGTCCGCCACCGGCCGCAATGGTGCGGACGGAGAAACTCCGCTTGTGCAGGTTGAGGAGTTGACGACCTGTGGGCGGCCGGCGTGCCGACCACGGCCCGTCCTCGGCGGGTGTCCTCAGCCCCGTCCCACGTACGGCATCGCCGTGGCCAGCACCGTCGCGAACTGCACGTTCGCCTCCAGCGGCAGCTCCGCCATGTGCCGTACCGTGCGGGCCACGTCGGCGACGTCCATCACCGGTTCCGGCGCGGTCTCCCCGCTCGCCTGAAGCGCGCCCGTCCGCATCCGCGCCGTCATGTCGGTGGCCGCGTTGCCGATGTCGATCTGGCCGACCGCGATGCCGTACGCCCGGCCGTCCAGCGAAAGGGACTTCGTCAGGCCGGTGAGGGCGTGCTTGGTCGCCGTGTAGGGCGCCGACAGCGGGCGGGGTGTGTGCGCCGAGACGGAGCCGTTGTTGATGATCCGGCCGCCCCGCGGATCCTGCTCCTTCATCTGCCGGTAGGCCCCCTGCGCGCACAGGAACGCCCCGTTGAGGTTGGTGTCCACCACGTGCCGCCAGGCGTCGTAGGGGAGCTCCTCGAACGGCACGCCGCCCGGCCCGAAGGTACCGGCGTTGTTGAACAGCAGGTCCAGCCGCCCGAAGCGGTCCCGCACGGTGTCGAAGAGGGCCGCCACCTCCTCCGGGCGTGAGACGTCCGTCCGTACGGCGAGACTCGGGCCCTCGGGCACCAGCGCGGCCGTTGCCTCCAGGGTCTCGGCGCGCCGCCCGGCCAGCGCCACCGACCAGCCCGCGCGCAGCAGTTCCACGGACACCGCCCGTCCGATCCCGGACCCGGCGCCGGTGACGATCGCGATCTTCGGCGGTCCGGGTGGTCCGGCAGTGAGGTTCGCATCCATGGCCCCGCAGCGTACGTGAGCGGCACCCTTCGGAGCCGGCATGCGGAACGCACGCGTCCGACATCTGACTGTTGTGTACGCGCCAACCTGGCGATGCCCCCGGGCCGTCTCCGGCCACTCCAATGCCTTCTGCCGCCACTTTTCAGGGGAGGACCGGAATGACACCCGCAGCCCACCAGTCCCAACATGCCCCCGAACTCCGTGCCACCGCCCGCCACTTGGGGCGCCGCCGCTTCCTCACCGGCACCGCGGCCGCCGCCGCGCTCGCCTTCACGGTGAACCTGCCCGCCGCCGGTACCGCGGCCGCCGCCGAACTCGACCCGGCCCGGATCACCGACGAACCCTTCACCCTCGGCGTCGCCTCCGGCGACCCGCTGCCCGGCTCCGTCCTCCTCTGGACCCGCCTCGCGCCCGCCCCGTACCAGGCGGACGGCGGACTGCCCGCCCAGCGGATCACCGTGCACTGGGAACTGGCCCGCGACGAGTCCTTCCGCCGGCCCGTCAGACGCGGCACCACCCTCGCGCACCCGGAGTTCGGCCACAGCGTGCACGTCCAGGTGGACGGCCTCGAGAACGACCGGGTGTACTACTACCGCTTCAAGGCGGGCACCTGGATCAGCCGCACCGGCCGTACCCGGACCGCCCCCGCACCCGGCGCGAAAACGGCCGCCCTGACCGTCGGCGTGGTCTCCTGCCAGCGCTACGACCAGGGTTACTTCACCGCGTACAAGCACCTGGCCGAGGACGACGTGGACCTCGTCCTGCACCTCGGCGACTACCTCTACGAGTACGCCGTCAGCGGCGTCGGAGGCGCCCGCGCCTACCCCGCCGGGACCGTGCCCGCCGTCTACGGCCACGAGATGGTGACGCTGGACGACTACCGCCTCAAGTACGCGCTGTACAAGTCGGACCCCGACCTGCTGGCCGCGCACGCCGCCCACCCGTTCGTCGTCACCTGGGACGACCACGAGACCGAGAACAACTACGCGGGCGCGGTGTCGGAGAACGACGACCCCGCCGAGGAGTTCCTCATCCGCCGGGCCGCCGCCTACCGCGCCTACTGGGAGAACCAGCCGCTGCGCCGCCCGCAGCTCCCCGACGGTCCCGACCTCAGGCTCTACCGGCGCCTGCACTGGGGCCGGCTCGCCCAGTTCGACGTCCTCGACACCCGCCAGTACCGCTCCGACCAGGCGTACGGCGACGGCTGGAAGGTCCCGGGACCCGAGTCCGAGGACCCGGCGCGCACCCTCACCGGTGACACCCAGGAGCGCTGGCTGATCGACGGCTGGCGCCGCTCGCGCGCCCTGTGGAACGTTGTCCCGCAGCAGGTCACCTTCGCCCGGCGGTACAACTCCACCACCGCGCCCTCCCAGGTCTCGATGGACTCCTGGGACGGCTACCCGGCTTCTCGGGAGCGGATCCTGACCGGCGCGGAGGCGGCGGGTGTGGAGAACCTGATGGTCCTCACGGGCGACGTCCATGTGCACTACGGCTTCGACATCAAGCGGGACTTCGCCGACCAGGCGTCGAAGACGCTCGGCACGGAGATCGTCACCTCGTCGATCTCCAGCGGCGGCAACGGCTCGGCGAAGCCCGCCAACTGGGCCACCTTCATGGCCGCCAACCCGCACCTGAGGTTCTACAACGGCCTGCGCGGCTACGCGACCGTCTCGCTCGGCCGCGACCTCGCCCGCGCCGACTTCAAGACCGTCCCGTACGTCACCACGCAGGGCGCCCCCCTCACCACGGCCGCCTCCTTCGTCACGGAGGTCGGCGACCAGGGGCTCAAGCCTGCCTGAGCCGCCTGTGCCACGGCGCTCACGGGGCCGGCGGCCAGGCGTCGCCCCAGTCGGCGTCCCGGGCCGCCCGGTACAGGTCGCCGTGCTTCTTCGTCACCGTCGTACGACTCAGCCGCTCCTCGGTCTCGCACAGGTCGAGGAGCACCTGGCCCTTGCGGATCTGCGGCCGCCGGACCACCCGGGAGGAGACGGGGGAGACGGGGAAACGGGCGGCGGCGACATAGCTGAACTTCTCGTCCTCGTAGGGCAGCGAGCCGCCCTTGACCTGACGGTGCAGGGAGGAGCGGCTGACCCGCGCCGAGAAGTGGCACCAGTCGGTGCCGGGCACGATCGGACAGGCCGCGCTGTGCGGGCAGGGCGCGGCGACCCGGAACCCGGCGGCGATCAGCCGGTCGCGGGCCTCGATCACCCGGGCGTAGCCGTCCGGGGTGCCCGGCTCGACGATCACCACGGCCTGCGCGGCCGACGCGGCGGCGTCCACCAGCACGGCCCGGTCAGGGGCGGCCAGCTCGTTGAGGACGTAGGAGACGGTGACCAGGTCCGCGGGCTCCAGGGCGAGGGCCGTGCCGATGCGGGCGCGCTGCCAGCGGGCGTCGCGCAGCGCCGGGTGCGCGGCGGCGATCTCGCGGCCGAGGGCCAGCGCGGGCTCCGCCCAGTCGAGCACGGTCACCGGGCGGGTCCCGTCCCAGGTGGAACTCACCGCCCAGGTCGCCGCGCCCGTGCCGCCGCCGACGTCCACATGACTGCCCGGCGACCACTGCGGCACGGCGTCCGCGAACGCCTCCAGCGCCGACCGCACCGCCTCGAAGGTCGCCGGCATCCGGTACGCGGCGTACGCGACCACGTCCGCCCGGTCGCGCAGGATGGGGGCGTCGGTGGGGGTGGCGCCCCGGTAGTTGGCGATGAGCCGCTCGACGGCCTGTCCGGCCTGCTTGGGCGGCAGCCCGTCGAGCAGGTCCGTCAGGGCACCGCGGAGGGTCTCGGAAACGGATACGGAGACGTTCACCCCCGGATTTTCTCAGGTCCGGGCCACTGCCCTCACCGCGCGGCCCTCGCAGCTCCGCCCTCGCACGGCCCTCGCAGCGCCGCCCTCACCGCACCGCCATCGCCAGCCGCGTTCCCACCAGAGCGCGTGGCGCGCTGTCCGGCGCCCGTCGCCTCGGGTGCACCGTGTTCGCCAGCAGCACCACGAACGTGTCCGTCGCCGGATCCAGCACCAGCGAGGTCCCGGTGAACCCGGTGTGCCCCGCCGCGCCCTCGCCCGCCAGCTCGCCCATGAACCACGACTGGTCCACCGCGAAGCCCAGCCCCGGCGGGGTCAGCAGGAGTTCCACGAAGTCGGGGCCGAGGATCCGGGCGGGACCGTACGAACCGCCCGACAGCAGGGTGCGGCAGAACACCGCCAGGTCGTGGCCCGTGGAGAACAGCCCCGCGTGACCGGCCACCCCGCCCAGCGCCCAGGCGTTCTCGTCGTGCACCACGCCCCGCAGCATCCCCCGGTCCGCCTTCGCCCACGGCCGCCGCTGGTCCTCGGTCGCCGCAGCGCCGGGGCACGGGCCGAAGTCGGTCGAGGTCATGCCCAGCGGACGGGTGATCCCCTCCCGCACGAGGACGTCGAGGGTGCGGCCGGTCAGACGCTCCAGGAGCTGCTGCAGCAGCAGCATGTTCAGGTCCGAGTACAGGTACGTGCCGGGTGCGCCGACCGGCGTCTCCGCGCGTAGCAGCGCCCAGCGCCGGGTGTCGTCCGCGCACTCGTACAGGGGCAGCTCGGGGCGCAGCCCGGAGGTGTGGGTGAGGAGCTGGCGGACGGTGATGCCGTGGGCGGCGGCCGCGTGGAAGTCGGGCAGATAGGCGCCCACCCGGGCGTCGATGCCGAGGGTGCCGCGTTCGATCTGCTGCACCGCCGCGACCGAGGTGAACAGCTTGGTGAGGGACGCCAGATCGAAAGGGGTGTCGACGGTCATCGGGATCCGTGCCCCGGCCGGGAGCTCCACCCCCGCGTCGGCCGCCGGGTCGTACGCCGAGTACCGCACCGCCCAGCCCACCGCCTCCCGCACGGCGATCACCGGGCCGCGCCCGGCGACCACGACGGCGCCCGCCGCCCAGGGCCGGTCGCCGGTGGTGAGGTCCACCACGTCGCGGACGAGGAGCCGCGTCTCCGCCGGGTCGAGCCCGGCCCGTTCCGGTGTGTCGACGCGCAGTCTCGGTGCGCTCAGCTCACTGCTCCTTCCGCGCCCGCCTTCGTCCAGGGACGGCACATTCCCACGAAGCAGGCCACCGCCACCAGTGCGGCGGCCAACTGGACGACGGCCATCGGGACGGCCGTGTGCTCGCCGGCGATCCCGACGAGCGGCGAGGCGATCGCGCCGATGAGGAAGGAGGAGGTGCCGAGGAGCGCGGAGGCGGACCCGGCGGAGTGCCGGACCCGCGTCAGGGCGAGGGTCTGCGCGTTGGGCAGCGTGACGCCCATCGCGGACATCAGGACGAACAACGCGGCGGCCACCGGCGCCAGCCCGACCTCGCCGAACACCCCCGTCGTCATCAGCAGCAGGGCGGTCGCGGCCAGCACGACCACCGAGAGACCGACGGCCAGGACCCGGTCCAGCCGGACGCGGCCCACCAACAGCCTGCCGTTGACCTGGCCGATCAGCACCAGTCCGACCGAGTTCACGCCGAACAGCAGCCCGAACGTCTGCGGAGAGGCGCCGTAGATCTCCTGGACCACGAACGGCGAAGCGCTGATGTACGCGAACAGCGCGGCGAAGGTGAAACCGCCCGTGAGCATGTACCCGGTGAAGGGCAGGTCGCCGAGGAGCCGGCGCATCGAGCGCAGGGCCTCGCCGACCCCGCCCGCGTGGCGCTCGGCGGCGGGCAGCGTCTCCGGCAGCCGGGTCCACACCACCACGGCCAGCAGCAGCCCCACCCCCGTGAGGAGCACGAACACGCCCCGCCAGTCCGTCGCCCGCAGGATCTGCGCGCCGATCAGCGGCGCCACGACCGGGGCGACCCCGGAGATCAGCATCAGGGTGGAGAAGAACCGGGCCATCGCCACGCCGTCGTACAGATCCCGTACGACGGCCCGCGCGATCACGATCCCGGCCGCGCCCGCGAGCCCCTGCAGCAGCCGGCAGGCGACCAGCAGCTCGACGGTGGGCGCCAGGGCGCACAGGGCGGTCGCCACGACGTAGACGACGAGTCCGGCCAGCAGCGGGCGCCTGCGCCCCCACCGGTCGCTCATCGGGCCGACCACCAGCTGCCCCAGCGCCATACCGGCCAGGCACGCGGTCAGCGTGAGCTGCACGGTCGCGGCGGGCGCGTGCAGGGAGCGGGTCACCTCCGGCAGCGCCGGGAGGTACATGTCCATCGAGAGCGGGGGAGTGGCGGTCAGTCCGCCCAGCACGAGCGTGACGAGCAGCCCCGCCCGGCGCCGGGCGGACAGCGTCGGCCCCGCTCCCCGGCCCGTGCTCGTCCCCCGGTCCGTCACGGCCTTCGGCGCCGCGTCAGGTATGGCCCCACCCTCCGGCATCCGGCCGCCCCTCCCTCTCCGACATCTGTGCCACCTATGCTCTCAGCTCGAACACACTGCTGGGACGGCACGAGGACGGGGCAGGGTATGACGACGGACACGGTGCGGTGGGGCATCCTGGCGACCGGCGGGATCGCCGCCGCGTTCACGGCGGATCTGATCGACCTGCCCGACGCCGAGGTCGTCGCGGTCGCCTCGCGCTCCGAGGTCTCCGCGAAGGCGTTCGCCGACCGGTTCGGCATACCCCGGGCCTACGGCGACTGGGCCGCGCTCGCCGCCGACGAGGACATCGATGTCGTCTACGTCGCCACCCCGCACGCCGCCCACCGCACCGCCGCCGGACTCTGCCTGGAGGCCGGGCGCAACGTGCTGTGCGAGAAGGCGTTCACGCTGAACCTGCGCGAGGCCGAGGAACTGGTCGCGCTGGCCAGGGAGCACGACCGCTTCCTCATGGAAGCCATGTGGATGTACTGCAACCCGGTGATCCGCCGCCTCAAGGCCCTCGTCGACGACGGCGCGATCGGCGAGGTCCGCACCGTGCAGGCCGACTTCGGCCTCGAAGGCCCCTTCCCGCCCTCGCACCGGCTGCGCGACCCCGCCCAGGGCGGCGGCGCCCTCCTCGACCTCGGTGTCTACCCGGTCGCCTTCGCCCACCTCCTGCTCGGCGCGCCCTCGGGCATCGCCGCCCAGGCCGTCCTGTCCGCCGAGGGCGTCGACCTGCAGACGGCGCTGGCCCTGTCCTGGGACTCCGGCGCGCTCGCCGCCCTGCACTGCTCCGTGGCCGGCGGTACGGGTACCACCGCCTCCGTCACCGGCTCACGCGGCCGGATCGACATCCCGTCCGGCTTCTTCCATCCCGACCGCCTCGTCCTGCACCGCGACGGACGTGACCCCGAGGAGTTCGCCGCCGACCCGGCCGACGGGCCCCGCACGACCTTCCGGCACGAGGCCCGCGAGGTCATGCGGGCGCTGCGGGCCGGCGAGACCGAGTCCCCGCTGGTCCCGCTCGACGGCAGCCTCGCGGTCATGCGCACCCTCGACACGGTCCGTGAGCGGATCGGCGTGCGCTACCCGGGCGAGGACGCGTGACAGTTCGCGAGACGTCCCGTCTCACCCGCTTGGTACCGTCGACCCATGGTCACCCAGTCCGGTAAGCCGGCCCCCGACACCACCCGCCGCAGCGAGCGGTCCCGGCGCGCCATCTACGATGCCGCGCTCGCCCTCGTCGCGGAGACCGGCTACGCCAAGACCACGATCGAGGGCATCGCCGCCCGCGCGGGCGTCGGCAAGCAGACCATCTACCGCTGGTGGGGGTCGAAGGCCGACGTCCTGCTGGAGGCATTCCTCGACCTCAGCGAACAGGCGGCGCGGGACGCGGGCGCCTCGGCCCAGGAGCCGTACGTCATCCCCGACACCGGCGACCTGGCCGCCGACATCAAGGCCGTCCTGCGGGCCACCGTCGACCAGCTCACGGACCCCAGGTTCGAGGCGCCGTCCCGGGCCCTGGCCGCCGAGGGCGTGGTCAACGAACAGGTCGGCCGCGAGTTCACCGCCAAGCTGATGGCACCGTCCATCCAGCTGTACGTCGACCGGCTGCGCGCCGCGCAGGAGGCCGGCCAGGTCCGCGCCGACCTCGACCCGCGCATCGCCCTGGAGTTCTTCATCTCCCCGCTCGCCCAGCGCTGGCTCCAGTACACGGGCCCGATCTCCTACGAGTACACCGACGCCCTCGTCGACTACGCCCTGCACGGTCTGGCCCCGCGCTGACCTCGCACCACATGGGTGACTCTGGCCCCACCCGTCCCACCTGCCCCGATTCACGGCTACAGCCCCCCGATGCGCAGGATGGTGGGACCATGAGGCATGCTGTCCGCACCACAGCGAGGCGAGGGGACAGATGAGCGCGGAGTTCGGCGGCCGGACCGGCCTGTGGGGGAAGATCTCGGAGTGGCTGCGCACGAGCGGCCCGACGGAGGCCGCCGACGACGGCGACCGTGAGGCCCTGCTGCTGGCCGCCGCCGGAGCGGGATTCCCGCTCGCGCCCGCCGCGCACCCGGCCCCCGGCTACGGCTGCTCCTGCGACCGGGTCGGCTGTCCGACCCCCGCCCGGCACCCGGTGTCCTTCGCCTGGCAGACGCAGTCCACGACCGACCGCGCGCAGATCGAGCGCTGGGCCCGCCACCAGCCGCAGGCCAACTTCATCACCGCCACCGGCATGACGCACGACGTCCTCGACGTGCCGCTGGAGGCGGGCCGGCAGGCCCTGGAGCGGCTGCTCGACTCCGGTGTCGAGGTCGGCCCGGTCGCCGAGAGCGACGAGGGCCGCATGCTGTTCTTCACCCTCACCCGCGGCACCCCCGAGGACGAGGACGAGTGGTGGCCGTGCGCCCTGGACTGCCACCCCGAGACCATGGACGAGCACCCCGGTCTGCGCTGGCACTGCCGTGGCTCCTACGTCCTGGTACCGCCCGCCCGGCTCCCCGGCGACGACGGCCGGTCCGTGCACTGGCTGCGCGGACCCGAGCACGCGCTGCCCGACCCGCTGACCCTCCTCGAAACCCTCACGGACGCCTGCGCCCGCCACGCCGGCCAGGAGTCCGACCACGCGAACACGGCCTGGCCCTCCCGCCCGTAAGGAGCGCGGGCGCGTTCGCGCCCTGCAAGGTGCGCGGGGAACCGCGCGCCAGCCCCGACGCACCCGCAGGTACACGACGCACCCGCAAGGTGCGCGGGGGACCGCGCGCCCAGCCCCGACCCACCCGCAGCGCACGACGCACCCCCAGGTGACTTAGCAGGCGCCCAGCGGAGCGCTTACGCGCCCTTCGCCGCCGTCAGGCCTTCCAGACGGCTGAGCATCGACACCTTGCCGTTCCCCGCGCCCTTCGCGGGGGTCAGGGCGACGTCGTTGGCGACGAACTCCATCGTCAGGGACTGCTTGATCTCACCGGTCGTCAGCGCGGCCACGTTCTTGTTCGGCGTGGGCACGGCGGCGCCCGCCGCGGCCGTCTGCTTCATGTAGTGGTGCGTGGTGAAGAAGACCAGCGCCCCGCCGTCCGCGGTGCGCAGCGCCAGCGGCGCGTAGTCGCCGCCGGTCAGCGGCTCGTCGACGTACTGCGTGGCCAGGCCCGGCTTGGTGGCGTTCTTCGCCCGGGTCGAGCGCAGCGCGTCGGTGTAAGCGCCGTTCGTGAAGGCACCCTTGCCGCTCCGCAGATACGCCGTGTAGTCCTTGCTCAAGTCCTTGGGAGCGACGGCCAGTTCGGCGGAGTCAGCGGGTACGGCCTCGGCGTGGCCGTCCTTGCCCGCCTGCTGGAACGCCGGTACGGAGCCCGGCGCCACCAACGTCAGATAGGTCGCCTGCCACGGCTCCGACCGCTCACCCCGGCTGAACACCATCAACCAGCGTGAGTCACCGCCCTTGTTGCCCTTCGCGTCGGCGACGAACCAGCGCGGCCAGCCCGCCTTCTCGACGATCGTGTACTTCACGTCCGACAGCACCAGCGGTGTGTGCTGCGGGTTGCCGTCCGGGTTGTTGACGCGGCCCGCCTTCAGCCGCGCCTCGTCGATGATCCCGAGGGCACCGGTGGTGTAGTCGGCGTCCAGAGAACTGTCGTACGCCGCATCGGCCTTGTTGTAGGCGGACGTGAATTGCTCGACCGCCTTCACGGCTTCCGACTTCGTGGCGGCCGGGAGCAGTTCGAGCTCCCCGTGGACCACCACGCAGCCGCTCGCCGTGAGCGAGACGGCGGTGAGTGACGCCGCTACGAGTGCGTACCGGTCACGTGCGCGGAGCCTTCGACTGCGCGGCACCCCGGTCCTCAGGCTGCGTTCCCTGCTCATCAGGCGACTTCACCTTCCCCTTCCCGGAGGCGAACCCTACCGGGGCGAGGAACAGCGCGAGCGTCGGGACCAGGTACAGCAGCCACACCGTGACCTGGAGGACCGTCGGATCGGGCTGGAAGTTGAACACGCCCTTCAGCAGCGTGCCGTACCAGCTGTCCGGCGGGAGCGTGCCAGTGATGTCGAAGGCCAGGTTGGTCAGGCCCGGGACCAGGTCGGCCTCCTGGAGGTCGTGGACGCCGTACGCCAGCACGCCCGCGGCCACCACGACGAGCATGCCGCCGGTCCAGGTGAAGAACTTCGCGAGGTTGATCTTCAGCGCCCCGCGGTAGAACAGCCAGCCCAGCAGGACGGCCGTCGCCAGGCCCAGGGCCACGCCGATCAGCGGGCGTGGGGTGCCGTCGCCGGCCGCGTGCACCGACGCCCACACGAACAGGGCGGTCTCCAGGCCCTCCCGGCCGACCGCGAGGAAGGCGGTGGCGACCAGGGCACCGGTGCCCATCGCGAGGGCCGCGTCCAGCTTGCCGTGCAGCTCCGACTTCAGATGCCGGGCGGTGCGCCGCATCCAGAACACCATCCAGGTCACCAGGCCGACCGCGAGGATCGACAGGGAGCCGCCGAGCGCCTCCTGCGCCTGGAACGTCAGTTCCTGGGAGCCGAATTCGAGGACGCAGCCGAAGCCGAGCGCGAGCGCGACCGCGACGCCGATGCCGATCCAGATCGGCTTGAGGGCGTCCCTGCGGTCCGTCTTCACCAGGTAGGCGATGAGGATGCAGACGACGAGGCTGGCCTCCAGACCCTCGCGCAGTCCGATCAGATAATTGGAGAACACGGGCTACGCCTCCTTGGAGAACAGCGTCCGGCCCCACCAGTCGTCCTTGTCACGGACGCCCGGCGGGACGGCGAAGACGGCCGAACCCACGTGCTGGATGTACTCGTTGAGCGCGTCGGACGCGAGGTTGCGCTGGACGCGGACGAACCCCTCGCGCACATCGCGCTGGTAGGCGAGGAAGAACAGACCGGCCTCCAGCCGGCCGAGGCCGTCGGTGCCGTCGGTGAAGGAGTAGCCGCGGCGCAGGAGCGTCGCCCCGTGGTTGGAGTCCGGGTGCGCGAGCCGTACGTGCGCGTCGGGCTTCATCGCCTTCAGGAACGGCTCGTCGCGCTCCTTGGCCTTGCCGACCGGAGCGCCCTCGCCCTTGTCGCGGCCGAAGATGTCCTCCTGCTCCTGGAGCGAGGTGCGGTCCCAGGTCTCGATGTGCATACGGATCCGGCGGGCGACGAGATAGGAGCCGCCCACCATCCAGTCGGGACCGTCCTTCTCGCCGACCCAGACGAACTTCTTCAGCCGGTCGGTCTCGGTGCCCGCGATGTTGCGGGTGCCGTCCTTGAAGCCCATCAGGTTGCGCGGGGTCTGCGCGTCGGGCGTCGTGGACGAGGTCTTGCCGAAGCCGAGCTGCGACCAGCGGATGACGACCTTGCCCATGCCGAGCCGGGCCAGGTTGCGGATCGCGTGCACGGCGACCTGCGGATCGTCCGCGCAGGCCTGGACGCACAGGTCGCCGTTGCTGCGGGCCGCGTCGAGCGCGTCCCCGGCGAACGTGGGCAGGTCGATCAGGGCGTCGGGCCGTTGGTCGGCGAGGCCGAACTTCTTGAACAGCGACGGCCCGAAGCCGACCGTCAGGGTCAGCCGGGACGGCTTGAGTCCCAGGGCCTCGCCGGTGTCGTCCGGCGGCGCCTCGGGGAGACCGCCGAAGGCGCCCTCGCCGACCGCCTCGCCGGCCGTCATCCGGCGGGCCGCCTCCGTCCAGTCCTTCAGCAGCTGGACGAACTCGGCGCGGTCCGTGGTCGTCACGTCGAACGCGGCGAAGTGCAGCCGGTCCTGCACGGGAGTGGCGATGCCCGCCTGGTACGTGCCGTGGAAGCCGACCGCGGCGCCCGCCTCGGCGGCCGCCGGGTCGACGTCGTCGCCGGTGCGGGTCATCGCGACCGCGCCGCCGGCCGCGGCGGCGCCGAGCGCGAGCCCGGCACCGCCCCAGCCGATCAGCGACCGGCGGGACGGCACGCTGCCCTGGGTCTCGGTCATGTCCTGGCCCCTCGGTTACTTCGCCACGGCGGCGGCGAGCTTGGACAGCGGCTCGGCGAGCGCGTTGACCGCGTCGGACAGTTCCTTGCGGTCGGCGGCGCCGACCTTGTCGTACGCGGTGAACGCGTACGAAGACGTGTTCGGGCGGTACTTGTCCAGCAGCGTGTTCAGCGCGGCGAACTGCTTGTCCAGCTCGGTGACCAGGGCCGCGTCGTTCTCCTTGGCGACCGGCTTGAGCAGCTCGTACGACTTCTCGGCGCCCTCGACGTTGGCCTTGAAGTCGACGAGGTCGGTGTGCGAGTAGCGCTCCTCCTCGCCGGTGACCTTGCCGGTGGCGACCTCGTCGAGGAGCTCCTTGGCGCCGTTGGCCATGGAGGTCGGGGTGATCTCGGCCTTGCCGACCCGCTTCTGCCAGTCGGTCAGGTCGGTGGTGAGCTGGTCGGCGAGGGTCTTCTCGGCGGCGGTGATCTTCTTGTCCTGCCAGAGGGCCTTCTCCAGCCGGTGCCAGCCGGTCCAGGTCTGGCCGGCCTCCAGGCCGTCCGCGCGGACGTCGACCTTCGGGTCGATGTCGCCGAAGGACTCCGCGACCGGCTCGGTGCGCTCCCAGCCGATGCGGGAGGGCGCGTAGGCCGCCTTGGCCGCCTCGAGGTCGCCGGCCTTGACCGCCTTCACGAAGGTCGCGACGAGCGGCAGCGTGGCGTCGGCCTGCTCCTGCGCGTACTCGCGGTAGGCGGCGACCGCCTTGTCCAGACGCGGGTCACGCTTGGCCACCGAGCCACCGGTGACCTTGAGGTCCTGGCGGATGCCGGTGCCCTTCATGCCGGGCTTGCAGGCGATCTGGTAATCACCGGCCTTCACCTCGGCGGTGACCCGCTGCTTGGTGCCGGGGCCGATGTTCTCCCGCTCGCTGACGATCCGGTCGTCGGGGAAGAGGATGTAGACCTCGGTGACCTTGGAACCCTTGTTCTCGATGGCGAGCTCGACGTGTCCGGCGGAGATCTCCTTCTTGGAGGTCACGCACTTGGCGTCGGTGGCGGTCACGCTGATGACCCGGTCGCCGTCTTTCGCGTCGCTCTTCGAGGTGCAGCCGGTGACGGCGGTCAGTGCGGTCACGGCGGTGACGGCGGTGACTACGGACAGTCTGGCGGCTCGCATTCGGGCTCCCAGCGATGGCTGAATAGTGTCGTGACGCGGCTCACAAGGGTTGGTGAGCCTCGCCTAACTTATCCAAGGCTTACCTGCGTAATACCCGCCCGTGCAGTGATTCAGCTCTCATAGACGCCGTAAGAGCACGAGCGGATCACGATGACTCAAAACGGACCCCAAGGGATGGTCAAAGGAGATTCAAAGATTCCGTTTCGGGGTCACCGGCACCGCTCCCCTCCGGGGGTGCGAAACCACCTCGACCGCTGGTCGTAGGCATCCGAAAGCAGCCGCCCGGTGAACACCTCGCCCGGCGGACCGTCCGCCGCCACCCGCCCGGCGCACTGGATCGCGACCCGGTGCGCGCAGGCGGCGGCGAGCCCCGGATCGTGCGGCACCACGACCACCGCGTCCCCCTCGCGGCGCGCGCCGCGCCGGCACCCGGGCCGGCGCGACCCGCCCGCTCGCCGCCGCTCGGCGCGGAGAAGGGCCGCGCGGCGAACCCGCTCACCTCGGTGGTGGCCATCGCCGCGGCGACCGTGCGGTCGTCCTCGGCGGGGGAGGAAGTGTGGCGGGGCGCGCCCCATTCGGACGACCTCCTCGACGGTGAACGGCTCGGGCGCCCCCGGCCGCCCGACGGTGCTTCAATTCCCCGGTGACTGATTACGACGTGCTCCGCGTCTTCTGCGCGCCGAACGGCGGCTACGGCAATGAACTGGGCGTGGTTCGCGAAGGGTCGGTGCTGCCGGACCGCGAGGACCGGCAGGACCTCGCGGCGAAACTCGGCTTCGGCGAGACGGTGTTCGTCGACGACCCCGAGCGCGGGATCATCGACGTCTACACGCCCACCCGGCGCCTGTCCTTCGCGGACCACTCGTGCGTGGGCGTCGCCTGGCTGCTCGACGTGCCCGAACTCGTCACGCCGGCCGGTGCCGTGGGCACCCGCCTGGACGGCGAGTTCACCTGGATCGAGGCGCGCGCGGAGTGGGCCCCGCCGTGCGTGTTCCACCGGTACGCCACCGCCGCCGAGGTGGACGATCTGCCCGTGCCGCCGGCCGGCGACTGGATCTACGCCTGGGCCTGGGAGGACGAGCCGGCCGGCCGGATCCGCGCCCGCGGCTTCCCCGGCCGCGGTGACGGCGTCGACGAGATCGAGGCGACGGGCGCGCCGGCGCTGCTGCTCACCGAGCGGCTCGGCCGGGCCCTGAACATCACCCAGGGTGCGGGCTCCCAGATCCTGACGGCCCCGCAGCCGTACGGGTGGGTGGAGATCGGCGGCCGGGTGTTCCTGGAGCGCTGAACCCTAGGGCCGGTCGCGGGCGTCCGCGTACTTCTACGCGGCCGTACGGGTGGTCTGGCGTGTGCGGGAGTAAACGAACGGGGACCTCTGGGCGTGACCACTGAGCCCCGTGAGAGGAACGCCATGCGTATCCGTTCAGTTCTGGCCGCAACCGTCCTGGGTATCGCCCTCGCCGCCACCGGTGCGACGGCCGCCACCGCCGACGAGGGTCCCCGCCAGCACCACGAGGAGCCCCGCGAGCACCACCACTTCGGTGGGGACGAGGGTGTCTGCAGCCCGTACATCGGCGCGGTCGACACGGTCTCGGCCGACATCTTCTGGGCCGGCAAGCACTGCGACCGATTCTGATCAGGCGCCGGGCCCCCTCGCCGTGAGTGCGGCGAGGGGGCC
>NZ_JBHVYO010000017.1:0-177491 GCF_042880655.1 Streptomyces sp. NPDC058295
GGGCCGGACTTCCGGCCCCGCCCCCCTTTCCGTATACGAAGGGCGTTCAGCTTTCCAGCCGCTCCAGCACGGCGCGGCGCCACCGTTCCGTCTCCGCGATCTGGTTGAACGTGAACAGGTGCAGCCCCGCCACGCCCGCCGACGGCGCGGTGAGCGCCTTCTCGGTACGCGCCAGCAGCCTGTCGGGTGAGTACCCGCCGGGGGCCGCGAACCGCAGGAACCACGAGGCGTGCCCGGTCAGGAAACGGGTCGACTCCCCCACGCCGATCTTCGCCGCCATGGACAGCAGCTTCGCCCGTTGCACCGGCCCCGCGACGCCCAGGTGGACGGGCAGGGTGATGTCCCGGCGCCGGATCCGGACGAGCCAGTCCCCCAGCACCCGAGGGTCGAAGCAGAGGTTGCTCACGAGGTAGGTGGCGTGCTCGCGCTTGTCCCACATGGCCTGCACGGTGATGTCGTCGTGGAGGAGCGGATGGCTCTCGGGATAGCCGGCGATCCCGATGTGCGCGAAGGGCCTGCCCAGTTCACCGAGCCGGCGCAGCACCGGCAGCGACCCGTCGTAGGTCCCGGCCGGCGGGTCGGCGTCGCCCGCCGGGACGAACACGTCGTCCACGCCCGCCTCGCGCAGCCGATCGGCGACCTCCTTCAGGTGCACCTCGTCGCGCAGCAGCCGCGCGGGTACGTGCGGGACGACGCGGTAACCGCGCGCCGCGAGCCGGGTGGCGAGGTCGAGGGTCGGCTCCAGGCCCTTGACCGGCGACGCCGTCACGGTGACGACGACCTCGCGCGGGACATGGGCGAGGACCTTGTCCTCGGTCGCCTTCGCGGGCAGCACCTCGTAGCGGACGCCCTCCAGCAGCGCCCTCAGCCCTGGACCGGCCAACGTCTACCCGGCCTGCTGGGCATCGCGGTGACGGTAGTACACGGCCTTCGACGGCGGCTGCGGCTCCTTGCCGAGGATCAGGTCGGCGGCCTTCTCGGCGATCATCATCACCGGCGCGTAGATGTTGCCGTTGGTGACGTACGGCATCACCGAGGCGTCCACCACGCGCAGCCCCTCCATGCCGTGCACCCGCATGCTGGTGGGGTCGACGACGGACATCTCGTCGGTGCCCATCTTGCACGTACAGGACGGGTGCAGGGCCGTCTCGCCCTCCTTCGCGACCCAGGCGAGGATCTCCTCGTCCGACTCCACCGTCCGGCCGGGCGAGACCTCCCCGTCGTTGTAGGGGGCGAGCGCGGGCTGGTCGAGGATCCTGCGGGCCACCCGGATCGCCTCGACCCACTCGCGGCGGTCCTGCTCGGTGGAGAGGTAGTTGAAGCGCAGGGCCGGGTGCTCGTGCGGGTCCTTGCTCTTGATCTTCACCGAGCCGATGGCGTCTGAGTACATGGGGCCCACGTGCACCTGGTAGCCGTGGCCGCCGGCCGGCGAGGAACCGTCGTAGCGGACCGCGATCGGCAGGAAGTGGAACATCAGGTTGGGGTAGTCGACGTCCTCGTTGCTGCGCGCGAAGCCGCCCGCCTCGAAGTGGTTGGTCGCGGCGGGTCCCTTGCGGAAGAGCCACTGGAGCCCGATGAAGGGGGCACGCCACTTGGCCATGTACGGCTGCATGGAGACCGGTTGCTTACAGGCGTACTGGACGTAGACCTCCAGGTGGTCCTGCATGTTCTCGCCGACGCCCGGAAGGTCGTGCACGACGTCGATGCCGAGGGCGCTCAGCTCCTGCGCGTTGCCGACGCCGGAGAGCTGGAGCAGCTGCGGGGAGTTGATCGCGCCGCCGCACAGGATGACCTCGGCGGCCCGGACCCGCTGGGGTGCGCCCTTGCCGCGCCGGTACTCGACACCGACGGCCCGCTTGCCCTCGAAGAGCACCCGCGTGACGAGGGTGCGGGTCCTGACCGTGAGGTTGGGCCGTTTCCTGACGGGCTTGAGGTACGCCTTCGAGGCCGACAGGCGGCGTCCGCGGTGGACGTTGCGGTCGAACTTGGCGAACCCCTCCTGCCGGAAGCCGTTGACGTCGTCGGTGGGCGCGTAGCCGGCTTCCCGGGTGGCCTCGAGGAAGGCGCCGAAGAGCGGGTTGGTCGCGGGACCGCGTTCGAGGACGAGGGGGCCGTCGTGGCCGCGGAACTCGTCGTCCGGGTCGGCGGCGAGACAGTTCTCCATGCGCCGGAAGTACGGCAGACAGTGCGCGTAGTCCCAGGTTTCCATGCCGGGGTCGGCCGCCCAGCGCTCGTAGTCCATCGGGTTGCCGCGCTGGAAGATCATGCCGTTGATGCTGCTGGAACCGCCGAGCACCTTGCCGCGCGCGTGGTAGACCCGCCTGCCCCCCATGTGGGGCTCGGGCTCGGACTCGTACTTCCAGTCGTAGAACCGGCTGCCGATCGGGTAGGTCAACGCCGCGGGCATATGGATGAAGACATCCCATGGGTAGTCGGAACGCCCGGCCTCCAGCACCAGCACCCGGTTCGCCGGGTCCGCGGAGAGTCTGTTCGCCAGTGCGCTGCCGGCCGATCCGCCGCCGACGATGACGAAGTCGTATTGCAGGGGAGCCATGGTGCCTCGTCTCGCTCGCGCCGTAGATACGCGAGGCATGCTAATAGCGGTAGCGTCATGCGCACCAGGTTGCGAACGACGCAACTTGCAAGGTCTTTGTTTCGGCTTCGTTGCTTGCGGTCGAGTTGTTTACTGCGCGTATAGTTGTGCTGTGAGCAACCACAGCCAAGACACCGAAACGACAGGTTCGCAGGCCGGCGGAGTGCAGTCGGTGGACCGCGCCATCAGCGTCCTCGAAATCCTCGCCCAGCGCGGCGAGGCGGGCGTCAGCGAGGTGGCCGGCGAAATCGACGTGCACAAGTCCACCGCGTTTCGTCTGCTCGGCGCCCTGGAGGCGCGCGGTCTGGTGGAGCAGGCGGGCGAGCGCGGCAAGTACCGCCTCGGCTTCGGCATCGTTCGCCTGGCCGGTGCCGTGACCGGCCGCATCGACATCACCCAGCAGGGCCGCCCCGTCTGTGAGCGCCTCGCCGAGGAGATCGGTGAGACGGTCAACATCGCCGTCATGCAGGAGCACTACGCGATCAACCTCTACCAGGTGCGCGGCCCCGGGGCCATCACCGCGCACAACTGGGTCGGCCAGCTGACCCCGTTGCACGCCACCTCCAGCGGCAAGATCCTGCTGGCCCACCTTCCCGCCAAGGAGCGCGCCGCACTGCTGGCCGAGACCGGGATGAAGAAGGTCACCCCGCGCACCATCACCGCGAAGACCAAGATCGAGAAGAACCTCGCCGAGGCCCGGGAGCGCGGCTACGCCTGGACCCTGGAGGAGCTGGAGATCGGCCTGCACGCCATGGCCGCGCCGGTCCGCAACCGCGACGGAGAGGTCATCGCGGCGCTCAGCGCCTCGGGTCCCGCCTACCGCTTCACCGAGGAGCGTCTGCACGAGCTCTCCCCGGTGCTGCTCAAGGGCGCCGAGGAGATCAGCCACCGGATGGGCTACCTGGGCTGACCTGCCCGACTACCGTGGACGGCCGCCCAGGCGCTCGTTCACCCAGTCGTGGAACGCGCCGATGTGGTGCTCACTGGGCACCAGCACCCCGCCCTTGGCGTACATACGGGAGCTCATCCCGGGCTGTGTGCGCTCGCACGCGTCGAAGTCCTGCCGGTTGACCCGGTCGAAGAGCTCCACGGACCGGCTGACGTCCTTGCCGCTCTCGACGACGTGCGGAAGATAGAGCCAGTCGCACTCGACGATCGTGCGGTCGACGGCCACCGGGTACATCCGGTGGAAGATGACATGGTCGGGGACGAGGTTGACGAAGACCTGAGGCCTGACGGTGATCGCGTAGTAGCGGCGGTCCTGGTCGTCCGCCACCCCGGGGATGCGGTCCAGCCCCTCGGAACCGTCGACCGTGAACCCCTGCACCTCCTCACCGAACTCCGCACCGTGCCCGACGTAGTACTGCGCGGCGTACCCGTCGGCGAACTCGGGCAGCACCTCGGTGAGTTCGGGGTGGATCGTGGCGCAGTGGTAGCACTCCATGAAGTTCTCGATGATGAGCTTCCAGTTCGCCTTCACGTCGTAGACGATGCGCCGGCCGACCGACAGGTTGTCGATGTCGTAGCGCTCGATCGACTCCACATCGCCGAGGCGGGCGACGACATCACCGATGACGGCCTCCTCGAAGGACGGCGGGTCCTCCGCGAGGCACACCCAGACATAGCCGAGCCATTCGCGCACCGCCACGGCGACCAGACCGTACTCGGTGCGCCCGACGTCGGGCATCTTGGTGAGGTTGGGCGCCGCGACGAGCTTGCCGTTCAGGTCGTACGTCCAGGCGTGGTACGGGCATTGGAAGGCCCGCTTGACCTCGCCCGTCTCCTCGGTGCAGAGCTTGGCTCCGCGATGCCGGCACACATTGAAGTAGGCACGAACGGCGTTGTCCCGCGCGCGGGTCACGAGGATGCTCTCGCGGCCCACGTCGACGGTACGGAAGGCGCCGGGCTTCGCCAGCTCCGAGGCGCGCGCGACGCAGAACCACATGGTCTCGAATATGCGCTCCTGCTCCTGGGCGAAGATCGCCGGATCCGTGTAGGAGGAGCCGGGGAGGGTGGCGATCAGGCTGTCCGGCAGACTGGTCGAGGTCACAGGGCACTCCTCGGGAAACGTCGTGGAGGGGACATTCACGCGCCGGGAAGAGCGACTCCGGACGGCGTTGTGCATGAAGCAACGCTGCGTGCCATAGGCAACGGCAGCATGGGATGCCACAGGGGCGGTGTCAAGACGTGGCGGCGGCGAGCTGCTTGCGCCAGCGCGTGAACAGCCGCGGCTGGTTCATGCCGAGCACCGCGACCGGATCTCCGGCACGCCGGTAGACGGCCAGGACGTTGCGGTCGCCCACGGCGCCTTCCTCGACGGTCACGCTGTCGGCGCCGGCCGCGTGACCGGCGAACTGGATCCTGACGCCGTACTGGTCGGACCAGAAGTACGGCGGCCGGGGCACGCCGGGCGGCACCGCGCCCCCCGCCAGCAGCGTGGCGACGGCGGCGTCGGGGCGCTCCCGCGCGCCGGTCCAGTGCTCGACGCGGCGGTGGGCGGCGGCGCGGGGGTCGTACCAGTTGGCGCAGTCGCCGACCGCGACCACCCCGGCCAGGGCGGTGCGGCCGTCGGCGCCGCACTTGACGCCGTTGTCGAGCTCGACACCGGACCCCTCGAGCCACTCCACGCACGGGCGGGCACCCACGCCGACGACGACGATGTCGGCCGGGATGCTGCGGCCGTCCTCGAGCAGCACGGCGTCCACACTCCGCTCCCCGCTCAGCCCCTTGACACCCACACCGCACAGCAGCCGTACACCGTGGTCCGCGTGCAGGCCGGAGACGATGCCGCCCATGGCCGCGCCGAGCGGCCCGGCCAGTGGCGTCGGGGCCACCTCCACGACCGTCACGTCGAGCCCCAGGGCGTAGGCGGTGGAGGCCACCTCGGCGCCGATGAAGCCGCCGCCGATCACCACCAGCCGCCCACCCCGGGCCAGTTCGTCGCGCAGGGCGCGGGCGTCGTCCAGGGTGCGCAGGACGTGCACGCCGGCCAGGCCGTCGGAGCCGGGGAGCCGGCGCGCGGCGGCGCCGGTGGCGATGACGAGGCCGTCGACGCGGACCTCCCGCCCGTCGGCCAGCCGCACGGCACGGTCGGTGCGGTCCAGGCCGGTGGCGCGGGTGCCGAGCAGCCACTCCGCGCCCAGGTCCTCGTCCTGCGCCTCCAGCGCGAGATCGGCCTCGCCGAGGGTGCCGGCCAGGAACTCCTTGGACAGCGGCGGCCGGTCGTACGGGCGATGGAGCTCGTCACCGATGACGACGAGCCGCCCGTCGTAGCCCTGCTTCCGCAGCGAGCGCGCCGCCGACAGTCCGGCGAGCGAGGCGCCCACCACGGCCACGGTCCTCACGCGGTACCCCCGGCGAGCCGGGACGCGACGCAGGGCGGCAGGTTGGGGGCGTCCGTCGAGACCCGGACGTGGATCATGCCGTCCTCGACGACGACCTCGTGCGTGCGCACCGGGAGCTTGGCCGGCGGGGCATCGACGGCGCCGGTGCGCAGGTCGAACTTCGAGGCATGCAACGGGCATTCCACCTCGCATCCCTCCAGCCAGCCGTCGGCGAGCGAGGCGTCCTGATGGGTGCAGGTGTCGTCGATGGCGAAGAGCTCGCCGTCGTCGGTATGGAACACCGAGACCGGCGGATCGATGTCGAGCCGGAAGGCCTCACCTCGCGGGAGATCCGCGAGACGGCACGCGGGAATCTTCATGACACCTCGGTGCGTATAACGAAACGGATTGCGGTAAGCGCAACATCAGTCTGAAGTCGGCCCGAATCCTTGTCAAGGCATTCACGAGCCGTACAACTCGGCACCTGACGTTGCTTCTGACGCAATACCGTGCGCCATAGGCAACACGGCGAGTGGCTGCCGCCATCCCGCCGGGGACCATGAGGGCGGCCCGTCTCCTCCCCGTGGCGGGGGAGGAAACGGGCGCTTCGCCCTCTGCCCACCGGGGGTTCAGAAGCCCCGGTCGAGTCACTGGCTGTCGCAGGTGCCGCCGTCCAGCGAGAACGTCCCCGAGGTGGCCAGGGGTGCGATGCGCGCGCCGGTCATCAGAGGACCACCACCGAGCGCAGGACCTCGCCACCGTGCATACGGTCGAAGGCCTTCTCGACCTCGTCCAGCCCGATGGTCTCCGTGACGAAGGCGTCCAGCTCCAGCCGCCCCTGTAGATAGAGGTCGATGAGCACGGGGAAGTCGCGCGAGGGCAGACAGTCTCCGTACCAGGACGACTTCAGCGTGCCGCCGCGCCCGAAGACGTCCAGCAGCGGCAGCTCGAGCTTCATCTCCGGGTTCGGCACACCGACCAGGACGACCGTGCCGGCGAGGTCGCGGGCGTAGAAGGCCTGCCGGTACGTCTCCGGGCGGCCCACCGCCTCGATGACCACGTCGGCGCCGAAACCGCCGGTCAGCTCGCGGATCGCGTCGACCGGGTCGGACTCCCTGGAGTTGACGGTGTGGGTCGCGCCCAGCTTCCTGGCCGTGGCCAGCTTCCGGTCGTCGATGTCCAGCGCGATGATCTTCGCGGCGCCCGCCAGCCGCGACCCGACGACCGCCGCGTCCCCGACGCCGCCGCACCCGATGACGGCCACGCTGTCACCGCGTCCGACGTTCCCGGTGTTGATGGCGGCGCCGATGCCCGCCATCACCCCGCAGCCGAGCAGTCCCGCGGCGGCCGCCGACGCGGCCCGGTCGACCTTGGTGCACTGGCCGGCCGCCACCAGCGTCTTCTCCGCGAACGCGCCGATACCGAGCGCCGGGGACAGCTCCTGCCCGGTCGAGGCGAGGGTCATCTTCCGCTCGGCGTTGTGGGTGGCGAAGCAGTACCAGGGCCGTCCACGCCGACAGGCGCGGCACCGGCCGCACACCGCACGCCAGTTGAGGATGACGAAGTCGCCTGGCGCCACGTCGGTGACACCCTCCCCCACCGACTCCACGACACCCGCGGCCTCGTGCCCCAGCAGGAAGGGGAAGTCGTCGTTGATGCCGCCCTCGCGGTAGTGCAGATCGGTGTGACAGACCCCGCAGGCTTCGATCTTCACCAGCGCCTCGCCTGGCCCGGGATCCGGCACGATGATCGTCTCCAGGCTGACGGGGGCGCCCTTGCCCCGCGCGACAACAGCACGGACCTGGTGCGTCATGGCCACTCCTCGGCTGGTACGAGACCTCGACTGATGTTGCTCATTACGACACGTATCTCGCGTGTCGCAACGAGCATGGGTGAGCGCCCACCGGAGGTCAAGGCCCCTGCGGCGGGACGGCGCTCGCACGAAGAGGGGGATTCTCGTTGCCCACACCGAGCCGGAAAAGCAAATCCCAACAGCGCATGCCACCAGGCCTGTTGAGCGGACGTCGACGGAAAGGTCAAGGGCGGGAACGACCACGTCCACCGGACCGTTTTCCGGGCCCCATCGGAAGCAAAAGACCCTGCACCTGCTCGCCGTGGTCGACCCGGTCGACGACACCTACCGCCGCCAGCCGCCGCCAGATGCATGCCTCCGCCCCCGCGGCCGGCGCTTTGCGCCCGCTGCGTGACCCGGACGCTCCCGAGCCGGACCTTCTCCACGAGAGTGCGAGGTACTTCAGCTGCGCGGGAGGGGTCGGCTCCGTCTTCGCCCTCTCGGCCCGCTCCCGCCGCGACCGTAGATCCTTCATCGCGTTGTTGATTCAGCGCGTCGCTCATGGCGTGAGCGTGCGAGGTGATGGGCCGCACGCAGCAGCTCACGTGTTGGCGCTTCAGTGCGCTCGCCCGGGCTCACCACTGCGAGCCAGCCGACGGTGCCGTAGACGGGGTGCGCGATCACGGTGTCGGTGGCGCCGGGGTCGACCTCGGCGGAGGCCGGTTCGCGTGGTGCGTGACCGGTCCACTGGATGAACGCTTCCTTCCCGGCGGCGATATTCACGCGGAAGGCGTCCGGCCGGTCCAGACGCGATGCCTCATCACCGGGGTAGTCCTTGGTCACGACCGTAGCGAACGGTTGGGCCGTCGTCGGAACGGTGCCGTCAGGCGCGTAGTAAAAGAACGTGTCCCCCCAGCTGATTTCCGGCGTGCCGTCACCGGGTGCGGGCCTGATGGTCAGGACGCCGTCGAGGCCGCCCACGAAGTCGATGATCTCGTCGATGGTCATGTGCTCTAGCGTTGCATTCAAGTGCTCTTGGAGACTTTGAGGCCGAGATAGAGGGATGCCGGGATGCCAAGTCTCAAATCAGGGGATATGCGTACCGCTGATGTCGCGCGGCGCGTCGGGTACTCCGCTCAGCAAGTTCGCAATCTGGAGCGCGACGGTGTGCTTCCGCCCGCGACACGCACGGCCACGGGCTACCGGATCTATGGGGAGGTACATCTGCAGTCCGCACTGGCCTACCGAGCCCTGGCCGCGGGCGTGGGGCCGATCGAGGCCAAGAAGATCGTGCGGGCCTTCCACCGGTTCCCCACCTCGCGGGCGCTTGCCCTTCTCGACACCGCGCACGCCCGGCTCGACACAGAACGCGCGGAACTGAGGCAGGCCGAGGAGGCCGCCCACGCGATCTCCAGCGAGCCGATCGAAGACGTGCGCGCGTCGGACTCGATGAGCGTCTCCGCACTCGCCTCCACCCTGGGAGTGCGCCCTTCGACGTTGCGGCACTGGGATGCGGAGGCTCTCGTCATCCCGGACCGCGACCCCGTGCGCGGAACGCGACGCTACACACCGACTCAGGTGCGGGATGCGCGGATCGTTCATCAACTGCGCAAGGCCGGGTACCGCATCACGCCCCTTCGGGCCCTCATGCCGGAGCTGCGGCGCACCCGCCGATCAGAGGATGTCGTTTCGGCGCTGGCTGACAGGGACGCGAGCATCACCGCTCGATCCAAAGCCCTCCTCGACGGCGCCGCCGCACTCAGTGCCGTGCTCTCCATTCACCGGCAAACGGCCTGATCTGGGCTTGCCGGTGAGTGCCCCGCACGGCTCGGCGGGGCGTCTTGACGTACTACCACCGCCTACCGCCCCTGCCCTCGGTGCTTGGCGGTCAGAACCCTCCGTCGTTCCGCCCGCCGCTTCCCGGTCTCTCGTCAAACGAAGGCGAGTCCAAGCGGTGACGTTCCCGGCGCACCCGTCCCGCAGAACACCGGTCTTCGGCTATTCGGACAGGTCCTCCAGGGCCTCCCCGATCCCCGACAGCAACGGGGCGTGGTCCGGTGAGCCCGCCAGCCAAGGCAGGAGGAAGGTCCACAGCTGTGTCACGCGCTCCGCCGAGAGCCAGTCGCGGTCGGTGGCACCCAACACCTCGAACCCCGCCGTCGCCGCCACGATCACGGTCGTCGCGGCGTCGACCGAGACGTCCTGGGCGAGCTCCCCCTCCTGCTGCGCCTGGACGATGAGATCGTGCACCCACGCCCGCCACCATTGCAGCATCTGCGCCCCGTTCTTGCGGGACGGATCATCGCTGAGCCGGAACCCCGCCCTGATCACGGGATCGGTGACCACGGCCAGGAGCAGGCTGCACGCCGTGTGGACCAGGGACTGCAACAGCGTGTCCGCCGTGCTGCGACATCGGTTCGCCAGTTCCTCCACGGAGTCCGCCGCCGCCCTCTCCACCTCCTCGGCGAGATCGCTCTTGCTCGCGAAGTGGAAGTGCAGGGCGCCGGTACTGACACCCGCCCGCTCACTGATGACGGGAAGGGACGCCCGCGCGTACCCCTCGGCGGCGAACAGCTCGGCAGCCGCTCGGACCAGAGACTGACGTGTGCGCACCGCTCGCGCCTGCATGCCCATCAGGTCTCCCCCTCCTCAGCCCGTACAGGACGACGCGGGACCGGGCCCGCCGACCCGGAACGTGGAGAGCATCCCACCCGGCGATCTACAAGTAAACCGCGCGTTTGGTATTTTTATACAGGACGACGCGTTCCCGATCGCTACCGGGGTGCGAAGTGCCAGCCGGGCAGGGCGGGTCGAGGTATCAGGCGACGCCGCCGTTCACGAAGAGGACCTGCCCGTTGACCCAACGCCCCGGGCCCGCCAGGAAGGCCACGGTCTCGGCGATGTCGTCGGGTGTCCCGAGACGCTCCAGCGGGGGCTGCGCGGCGAGGCGGTCGATCATCTCCTGGTCTTTGCCCTCGAGGAAGAGCGGGGTCGCGGTCGGGCCGGGCGCGACGGCGTTGACGGTGACGTCCCGGCCGCGCATCTCGCGGGCCAGCACCAGCGTCATGGCCTCGACGGCCCCCTTGCTCGCCGCGTAGGGCGCGTACCCGGGGAAGGCCAGCCGGGTCACCGAGGTGGAGAAGGTGACCACCGCCCCGCCGTCGCGGACACGGCGCGCCGCCTCCCGGGCCACGACGAAAGCACCCCGGACGTTGGTCCGCATCAGCCGGTCGAACGCGTCGAGATCGAATTCGGCGATCGGCGCCAGGGTCATCACACCGGCGGTGTGGACCACGACGTCGATCCCGCCGAACGCCCCTTCCACCGCCGAGAAGGCGTCGGCCATGGCTTCCTCGTCGGCCACGTCTCCGGTGACCGCGATCGCCCGGCCGCCGGCCGCCTCGACGGCGGCGACGGTCTCCTCCGCCGCCACCTTGTTGCCCGCGTAGTGCACGCCGACGGCCATGCCCTCGGCCGCGAGCCGCCGGGCCACGGCCCGGCCGATCCCTCCGGATGCGCCGGTGACGAGGGCGACGCGTGTGGTCTCGGACATGATCTGGCCTCCAGTTCCTTTATGAACGTTGAGTCCATATAACCACGTTGTGAACGCTGCGTCCATATGCAAGGCTGTGGGCCTGTCGGACGATGCCTGGAGGTCGGCGCGATGCAGGAACGGTCGGAACCCGAAGCCGCCCCCCGACCACGGCGCGGTCGGGGTCGGCGGCCTGCCGCCGAGGTGCGGGCGGACGTTCTCGACGCGGCCGGCGCCCTGCTCCTCGACCGGGGCATGGGCACGTTCACCATCGAGGCGGTCGCCGAGCGGGCCGGGGTCAGCAAGACGACGATCTACAAATGGTGGCCGTCCAAGGGCGCGCTCGCCCTCGACGGCTACTTCCACGCCGTGGAGTCCGTACTGGCCTTCCCGGAGAGCGACGACGTCGAGGCCGACCTCACGGCACAGCTCCGCGCGTTCGTACGGATACTCACCGAGACGCCCGCCGGGCGGGTCATCGCCGAGCTCATCGGCCAGGCACAGACCGATCCCGAGCTGTCCGCCGCCCTGCTGGAACGCTACTCGGGCCCGCGGCGGGAACTGGCGGTCCGGCGGATGCGGCGGGCACAGACAGAAGGTCAGCTGCGCTCCGATATCGATCCCGAGATCCTCGTGGACCAGTTGTGGGGCGCCTGTTACCACCGTCTGCTGATGCCCAGCCTGCCCATCACCGAGGAGTTCGCGACGAACCTGATCGCCAACCTGCTGCGCGGCGTCCGCGCCTGACGAGGGACAAAGGAGACGGGCGCGGCTCCCCGCACCGGACGCGGTCCCCCCGCTTCTTGCGGCAACGGGTTCGCTCCCGGCTCTGGCCCCGGTGACCTACTGGACGGTATACAAGCCCAGTCGAACGGTACGCCGACCGTACGGGACGGCGTCGTCGACGGGGCGTGGGCTTCAAGGGGGAGGAACTCGATGCAGCGCGACGTTCGCACGGGAGGACCGGGCGGCCACCGCCGAAAGGGCGTCACCTTCATGGCCGCACTGGGCAGTTGTGCGCTGGTCGCCGCTTCCGCGGCACCGGCAGCGGCGCACGGCGGGGGTGGGGGCGGAGGCGGCGGCGATCGATATGTGGCGCTCGGCGACTCCTACACCTCCGGCCCTCTCATCCCCCAGCAGGTGGACGCCAACTGCGCGCGCTCCGACCACAATTACCCCTCGATCGTGGCCGCGCGGCTGCGTACGACCACGTTCAAGGACGTCAGTTGCGGCGGGGCGACCACCGAGCAGATGTGGAAGCCACAGGGCACCAACGGCCCCCAGCTCGACGCGGTGGGCCGCAACACCGACCTCGTGACCGTCCAGATCGGCGGCAACGACATGGGCTTCGGCTCCATCATCGGCACCTGCGCCCAGCTGTCCGCGCAGGACCCGACCGGCAACCCGTGCCAGCGCCACTACAACGCCTCGGGCGTCGACCAGCTCACCGTGGCGATAGCCAGAACCGGCCCCAAGGTCGCCCGGGTGCTCCAGGCCGTGCACGACCGCGCCCCGCACGCCCGGATCCTCGTCGTCGGGTACCCGGACCTGCTGCCCGACGACGGCAGCGGCTGCGCGCCCTCGGTGCCCTTCGCCACGCAGGACTTCCCCTACCTGCGGGACACCGGCAAGCGGCTCAACCTGATGCTCCGTCTGGTGGCGCGCTGGAACCACGCCGAGTACGTAGACACCTACGGCCCGACCATCGGCCACGACATGTGCAAGCCCCCGGCGGAGCGGTGGATCGAGCCGTTGCAGCCCACGTCCCCCGCGGCTCCCGCGCACCCCAACGCCAAGGGTGAGGCAGCCATGGCGGGGGCCGTGTGGCAGCGCCTGACGCACGGCCGAGGCGGTCACTGACCGGCGGACGGCCGACGTCGAAGGCCCGACAGCGGAGGGCCGAAGGCGGACGGCGGCGTCCGTTGCCGTCCGACCTAGCGTCGGTCCGCCCAGCCGGGGCCCCTCGCGGCCCCGGCTCGCGCGGCCGGCTCACACGTCGGAGTCGATGCCGGTGACCACCGCCGGTCCGAGCGGCGCGCTGGTGTCGTCGAGCCCCGCGGCGTGCAGGGCGGAGTCCGCGAGCCTGCGGGCGTCCTCCTCCGCGTGCGGACCGCTGTCCGCTTCGACGGCGAGCCGGATGGTGAACGTGTCGTCCTCGTTCACGGTGAGCGGGTCGAGGTCCTGCGCGTTGCCCATCCGCGTGTGGTGCGGATCGGCCGGGCGCAGGGCCTGACTCAGCCGCGTCCGCGTCTCGTCCTCGACTCCGGCGGTGAAGGTGCCCGGCACGGTGATCACGTACGTCGTCATGGTGTTTCTGTTCCTTTCCTCGGGTCCTCGGGTCCCCAGGTCCTCAGGTCCCCGGGTTCCCTCCCGGATACCCCGGAGCGGGGCGATCGATCTCCGCTCTCCTCCGGGCGGCCCAGTCGGCCCGCCCCCCTGCCTCCTCGGGACCGGCCGAGCACGGCCCGGGCCTCCGCGCCCGACTGCGTGACCACCCGACCCGCGCGACACTGAAAGCCGCGGATGATCCTCGGTGGCGCGCGGAAGGGAGCGCTGATGCCCAAGCGGCCGTCGCTCGCCGAATCCGTCCGGGCAGGCCGGCGTGCGACGCGTGTCTCGGTCGCCGCGGCGGCGGGGTTCTATCCGGCCGCGTATCTCCTCGATCAGCCCGTGACCGCGGTCTACGCCCTGTTCACGCCCATCGCGTTCGGCGTTCTCTCGCCGGTGCCGGGGTCCGGTCGCCGCCGTGCCGTGACCGTGCTGCGGGCCTTGCCGCCCGCCGCCGTCCTCACCGCCGCCGGCACGGCCCTCGCCGTGCAGACCTGGTCGGCCGTCGTGGGCATGCTGCTCGTCGGGTTCGTGCTGATGTTCGGCTCGGTGTGCGGCCCGCGCCTGGCCGGCACCGTCCCCGGGCTTCAGCTGTTCTACATCCTCGCCTGTTTCCCGCCCTTCGCCCCGGAGACGCTGCCCCAGCGGTTGACCGGGGTCGCCGTCGGCGGGGCGGCCCTCGTCCTGTGCGAGGTGGCGGTGCTCCCCGACCCGCCGGATCCTTCGTACGGCGACCGGATCGCCGACACCCTGGATCTCGCGGCCCGAGCCGCCCGCTCCCTGATCCGTACCGAAGGCCCGGAGCCCGGTCTGGCCGGACGGCTGCGTGCGGCGGGCCGGGGCCTGCGCTTCTCGCAGCAGCCTGCCGGGGCCCGCCCGACCGGAGCGGGACGGACGGACCGCGCGCTCGCCCAGGCGGGTTCCGCGACCCGGCGGCTTGTCGACCAGCTGGCCGCCCTCGCCGAGATGCACTGCACGCCCTCGGCCACGGACACGGCCTCGCGGAACCTCCTGCACGGCACCGCGGCGGCCTGCGCCGAGACGGCAGGCGCGCTGCGCCGGTCCCGTCCCGCGGTGGGGCCCGAGCTGATCGAGGAGATGATCGCCCAGTTCCTGGCCGCACGCGACGGCGACCCCGGCGGGCGGGGCTCCCGCCCGCACCAGGTGCTGGTGCGGCAGTCGACGGTGCTGACGACCGCGGTCTCCGCCGTGACCGTGCGCACGGCGGTCGCCCTGGCGCTGGACGGCCGTCGGCCGGTGTACGGCCTGCCCCGGGAGCAGTTCTGGTACGCGCGGATGCCGGCGGTCCGCCTGTTCACCATCCGCCTCACCGGCAATCTGACGCGGCGTTCCGTCGTCTTCCAGAACGCGCTGCGCAGCGCGTGCGGTCTCGCGCTCGCCCGCCTGGTGGCGGGCTCGCTCGACCTGTCGCACGGCTTCTGGGTGCTGCTGACCGTGCTGACCCTGGGGCGGACCACGGCGGGCGCCACCTGGTCCGCCGTCCGCGCGGCCGTCATGGGCACACTGGCCGGCGCGCTCGCCGCCGGTCTGCTCCTCATCGGGGCGGGCCAGGCCACCGACGTGTACGCGTACCTGCTCGTACCGATGATGCTGATCGCCTTCGCGGTGGGGCCGCTGGAGGGTCCGGCCTGGGCGCAGGGACTGTTCACCCTGGTCGTCTCCACGGCGTTCGCGCAGATCGCACCCGTGACGTGGCGGCTCGCGGAGATGCGGGTCGTGGACGTGCTGACCGGGAGCGCGGTCGGGCTGCTGTGCGGTGTGCTCGCCTGGCCGTTCGGGGCCCGCGCCGAGACGCGGCGCAGCATGGCGGCGCTGCTCCGGTCCGCTGCCCCCGTCGTGCGGGCGACCACCGCCACCGTGACCGGCGACGGCCCGGCGGGCCGTGGCGACGCCGCCCGCCGGGCCGTCCGGCTGACGCTGCACCGGCTTCGCATCGCGGAGAGCTCGTACGCGCAGTACCGCACCGAGCCCGCCTCCCCTGCCCGCGAGCCCGAAGCCGACTACCTCGCCGCCCTCAACTTCGGCTCCCGTGTCCTGGTCGGCGCCTACTGGCTGCCCCGGACGGACCCCGCGCTCGAGCTGCCTCCCGCGGCCCTGCACTGGGCCCGGCTCATCAGCGAGGAGGCGGAGACAGCGATCGTCCGGGCTGCCGACTTCCCCCCGGGCGGCATCCATGTCCGGCTTACCCCGCCGCCCTCCCTGCCCTCCGAGGTGCCGCCACGGGTCCGGTCCCTCCTGACCGACATCGAGGTATGGCTCGACGCGCTCGCAGCGGACCTCCGCACCAGCACCAACACCGGCACCGGCACCGGCACACCGGTCGTGACCCGGGCGCCCTAACCCACCAGGGTCGCGACGGTGGGCCCGTCGGGCCGGACGGTGATGCCGTACACCGCCTTGGTGGGGGTGGCGGAGAAGGCCACCGTATGGGCCGGCAGCAGGTGTTCGAGCAGGACGGTCGACTCGCGCAGCGCGAACTGCACACCGAGGCAGGCACGGGGACCGATACCGAAGGGGAAGTAGGCCCCCAGGTGCTCGGGCCGACCGCCCGGGGTGACGAACCGCCGGGGGGCGAAGTGCTCCGGGTCAGGCCACAGTTCGGGATCGCGGTGGGTGAGGTACGGGCAGACCAGGAGGTCGGTGCCCGCCTCGACGGTGTAGCCGGCGAGGACGTCGTCCTCGGCGGCGTGGCGGGGCAGGATCCACGCGGACGGGTAGAGCCGGAGTGTCTCGTGGATCAGGGCCTGGAGGGCCTGGCGGCGCTCCGGCGAGCCTTCGCCGCCGGCGCCGAGCGCCTGTTCGCGGGCGGCCGGGTACCGGTCGAGGAGAAGATACAGCCAGGTCAGAGTGGTCGCGGTGGTCTCGTGCCCGGCCGTGAGCAGCGTGACCAGTTCGTCGCGGATCAACTGGTCGGTGTATTCGGGGTGTTCGGCGCCGGCGTCGGTCAGGACACGCAGCAGGCCCGGGCCTTCCGGGCCGGGCGCCCCGTTGCGGGCGGCCTCGATGGCGTGCCCGGCGACCGCGTCGATCCGGGCGAGATCGGCGGCGACGGCGTCCCGTGCGGCGGAGGCGTCCGCGGGCAGGGTCGGCAGGGCGGTCGCCACGGCTGCCACGGCGTCCAGTTCACGCTCGGTATCGTCATCGAGGGGGTGCCCGGTGAGGGAGCGCCAGATGGCGTCCAGGGCGAAGCGGCGCATCTCCCGCCCGACATCGAGGCTCTGCCCGGTACGGGCGTACCCGGCCCAGCGCTCGGCGGTGGTCCGGGCGGCCTCGGTGATCCGCTGTTCGTAGCGGCGCATCCCGATGCCGGTGAACTGGGACTGCAACAAGCGGCGTTGACGCTTCCACGCCGTACCGGTGGCGGCGAGGACCCCGTCGCCGATCAGCAGACGGGCGCGGTGGGAGCGCTTGACGTACCGCTCCGGGTACCGGGCGAGGACGTGCTGGACCGCCGACGGGTCGGTGACGAGCACGGTGCGGGACGGCCCGAGCCGGAACGCGGCCACACCGCCGCACCGCTCACGCACCCGGGCCAGCAACTCGACCAGCTCGCCTCTCTCCGAGCGCCACCGTTCCACGAGCCCGGGCTCGACTTCGGGCACCGGCCGCCCCGTTCCGGAATCGAGCGGGACTGAGCCGTGACCGGCTTCGGATTCCATGATTCTTCTCCTGGTCGACCGCCGTGCTGGGCTGCGACGGAGCACTTGCGCTGAGCGGACTGTACGGGATCGGACACCTTCGGTGACAGCGCGCCGAAGCCGCCCCGAGACCGCCGCTCGCGGCTCCGCCTCGTGCCCGGCGCACCACAATGCCAGGACGGCGCGGAGGGGTTGGGCAGGTTCCGCCTAGGATGACCCCGATGAGGAGTCGCGAGCAGCAGCACCTAGCGCGACCGCCCGTGTCGCGGTGGCGGGCACTGGTCGTGCTCGGACTTCTCGCCGGGCTGCTCGCCATGCACGCCCTGGCCCCCGGCGGCACCGTCCACGAACACGCCGCGCCCCAGCACATGGCGGCCGTCTCCGCCGGCAGTGTCACGGCCGGCGCTGTCACGGCCGGCCCTGTCTCGGGCAGCGCTCATGACGACTGCGCGGGTGGCGGTGGGGACTGCGGTGGTGGACACCTCCATCACGCCGACCCGACCTGCCTGGCTGCCGCGGTGAGCGGTGCGCCGGCCCTGCCCGCGCTCGTCCCCGACCCGGTGACCGTCCCCGTACGCGCCGACGCCGTCCGCTCGTACGCGACCGAGGCACCGGACAGCGCACGCGCGCCACCCTCCCTGGCGGAACTCCAACTCCTGCGGATCTAGGCACCGCGCGGCACCACGTCACCACCACGGCGACGCGGTGCGCCTCGACAGGTCCAGATCCCGTTTCGCACAGCACAGCAGGAGTTTCAGCATGCGCCACACCCGTACCCTGACCCGCCGCGCCGCTCTCGCGGCCGCCACTGTCACCGCCGCGCTCGTCCTCGCCGCATGCGGCAACGACGGCGGCAGCGGGCACTCGGGCGGTCACGGCTCCGCGTCGTCGTCGACGAGCGCCGCCGCCACGGCCGGAACGCACAACGCCCAGGACGTGTCCTTCGCGCAGGGCATGATCCTCCACCACCGGCAGGCCCTCGAGATGGCCGAACTCGCCGCCGACCGGGCCTCGTCCGCCGGGGTCAAGAGCCTCGCCTCGCGCATCGAGAAGGCGCAGGCCCCGGAGATCAGGACCATCGGCGGCTGGCTGACGTCCTGGGGCGAGGACGTCCCGACGTCGTCCGACAGCACCACGGAGTCCATGCCCGGCATGGACCACTCGGCCGGGTCCGGGATGCCCGGCATGATGGACGGCGCGGACATGGAGGAACTGGACAAGGCGTCCGGCACGGACTTCGACACCATGTTCCTGACCATGATGATCGACCACCACGAGGGCGCCGTGGCCATGGCCACCACCGAGAAGAACAAGGGCGTCCACGGCCCCGCCACGTCCCTGGCCGACGACATCATCACCGCGCAGACGGCCGAGATCGCCGAGATGAACAAGCTCCTCGGCAAGAGCTGACGAACGGCCGGAGGGGGCCGGCTCACACACCGGCCCCCTCTGGCCCGTCACGCGGATCGCGGGTCCGGGCCGGAGGCCAGCTCGGCCGGGAACCCACCTGGCAGGCCCGTGGACGGGGAGCTCATCATGTGAGGATGCTTCAGAACTCATCCTCCGCGGCTCCGTGCGCAGTTCGGCTCCCCCGGTACACCAGGGCGGAGCAGGACGAGATCCTCGGCGGTGGCGACGACCCCTTCGGTGTCGCCGCGACCGGTCTGAGCTGGCTGCCCAAGGAAGACCACTTCGGCGTCAGCCACGGCGACCGGCTGGTGGCACACACCGGCCTGCTACGGCTGTCGGTCGCGGTCGGCGACACCGAGACGGAGGTCGTGGGGGTCGGCGGAGTGGCCGTCGCACCCGACGTGCGGGGCCGGGGGCTGGCTCGGCTGGTGATCGCGGCGGCACTCGAGCACGCTCGCACGTTGGGTCCTTCGCACGCGCTCCTGTTCTGCCGGCCTCCGCTCGTGCCGCTGTACCAGCGCCTCGGGTGGCATCCGCTCGACGAGGACGTACTCGTCGAGCAACCCGAAGCCCGCTTGGTGACCATGCCGTTGCCCACCATGGTGACGCCCCTGCACGACGACGCGCGCTGGCCTTCGGGTCCGGTACGCCTGTTCTCCCTCCCGATGTGACGCCCTACGGACGTCGGCCGCACGGTCGGGGGCTGGGCCCCGGGCCTTGACCACCGGGGAAGGGTTCCCACCGACCTCGCACCGCCGCTCTGCTCAGGAATGGTCGATCGGGCCGGTGCGGTCGATGAAGCGTCCCGAGCCGGCGCCGGGCCCCTCGGTCGCGAGGCGGACGATCGCGTCGGTGCCCTCGGTGACGGACTGCGGGCCGCTGTGGCCGTTGAGATCGGTGGCGGTGTAGCCGGGATCGGCGGCGTTGACGCGGATGTCCTTCAGCCCCTTCGCGTACTGGGTGGTCAACATGGTGAGGGCCGCCTTCGAGGCGGCGTAGAGAGGGGCGACAGCGGAGGACTCGACCCGCGAGGGGTCGTGTGTGAGGGCGAGCGACCCCATGCCGCTGCTGACGTTGACGACGACCGGGTCGGACGACCGGCGCAGCAGCGGGAGGAAGGCGGTGGTCGTCCGGACCACGCCGAAGACGTTGACGTCGAAGACGCCCAGCGCGTCCGCGCCGGTCAGGTCGTCGGGATCGCCGTGCGGACCGTGCACGCCGGCGTTGTTGATCAGAACGTCGAGCACGCCTCCGTGGGCGGCGACATCGGCCGCCGCGGCGGCGACGGAGGCGTCGTCGGTGACGTCGATCCGGACGTATCGCGCGCCCAGTGCGGCCGCGGCCGCGGCGCCCCGCTCCGGGTCCCGGGCTCCCATGATCACGGTGTGACCGAGTTCGATGAGGCGGCGGGCGGTCTCGTGGCCGAGGCCCTTGTTGGCTCCGGTGATGAACGTGGTGGTCATGCGCCGATCGTGCCTGCCGAGGCGGGCCCGGGCCAGGGACGCTTCGACCGTAGGAACGGCAGTACCACGATCACGGCCGGCGACGGATTGGGGCAGGATGGACGCCATGGCGACGAGAGCGGGAGCTGATCTGGGCGCGACGATCCGCGCCTGGCGAGAGCGGCTGTCCCCGTCGACCGTGGGGCTGCCGTCGGCCCGGACCCGCCGCGCGGTCGGGCTGCGGCGCGAGGAACTCGCCGACCGCGCCGGTGTGTCGGTCGACTACGTGGTGCGTCTGGAGCAGGGGCGGGCCACGGCCCCTTCGGCCCAGGTCGTCGCCTCCCTCGCACGCGCCCTGCGACTGACCGTCCCCGAGCGGGACCACCTGTACCGCATGGCCGGGGTGGTCCCTCCGCACGACGACGTGATCCCCGATGACCTCCCGCCGGGCGTGCACCGCGTGCTGAGCCGGCTCGGAGACGTCGCGGTCGCCGTGTTCGCCGCGGACTGGCGGATGATCTGGTGGAACCGCGGGTGGGCGGCGCTGCTCGGTGACCCGTCGACCACGCCGCCGGAACGGCGCAACTTCGCCCGTGAGCGGTTCCCGGTCGGTTCCGATGCCGTGCGCATCGCCGCCTGGCCGGTGGTCGTGCGCAACAGCGCCGACTCGGATCTCGCCATCGTGTCCGACCTGCGCCGCGCCACCGGCCGCTTCCCCGACGACGCGGGCCTGGCCGAGCTGATACGTGCCCTCACCGTCGGCAATCCGACGTTCGCCCGGCTGTGGGCGAGCGGCGCGGTGGGGGCGCACCGCGAGGACCGCAAGACGATCGAGCATCCCGAGGTCGGTCCCGTCGAAGTGGACTGCGACGTCCTGACCGACGGCGACTCGGACCTCAAGATCGTGATCCTGAGCGCGCTGCCCGGCAGTGCGCACGCGGCCAGGTTGCGGCTCGCGTTGGCTGCCGACCTCGACACCGCACCCACGCGCACCGGCTGACCGCCCACGGACGTACTCCCGTGAATCCCGCAGGTCCCGCGGGTCGGGCGGGTCCGCCCGGCCTGTCTGTCCCCGGTCCCGTCAGGAAGCCGTCCGAGGACATGCCTCCGGCCGTCCGCGGAGCGATCCGCGAACGGCCGGAGGAGCCGGGAGAGCCTGCCGTCAGCGCGCGGCGAGGAGTTCGAGGGTGTCGATCACACGGTGGGAGAAGCCCCACTCGTTGTCGTACCAGGCGACCACCTTGACGTGGCGGCCCTCGACACGGGTGAGGGCCGAGTCGAAGATCGACGAGGCCGGGTTGCCGACGATGTCGGACGACACCAGCGCGTCCTCCGAGTACTCGAGGACGCCGGCGAGCGGGCCCTCGGCCGCGGTGCGGTACGCCGCCAGCACGTCCGCGCGCGTCACGTCGCGGGCGACGGTCGTGTTGAGCTCGACGATCGAACCCACCGGGATCGGCACCCGGATCGAGTCCCCCGACAGCTTGCCGTCGAGGTTCGGCAGCACGAGGCCGATCGCCTTGGCGGCGCCCGTCGTGGTCGGCACGATGTTGACGCCGGCGGCACGGGCGCGGCGCGGGTCGCGGTGCGGACCGTCCTGGAGGTTCTGCTCCTGCGTGTAGGCGTGCACCGTCGTCATGAAGCCGTGCTCGATGCCGGCGAGGTCGTCGAGTACGGCGGCCAGCGGGGCGAGCGCGTTGGTCGTGCACGAGGCGTTCGAGACGATCGTGTGCAGCTCCGGGTCGTAGGCGTCGCTGTTGACGCCGTACGCGAGCGTGACGTCCGCCCCGTCCGAAGGTGCGCTGACCAGGACCTTCTTCGCGCCCGCTTCGAGGTGTGCGCGGGCGTCCTTGGCCGAGGTGAACCGGCCGGTCGCCTCCAGCACGATGTCGACCTCGAGCTCGGCCCAGGGCAGTCGCGCCGGCTCGCGCTCGGCGAGCACCTTGATGCGACGGCCGTCGACGACGAGGACGTCGCCGTCGACGCTCACCGGGCGACCGAGTCGGCCGGCCGTCGAGTCGAAGGCGAGCAGTCGCGCGAGCGTGGCGGGTTCCGTGAGGTCGTTGACGGCGACGACCTCGAGGTCGCTGTCGCGCTGGAGGAGCGCGCGCAGCACGTTGCGTCCGATGCGGCCGAATCCGTTGACGGCGATGCGAGTCATGAGTGGTGTCCCTTCGGTCCTTCGGTTCGCCACCAGCCTCGCGCGTGGCGGCCATCGGCGACCTGGGCGTGAGCGCCATGGTTCGAAAGGATCTCGCCACCCTGCGGTCCCCGGCCTGGCCGGGCGTGCCCCGCCCCACCGGCCGACCGGCTACTCGCCCTTCGCGAAGGTGCGCCGGTATTCGCTCGGTGTGGTGCCGAGGATCTGCTGGAAGTGCGTCCGCAGGTTCGCCCCCGTACCGAGTCCGACGTCGCCGGCGATCTGCTCGACGCCGCGCTCGGAGCGTTCGAGCAGCTCACGGGCCCTGTCGATACGGGCGCGCATGACCCACTGCATGGGCGTGTAACCGGTGTCCTCGACGAAGCGCCGCGAGAAGGTCCGTTCCGAGACGGCGGCGTGCCGGGCCATCGTTTCGAGGGTGAGGGGCTCGTCCAGTCGGTGCAGCGCCCACTCGCGGGTGGCGGCGAACCGCTCGCCCAGCGGCTCGGGCACGCTGCGCGGCACGTACTGTGCCTGACCCCCGCTGCGGTAGGGCGCGGCGACCAGGCGCCGGGCCGCGTGGTTCGAGGCGGCCACCCCGAGGTCGCGGCGCAGGACGTGCAGGCACAGGTCGATCCCGGAGGCGGCGCCGGCCGACGTCAGCACGCTGCCCTCGTCGACGAACAGGACGTTCTCGTCGACCTGGACGAGCGGATGCTTCGCCGCCAGCGCCCGGGTGTAGTGCCAGTGGGTCGTGGCGCGTCTGCCGTCGAGCAGCCCCGTGGCGGCGAGTGCGAAGGCCCCCGTCGAGATGGCGGCCAGCCGGGCGCCCCGGGCGTGGGCGGCCAGCAGCGCGCGCAGGACCGCCCGGGGCGGGTCGTCGAGGTCCGGAAAACGGTAGCCGGGAAGAAAGACGACGTCGGCCCATTCGAGCGCGTCCAGGCCGTGGGCCACGTGGTACGACAGCCCGTCCCCGCCGGTCACCAGCCCGGGCGCCGCGCCGCACACCCGCACCTCGTAGGGCATGCTCGCGCGGGTGGTGAACACCTGTGCGGGAATGCCGACGTCGAGCGGCTTGGCCCCCTCGAGCACAAGGACGGCGACACGTTGCAGGCGGGAGGAGGACGACACGCGGAACAGGGTACGGGGGTACGGGCCGCGGTACCGGCGGCACCGCCCGCGCCCCGCGGCACCGGGTGGTCGGGGGGTCGGGGGGGCGGGCGGATCCCCGATGCGGCGGCGTCCCGCGGCGCCCCGCGCTATACGCGCGCCCCGGTCACGTGCCGCGGCTCGGCGATCAGCCCGTAGATGACCAGCGCGGACACGACCATGGTGGCCAGCGACCAGAACGGGTAGACCGGCAGGAAGATCATCTGCCCGACCAGGCAGAACACCGCCAGACAGAGGCCCGTCAGCCGTGCCGCCCTGGAGCCCACGAGCACGCCGATACCCGCCAGGGCCATCACGATGCCGATGACGACCCAGATCCAGCCCCAGGCCGTGTAGTTGAAGATGAGCAGCCGGTTGCCCTCGGAGTAGGCCTTCGAGTAGTAGCCGTGGTTGAAGATCGCCACGAATCCGTTGAGCAGGTTGAAGAGAGCGCTGACCAGCAGCAGGATCCCGGCGAAGGCCACCCAGTGCGAGCGCTCCATCGGGGGTACGGCGTCGTCTGGGAGAGAGGCTTGTCGCTGCATGGGATCCATGAGACGCAGCACCACGGCAGGTCGCAATCGGTGGTGGCCCGTCGGGGTTGCGCGGCCGACGGTGCCCTCGGGCGCCGGGCTCGTGGACGCCGGCGGCAGCCGGCCACGGGCCGACAGGCCTTGCCGGCGCGGCTCCGACAGGCGCCCCCGCATGGCCTGCCGGATAGTGGACGGCGACGGCACCCTGGGGATTGGACGCTCATGGACCGCTATCCTCCGATCGCCGACCACGGTCTGGTCGGCGACCTGCAGACCGCCGCCCTGGTGTCCTCCCAGGGCGTGGTGAACTGGTTCTGCTCGCCGAGGTTCGACTCGCCCAGTGTCTTCGCCGCACTGCTGGACCACGACCGTGGCGGGTACTTCCGGCTGGCACCGGAGCATGCCGACATGACGTGCAAGCAGCTCTACTACCCGGACACAGGCGTGCTGGTCACGAGGTTCATGTCACCGGAGGGCGTCGGCGAGGTCATCGACTGGATGCCGGCGAACACCAGCCGTGTCCCCACCGACCGCCACTGCCTGATGCGGGTGATTCGCGTGGTACGCGGCACCGTGCGGTTCGTGCTGGAATGCAGGCCCCGCTTCGACTACGGCCGGGCTGAGCACGAGGTCGAGCTGCGGCCCCAGGAGGCGGTGTTCCGGGGCCCCGGGATCGCCGGTCACCTGCAGGCCAGCTTCCCGCTCGCGCGGGACGGGCAGGACGTGCGGGGTGCGGTCACGCTCGGCAGCGGCGAGTCGGCTGTCGCCGTGTTCACCACGTGCGCGGTGGACGGTGAGGCACCGCCGCCGCTCTCGGTCGACGGCGTGACGTCGGGGTTGTGGCGCGAGGTGGACTTCTGGCAGAAGTGGCTGCGCACCTCCCACTACCGGGGGCGCTGGGGCGAGATGGTGAACCGCTCCGCCATCACGATCAAGCTCCTCACCTACCACCCGACCGGTGCGCCGGTCGCCGCCGCCACCATGGGCCTGCCGGAGCAGGTCGGCGGTGAGCGCAACTGGGACTACCGGTACTCGTGGGTGAGGGACGGGTCGCTCTCGGTACGGGCGCTGCTCGACCTGGGGTTCACCGAGGAGGCGTCGGCGTTCACCAAGTGGCTGGGCGACCGGATGCACGACCGGGCGGAGCTGCCCGGCGAACGCCTCCAGATCATGTACCGGGTCGACGGGGACCCGTACCTGACCGAGGAGACCCTCGACCACTGGGAGGGCTACCGGGGATCGAGGCCGGTCCGGGCCGGCAACGCGGCCGCCGACCAGTTGCAGCTCGACATCTACGGCGAGTCCCTCTACGCGATGGCCGAGGGCATGGACATCGGCGTGGAGCTGGGCTACCACGGCTGGAAGGGGCTGGCCCGGACGCTGGACTGGCTGTGCGACAACTGGGACCGGCCCGACGAGGGCGTCTGGGAGACCCGCGGAGGCCGTAACGACTTCACGTTCAGCCGGGTGATGTGCTGGGTCGCCTTCGACCGGGGCATGCGCATGGCGACCGAGCTGAGCCGTCCCGCCGACATCCCGCGCTGGCGCAACGCCCGTGACAGCATCCTCGAACAGGTGATGGACAAGGGCTGGAGCCAGGCCGAGCAGGCCCTGGTGCAGCACTACGGCGGTGACGTCCTCGACGCCTCCCTCCTGCTGATCCCGCGCGTGGGTTTTCTCGCCGCCAAGAGCCCCGGCTGGCTCTCCACCTTGGACGCGATGGAGCGCAAGCTGGTCTCGGACAGCCTCGTGTACCGGTACGACCCGGCCGCTTCCCCGGACGGCCTGCGCGGCTCGGAGGGCACCTTCAGCCTCTGCACCTACCTCTACGTCGACGCCATGGCCCGGGCCGGGCGCGTCCGTCCGGCGCGCTACACCTTCGAGAAGATGCACACCTACGCCAACCATGTCGGCCTGTTCGCCGAGGAGATCGGCCCGAGTGGCGAGCAACTCGGCAACTTCCCGCAGGCGTTCACCCACCTCTCGCTCATCATGGCGGCATCGACCCTGGACGAGGCCATCGACCGGCAGCGGAAGCTCGACTGAGCCGGAGTCGGCGAGTCCACGCCGGCGGACTTTCAGCCCCACGGGCCGCGGTGACCGTGCCCGTCCGTCCGCCCGCCCGCCGGGTGGGGACGGCGGCCGGCCCGGGAGAGGTTCTAGGGGCCGGGCTCGTCGGGCGGTGAGGCACCGCGGGCGGCGTCCCGGGTGCGCCGTCCCCCGATGCCTTGGGAGTCGGCCGTCCGCGCCTCGGCGCGGCGGAGATCGTCTCCGAACTCCCTTTCGACAGCGTCGTCGAGGAGGCGGAGTTCGACGTGCAGCGCGGGCCCGCACTCGTCCGGCAGGCTCGCGAGAAGACCTTCGAGCAGGGCCCGGAGCCGTCGGCAGACCTGGACGGAGGTCGCGCCGTAGTCGCGGACCTCGGTGATCGCGAGCTCCAGGTAGTCCTCCCAGGGCCGGCCGGACAGCACGAGGCGCAGCCGGCCACGGTCGTCGGCGAGCTCGTAGTGGCCGCGGGGTCCGGCGCGGCCGACGGTGTGCAGGAACGCCTCGATGTGGTTCAGCACCTGAACGGCGGTGGTCGGGTCGTTGACGGCGGGCGAGAGGGCGCGGATGGCGATGTCGACCAGAATGCGCAGGGCGAAGGCCGGGTCCTGCTCGATCGTCCGCTCCGCCCCGAGGGCGAGAAGGTCCGTCACCCGTTGCGGGTCGGGCGGGGACGCGGCGCCATGGACCTCGACGACGGTGCCGCCGGGCGGCACGAAGTCGCCGACGGAGGCGGCCAGCACGAACACGCAGTCGTGCCGGGCCGCGAGCGAGACCATGCCGGGTGCGTTCAACGCCTGGACGACACCGCCGCGTTCCGACCGGATGCGGGTCACCGAGCCGGTCGTCGGCGGCGCCTTGTCGGGCGCGGCAGTGCTCCGCAGGTGTGCCGCCACGTGCTGGATGACCTGTTCGCCCGAGCGTCCCACGATGTCCGCGATCGCCACCGGCCGCAGGTTGTGGGTGAAGCGGTTGAGGTAGATCAGCAGGAGCAGGAGGCTTGCGGAGACGGCGATACCGGCCATGGACACACCGAGGTTGGGCACGGAGTCCGTCTCGATGCTCCGCAGCAGCGTGTACGCGAACGCGAAAGTGCCGGTGAACGTGCCCAGCACCGCCTTCTGCAACCGGTCGCGATACCAGAGCCGCATGTACCGCGGTGAGAGGGTGCCGGTGGCCTGCTGGATGACGAGGACGCCGATGGTGACGACGAACCCGAGCAGCGCGATCATCGATCCGACCACGGAGCTGAGGACACTGGTCGCGGTCGACGCGGAGTAGTCCCACGTCGTCGGCAGCCAGGACACCCCGTCCACGGAGGCGGCCGCCTCGGCGAGGGCGACGCCGAGCACGAGCCCGAACAACGGGACGATCCAGAGACTGGCCTTGACGTACTGCCGCAGTCGGAAGCGGGCGGCCCAGGAGGTCATACGGAACCCATCAGAACGGCGGTGTCGCCCGGCAGCGGTGTGACGGTCTGGGTCCCGGTGACCGGGGCCAGCCGGCCGTCGGCGCGGACGACGAACAGGATGTCGTGGTCCGGGGGGACCGGCGTGGATCCGGGGTGCACGTGGAAGCGGGCGCCCCGCTCGTAGCGGGACGCGAGGCGCTGCCGGACGAGTGCGCGACCGAAGAGGATGTCGCCGCCGGTGTAGGGGGCGACCACCCCGTGGCTGTCCCGCGGCGGCCCCACCCGGTAGACGGGCCCCTGCACGTTGTCCTTGATGACGACCGAGGCGAGGGCGTTGAAATCGTCGTCGTCGGTGAGCAGGAACACCGCCGTCACGCCCTCCAGGCGGGCCCGGGGGTTGGTCGCGGTCGCCAGCATCTCGCCTTGGGCGAGGTCGATCCCGGCCGAGGTGATCCGCTCGCGTTCCTCGTCGAGTCCGGCCCACATCAGCACGTCGAGTCCCGCGGTCTTCAGGGCCTGTCCCAGGCCGATCACCCACGGGGCCCCGCCGACCAGAAGAGGGCGCGTCCGCGCCGACCGGACGACCTCCAGCTTCCGGGCCACCGGCGCGGCGGTCAGCGCGTAGAGCAGGACCGTCCCCACGATCACGAGGAAGGTGATCGGAAGGATCTTGGCCGCGCCGGGCAGCCCCTTCTCCACCAGGGTGGCGGAGAAGGCGGACGCGGTCGAGGCGGCGACGATGCCGCGCGGCGCCATCCACCCGATGAAGCCCCATTCGCCCACGGTGAGATCGGATCCCCGGGCCGCCGCGTACGCGACGAGGGGCCGGATCAGGAGGACGAGCACGGCGATCAGGATCAGCGAGGGGACGAGCACGGGCACCACGGACGCGGGAGTGACGGCGGAGGAGATGGAGATGAACAGCAGACCGATGATCATCTGGACGAGCGTCTCGAGGAACGGTCTGCGGGCCGGCATGTCCATCCCCGGCAGGTTGGTGATGGCGAGTCCGGTGACGATGGCGGCGATGAGGCCGGTGTCGTCGCGGACGATGTCGCAGAGCGCGGAGACGAGGATGACCGTCGCCAGCTGGGCGAGGGTGCCGAGCGTCTCGCCGAGCCTCAGCTTGTGCAGGGCCAGCCACAGGACGACGGTGGCCACCGCGCCGCCCGCGAGGCCCACGCCCATGCTGAGGAGGAACTGCCCGATCTGGTAGCCCCGGCCGATGTCGATCTGATGGCTGGTCGCGACCGCGTGGAACACGATGGCGCCGAGAATGCCGCCGATCGGGTCGGTCAGCGTTCCTTCCCAGATCAGGATGCGCCGCAGCTTGTCCGTCGGTCTGACGTATTCGAGCAGGGGGCCGACGACGGTGGGGCCGGACACCACGAGGATCACGCCGATCATCGCCGCCACCCGCAGCGGGATGCCGAACAGGGCCGGTCCGATGCCCGCGACGGCGAAGAAGGTGACCAGGATGCCGATGATCAGCAGCCGCACGACGGTGCCGCGGGTGCGGCCGGTGAGGTTGCGCAGGTTCAGTCCGAGGCCGGCGTCGTAGAGGATCACGGCGACGGACAGCGAGACCAGCGCGGGGAAGTCCGGGCCCACCAGCTGCCCGGGGTGAATGACGTCGGTCAGGGCACCCGCCGCGAAGCCGACCGGCAACAGGACGATCAGCGCGGGGACTCGCAGCTTGTTCGCCAGGATCTGCGAGCCGGTGGCGAGGGCGACGGTCAGGGCGATACCCAGGAGGATGTCCTCGCCGGTCATAGCGGTTGTCCTCCTCATTGACTCTCGGGGCCCTTGACTCTCGGGGCCTGGACCCTCGGGCCCTTGACTCTCAGGCCGGTGGGATTCAATCGCGTCCGCACGTCCCGCACCCGCCTGGCCCAGCCGGACACGGCTCCCACCACTCCATCGGCCCCACGGAGACCCCACCGAGACCCCGCCGAGGCGCCACCGAGGCCCCGTGCAGGCTCCGGGCGGCCTGCTCGTCGGCCGAAGGCGGGCGGAAACAGGGCTCGCATTGGCCTAGACCTGACAACCTGACCCGGCTAGGCTCTGCCGCGCCACATCTGAGAGCGCTCTCACCCAACCGCTGTTCCACCCCACTTCCTGGAACGACGAAGGGCAACTCCCATGAGACGCACAAGGTTCAAGCACGTCTGCCTGGCCGCGCTCCTCACGCTGGCCGGGCTCGGTGGCGCGGGCACGCTGCCCGCGGCGGCGAGCGGGGGCGGTGCCACGGCCTCCTCCTCCCCGTCGGCCACCGACGCCGCCCCCGCCTCCGCCGCACTGCTCGCCGGCATGCGCCAGGAGTTCGGGCTCACGCAGGAGCAGGCGGTGGCCCGGCTCGAGGCCGAGCGCGACGCCACCGCGCTCGAGCCGAGGGCGCGCCGCACGGCGGGGGCGGCGTACGCCGGGTCCTGGTTCGACGCCGCCGACGGCCGCCTCACGGTGGCCGTCACCTCGCAGAGTTCGCAGGCCACGCGCGCGGCGATCCGCGCCCAGGGAGCCGGCGTCCGGGTCGTCGAGCACAGCGCACGGACGCTGGACGCGGCGAAGTCACGCGTCGACCGGCTCTCCGCCCCTCCGGCGGTGGGTGGTTGGCACGTCGACCCGGCGGCGAACACCGTGGTGGTCACGGTGGTCCGCGGCAAGATCTCCGACAACGATGTCCAGCGTTTCCTGGCGCAGGCCCGTGACGCCGGTCCCGTGACCGTCGAGACGGTCGCCTCGGCCCCGCGCACCTTCGCGGCGGGCACCGTCGGCGGCGACCCCTACTACACGGGCAACGTCCGCTGCTCGATCGGCTTCTCGGTCCACGGCGGGTTCGTCACCGCCGGTCACTGCGGCCAGGCCGGTGCGGGTGTCCGGGGTTGGGACGGCTCGTACATCGGCAACTTCCAGGGCTCCTCGTTCCCCGACAACGACTACGCCTGGGTCAACGTGGGCAGCGGCTGGTGGACGGTGCCGGTCGTGCTCGGCTGGGGCACGGTCTCCGACCAGTTGGTGCGCGGCTCGGCCGTGGCGCCGGTGGGCGCCTCCGTCTGCCGGTCCGGATCGACCACGCACTGGCACTGCGGCACGGTGCTGGCGAAGAACGAGACCGTCAACTACAGCCAGGGCGCGGTGCACCAGATGACGAAGACGAGCGTCTGCGCCGAAGGCGGCGACTCCGGAGGCTCGTTCATCAGCGGCGACCAGGCACAGGGCGTCACCTCCGGCGGCTGGGGCAACTGCTCGGGTGGCGGCGAGACGTGGTTCCAGCCGGTGAACGAGATCCTGAGCCGCTACGGGCTCACCCTCCACACCTACTGACCGCGAAGGAAGGCCCGGGGGCTCCGTACTGCCGCGTACGCCCGGTGTGCGTCCGGCGTGCGGAGCCCCTCCCGGGTCGCCCGGACCTCGCGGGGACGCTCTGCCACGGGGGCGGTCGTCCCCGTCCTGTGCGGGGGGGGGTCCGACGACCTTCTGGCGTACGGCAGTTGAACACTTGACGTGTTGCCTGACCAGCCGTCGGAGCGTCCTTACGCTGACGCGCGTGCGACAACAGCGACAGGCGGGCGACGACCGTCAAGGCAGTGCCCTCGAACGGTCCGCGCGGGCGCCCCGGTCCCCGCGGGCGCCCCACGCGGCCGGTCGGAGCAGCGGCCCGAACCCTCTCCTGGGGCTTCAGCAGACCGCGGGCAACGCGGCGACCGTCGCCGCGATGAACGCGGCCGGCCCCTCCACCGCCCGTCGCAGGCCCCCGCAGGTGCCGCCCGCCATCGAGGAGATCGAGAGCGACGCCCTCGAACTGCCGTCGTATCTGCGGGACATGGAGGCGGCGGGGCTGTCCACGGCGTACGGGCTCAGCGGCCACGAGTTCGTCACCACCACGCTGGCCGACACCGTCGGGCGGCGCGACGGGGTGGTCGCCGAGATCGCCGCGGAGCTCGCCGGGCGACCCGAGTCCTTCTTCGGGCGCGGCCGGGCCTTCGCCGTCACCGGGGTGCGGGGTACGGACCGTTACGACGTCACGGTGCGCGTCTCGCCCGCCGACGACGACCGCCCCGGCGTCTTCTCCGCCGCGGGTCCGGACAGCGAGGGCGCGGCCACCAAGGTCGACGTGCAGCACAACACGGCCGCCACGGTGGCCCAGAGTACGAGCGGGTCCGCGTCGAAGGGCGTGGCGTTCACCGGGTTCGGACTGGCCCCGGTCGCTCCCGGCGTCTGGGCCGGCGGGGCGGCCACCGTCAACGCCCAGCCCTTCCAGTCGTCCCGGGACTCCCGCACCCAGCGGAACATGGCGGAGCCTCGGGTGCTGCGCAGCGACAAGGGGTCGGTCGAGGTGCCGCGCCGGGTCCGCTACCACGTGCGGATCATGAAGGACGGCGAACGCTCGGCCCGCAACGCCGCCGGGTCCGGCGCCCTGACCATGCGGGTGCCGGTGGAGCATCTGGTCCCGACCACCGCCGGGCCGGTGCCCCGGCCGCGTCCGGTGGCGCCCGAGACCGCCCGGGCCGTGTCGCTGGCCGATTCCATGGCCCCGGTCGCCGTCTCGGACCGGGCCGGGCCGCACCAGGGCGGCGGGGGACTCTTCGACGCCGTCGCCTCCGCGCTGCATCCGTCCCTGACCTGGCCCGGTGCTCCCGGCCGGGCTCGGCTGTACGAGGCCACCGCCACCGCGACCGTGCTGGAGGACCTGCCCCGGCTGCTGCGGGACGGGGTCGTCGGCGAGGATCTGACCAGCAGGGACGGCAGCACCACGGGCACGTACCGGATGCGGGCCGCGTTCACCGAGCTGGCCCCCGGGTGGAGCACCGGAAAGACGCAGTTGCGCACCCATCAGCAGGCGCAGCACGTGGTGACGGACACCGCGGGCAAGGGCCGGGGCGGCGCGTTCGGCGCCGGTCCGGCGGCGGGGTTCGGTGTCCTCGGCAACGCGGCCGCCGTCCGCGGCACCGTCATGCCCGTCGCCGGGGCGCGCAAGGCGCGGTTCAGCGTGGCCGAGCAGACCGTGTCCAGCCGGCAGGGCGCGGAGGTCCGCGGCGAGAAGGTGCTCTATCTGGGCACCGTGCTGTTCACCGTCGAGGGCACCGGTCCGACCTCGCCCCTGACCAGGGCGCGGGGCGGCGGCCGTACCGCGCACCACACGATGCGGGTGTGGGTCTCGCTGCGGGCCGACGAGGCCCAGGAGCTTGGGCTGCCGCTGCCCGAGGGGGTGACGGCGGGCGAGTTCGTCAAGCGTCCGGAACGTGCCGGGACGGACGTCAAGGGCAAGGGCAAGGCGAAGGCCACCGCGACCGACCAGGACCTGGCGGAAGGCGACGAGCGGGCGGCCGAGGACGGGGCCGCCGAGCACGACACACGGCACCTGCCGTTCGGCGCGATGGGCTCCAGCGTGGCGATCAGCCGGCTGGACACCGCGCCGATGATGCGGGCCGTGACGCGGCTGTTCGCCACCGACGCGCGGCTCGCCGGGTATCTGCCCGCCTTCGGCGAGGAGGAGCAGCCGCGTGATCTCAGCCCTGAGGAGGCCGAGGTCCAGCGGCGCAACTACCGCGAGCTGGTGACCGTGCTGTCGGAGACCAACCTGCGGGTCAACAAGGACCAGTTGCTGTCCACGGGCGTCCGGGTGCGGCTGCGGCGCAAGTCCCGCTTCCAGGCGCACGACGTGCAGCTGAAGGTCACCGGTTCGCTGCGGGAGACCGGTCACCTCGGCGAGACCAAGGACTGGCTCGTCCGCAGCCACGCGGGCGTGACGAGCAACCTCCAGAGCGGGCGGGCGAGTTCGCGCACGGTCGGCGGGATGGCGCTCGGCCAGTTCCGGCTGATCCCCGGCGCCCTGACCCTGTCGGCGCGTGCCGAGAAGGGCCGTACGACGACCCGGCGCGGCCTGGCCGGACCGACCCTGCGCACCGACGTCCTCACCAACGGTTCCGAGGACGCGAGCGTGTTCGGCGGGGCGTTGAGCCTGAACGTCGACGTCACCATGACGTCCCGGCAGCGCAAGGCGGCCCGTGCGCTCACCCCCGGCGCGCCGGGCCGGGACGCGCCGGCCGCCGAGCGGGTCGGGACGCTGCCCCTCGACGCGCAGGACGTGCGGCTGCTCACCCCGACCGCGTTCACCCTGGACGGCGATGCCAAGCGGCACTTGGACGAGTCGACCGCCGCCCGCCGGGCGGGCCATCGTGATACGCGGACGGAGTTCGCGGCGGCGGGCATCGGTGACCTGGCCGGTCTGGCCTCGCGCCAGCTGGGCGGCAGGCGGGGCGTGCGGGACTGGACGCTGGTGGAGACCGTGGGCGACGGGCAGCCGGTGCGGGACCTGGCCTTCGAGCTGCTGGCGCGGGCCGCCGCCCGCAACAAGGAGGCACGGGAGGACCGGGCGCTGGAGACGGAGGGGCTCGCGCCGCGGCTCGCGATCGAGGACCGGTTCAGCCCGCAGGCGGTGACGGCGGCGCTGCGGCAGGCCGTCTCGGCGGGCTGGGTGGTGCAGAACCTGCGGCACGCGCGGCGCCTGGCCGGGCTGAACGGCGCGGTCGGCACCCGGTTCGCGCTGACCGGTGGGCGGGTCGTCCACCAGGGCACGGGGGCGGGCACCGAGACCTTCGTCCTGGGCGGGCATCAGGTCACCGGACAGGAGGGCACGAGTCACCACGTCTCGGTGCAGGGCGGCCTGACGGGCGCGGAGAACGGCGCCGAGTGGCGACTCGCCGAGGGCGTGGCGGCCGGCCGGACCCTGGGCAGCGGCGACACGACGGCGTCCACGCTGGTCGGCACCGTCGAACGCAACGCGCACACCTCCCGCAAGAGCCCGCTCTATCTCGTGCAGTGCGATCTGGTGGTGCGTATGGTCGCCGAGGTCGCGGTGACGGGCGGCGGCCCGTATGTGGCGCGCGGTGGCCGTACGGTGCCGGGGGCGGTATCGGTGTGGCTGACCGAACGTCAGCTGCGGGCGGCGGGGCTGAAGGTACCGGGCGAACAGGGGCGTGAGGACGCGGCCTCAGGTTCGGGCACGACGTCGGCCGGGACGTCCGGCCGGTCCGGGACGACGGGGGAATCGGGCCGGTCCGCGCGGCCCGCCGGGACGGTACGGACCGGCCAGGAGGCGGAGACCTCGGAGGCGACGACGTCGGCCCCCGGCGGTGCACCGAAGAGCGCGCCCCTGGTTCCCCCGGCCCCGGTTCCCGCCCTGGCCGAGTCGCTGCCGCTCGGCTTCGGCATGATCGAGGACCTGCCCGACTTCGTGCCGCTGCTGGAGGGGACCCGGGGCCGCCTCGGCGCCTCCCTCGCGGACGAACTCCTGCCGCGTACCCGTCTGACGGACCGCAACGACAATGTGCAGCGGCTGCTGCGGGTGCTCGACCGGGACGGCTCGGCGGGCCTGTTGTCGAGCGCGATGGACGGCGGGGTGGGCGTCGAGCTGCTCGACGGGCGCAAACGGCCCTACCAGGCGCTGTTCCGTATCCGCAGGACCGGGCGCGGCAGTTATGTGGAGACCGCGTCCGACGGCCGGGACATGGAGTACATCACCTCCGCCGCCGCTCAGCGGGCCGGTGCGCACGACGAGAGCGACAGCCGGGGCGTCGAGGCGGTCCTGGCCGGTTCGGGGAAGCCCGACGGGGGCGCGGGCCAGTTGAAGAGCGTCGGCGCCGCCGCGGGACTCGGTGTCGGCACCAGCGACTCGCGCCGCTCCGTGGGTGTCGGGCGTGCCCAGCTGGGCGTGAAGACCGTCGCCGAGGCGGCGTCCGCTCCGTCGGCCCGGATGAACGTGCCGATCGAGGCGACTCTGGAGGTGTTCTCCGGCAACCGCCGGGTGGCCCTCGCGCCGTTGAAGAACCTGAGCCTGACCCACCGGGTACTGGCCGCGGATCTGCGGGCGCTGTCGCAACTGGCCCCGGTGCCGCCCCAGCAGGTCGGTGTGCACGCGGTGGACGCCGAGGACGCGGGTGCCGACCGGCTCGGCCCCTGGCGTGACTCGGGGGTACGGCTGCCGATGGAGGCGCAGGTCAACGGGTTCCGGGGAACGCCCAGGGTGCAGCAGGCGGTCGACGACGCGGTCCGGCGGGCGGGGGGCGGCGCGCGGTTCCGCACCGGCGGCGAGGCGGCCTCTCACCTGCTGCGCGAGGCCGTCTCCACGGAGTGGCTGATCGCGGCGCTGCCGCTGCTGACCGCAGCGGGCGTCGACCTTCCGCCGGTACACGCGACCGGCGCGTCGGGCCAGGACCTGCGCGCCTCGCTGCACGCCCGGCTGCGCGGCGGCCGGGTGCTGGGCGTGGGCGACAAGATGACGTTCGAGACGGTCGCGCAGAGCGGTCTGGACGCGCCGCGTCCGGCGGGTACGGACGGCCAGCAGGCAAACGAGCACGGCCGGTCGGCGCGCGGCCTGCTGGGCGCGGGGGTGCTGAACGCGGACGAGTTCCGGCTGAACCAGCTCCTCGGCACCGTGGACGGCTCCGGCAGTGGCACCGCGACCGCCGCCAACGCCGCCGGGTCGATACCGCTGCACAAGCCCAAGGCCGAGTCGGTGCTGGTGCAGTTCACGCTGGACGTGCGGGCGGTGGCGGAGGTGAGCGACCGGGTGCGTTCGGGTCGCCGTGGGACGGCCGTACAGGAGGTCACGCTGCCGGAACCGCTGGTCATCCGGATGCCCGCGCCCGCGGTGCGGCGGATGCTGGCCGACGCGGCGAACGCCGGGCGTCTGCGGGATCCGGGGGGCCACCTGGCCTGACGCCTCGGCCGCGGCGGTGCCGTCCTGCCGGGCCGGGGTGTCGCCGCCGGCGGGGACGACGGGCCTGCCGCCTTCCGCGAGCGCGGCCCGGTGCGTCGGCATCCGCGTCCCGGCGGCGGCCGCTCCCCGCGCGGGCTCCGGCGCCGAGGGCAGCCGGTCCCTCGACGGCCGGTGGTCGGGTCAGAGTTTGGCGCCGAAGTTCTGTGTCCACCACGGGCCGCCGGCGCCGTCGTGGATTCCCACGCCGATGTTCTTGAAGGAGCAGTTCAGGATGTTGGCCCGGTGGCCTTCGCTGTTCATCCAGGACGTCATCACCGACGAGGCCGTCTGCTGGCCCTTGGCTATGTTCTCGCCGTAGGTGGACCAGCGGTACCCTGCGGCCGTGATGCGCTGACCGGGGTCGGCGCCGTCGGGGTTGGTGTGGTCGAAGAAGTCGCGGGCCGCCATGTCGTCGGAGTGGCCCTGGGCGGCGGCACGCAGCAGGCTGTCGTCGGTGAGGGGGCCGCAGCCGGCTGTCGCCCGCTCCTTGTTGACCAGGGTGATCACCTGGGTCGCGAGATCGGACGAACCCGCCTGCGCGGTCGGCTTCTCGGAGGCGATCCGCTTCGGCTCGGGCGACTTCGCCGGGGCCGCCGCGACCACGGTCCTGCTGGGGCGGGGAGACGGCGAGGCGCTCGCACTCGGCGACTTCGACGCGGAGGCCGTCGGGGACGGGGACGGGGACGGCGAGCCGCTGCCGGCGCTGTCCGGCGTGGGGCGGTCCGAGGCGAGTGCGTCGTCAACGGGCTGTACGGCGGTGCTCTCCCCCGTGCCTCCGTCCGGCTGGGTGCCGAAGTAGTAGAGGCCGCCGCCCGCCACGCAGGCGGCCACGACCGCGCCGCCGACCGCCCGTCGGCGGGTACGCCGCCTGCGACGGGCGTCGGTGCGGGAGGTGGTCCGGTCCTTCGTGGCACGGCGGTCCACCGTCGGGAGCGATCTGCCCGGTTCCTCGCCACCGGCGAGCGGGGACGCCGAGCCGACCATGGCAAGGGTGTCGGTGGCGGCGTTCGTCCTCGCCAGCAACGCGGACGACGCCGCGACCAGCGCCAGCCCGGCCAGCAGGCCCTCGGCGGGCATCAGCCCGTTCCACAGGCCCGAGCAGTGTGCGCAGCCGCGTGCGTGCCGGGCGGTGCGCTTGCGCCACAACGCCGAGGGCCGGCCGTCCCAGCCCGCGAGCGCGCCGCGCAGTTCGGGGCACTGCGGCCGCGAGTCCAGCGCCCGCACGACGACCCGGGCCGCCTCCAGCTGCGCCTTCATCCGCTGTACGCGGACCGCTGTGTGCTCCGGCGTCAGGTCCAGGGCCGCGGCGATCTCGGCCCGGGTCAGTTCACCGGCGCACTCCAGCCACCACAGGGACAGCAGTCCCCGGTCGTCGGGCTCCAGCCAGCGCGTCGCCCGCGCGGTCTCCTGCCGCTGGCCGGACATCTGGAGTTGCATGATGGTCAGGTCGACGAAGTCGGCCCCCGGGTCGGCGACGTCGTCGGCCTCCTCCATGGCGCCCTGGACGGGCTGCTGCCGGTTCCAGTGCGCACGGACCTGGTTCATCGCGATGGCCACCAGCCAGGAGCGGAAGCTCGCGGGATCCCGCAGCGAGTCCAGCGAGTCGAGGGCGCGCAACATGGTGTCCTGCACGACGTCGTCGACGTCCACCGAACCGTTCAACGCGCGGCCCACGATGTTGTAGACGAGCGGCAGGTACGCGCCGACGAGCGCGTCCTGGGCCGCCTGATCGCCCGCTCGGGCGGCGGTGACCAGTCCCACCGCCTCCACCGTGTGCCGTGTACTCATTGCGACTTCCCTGTCCTCGACGCCGAACGATGCTGTCCGTCGTATGGGGGATCTCTGCGGAAGCGACGGATAACAGTTCCTCGGAAATTCGTGCCAGGAGAGGTTCACCGGTTGGGGGCCATGAGTGCAAGGAGATCCGTCACACCGGGCGCGGGGCGCCGGCCGCGGTGGCGCCTTCTCGGGGGTGCCCGAAGGCTCGTCGACGCCCTCGTCACAGGGGTGTCGGCCTGGTGGCCGCGCCGACTACGGTGGCCCGGCCGGCCCGCCGTGTCCCACGCCCCCGGCGACCGAAATCCGCCCGGCACAAGGAACCCCTATGACTCGAATGCCTGTTACGGCCAGATATGCCCGCACGCTGCTCGTCGTACTGGGCCTGTCGGGCATCGCCGGCTCGGTACGGCTGGCCGCGGCTGCGGCCGTCTTCGAGTCCGGCGCGCTGGGCGGACTGGTCGTCGGGATGCTGCTGCTCGCGGCGGCGGGGTGCGCGGCGCTCGCCGTGGCGTCGCTGGTCATCTCGGCGAGGTTCGCCGACGGTGGTGGCGCGGTGCGCGGGGGCGCGGTCGCCGTCGGCTGGCTGATCGCCCTGGGCAGTCTGGCCGCCGCCCTGACGCAGCACGTCGCCTGGAGCGCCGGCGCCGGCGCGGGTGCGCTGCTGGTGGCGCTCTCCAGCGGTACGGCGACCAGGGAGTGGTTCGGCCGGGCGCGGCTCCCGAACGCCTGACGCGGCATCACATCCGTTTCCCTCACGCCCGCCCCCGGCCCGTCGGTCTCCCCTGGCCGGCCGCACCAACCGAGGCGTAGGCGCACGCCCGACCCGACCCGTGCCGCTCCGGCACCAACTGGCGGTGGGCCGGATCCGTCCGGCGTACTGCCGCTCCGGCTCCAGGTTGCCCTCGAAGCCGCCGGGCACATCGGCGGAGACGTAGACCGGGGGGCGGTCGCCGGAGGCGAGGAGCTGGGCGGCGGCCTCGGCGTCCGTCATCTGCACCAACAGGGCGCCGGTGAGCGTGGACAAGGCGCAGACCGCGCCGCCGCCGGGCAGCGGGAGAAGGGCGTCGCCGGGCGGGGCCGCGTTGTCGAGGGCGAGGTCGGCGAGCTTCCTGCCGCTGGGGTGGACGGCCGGCACGGCCGCGGTGTGGGCGAGGGAGGTGATGGCGAGGAGCCGGTGCCCACGCTCCTTGGCGTGCAAGGCCATCTCATATAGCGGTGGACTGACGATTCGTTCCGCCGTCGGCGGCCCCCGTCGCCGTCGGATCCCGGGCGATCCGGCGCCCCGGGACGGGCTTCGGCAGGGACGCCGGGACGGCGCGGCGACTCGCGGGAGTCGGGCACGTCGGGCACGTCGGGCCTCGGCAGCGCCCCGCACGGGGTTACTGTCGCCGCCATGGACCGTGATCACCGAGGATGGCTCCCCTGTCTGCTCGGCGGAGCCGTCTTCGCCGTGTGCATGGCCGGCACCACGCTGCCGACCCCCCTCTACGGCCTCTACCAGGAGAAGTTCGGCTTCTCCGAGCTGACGGTGACCGTCGTGTACGCGGTGTACGCCTTCGGGGTCATCGGTGTGCTGCTGCTGGCCGGCAACGCCTCGGACACCGTGGGCAGACGCCCGGTGCTGATGGCGGGCCTGGGCTGCGCGGCGGCGAGCGCCGTCTGTTTCCTGGCCGCCACCGGCCTGGGCTGGCTGTACGCGGGACGGCTGCTGTCGGGGCTGTCCGCCGGGCTGTTCACCGGGGCCGCCACGGCGTATGTGATGGACCTGGCACCGCCCGGCGGCGCCTCCCGGGCCACGTTCGTCGCGACGGCCGCCAACATGGGCGGGCTGGGCTGCGGGCCGCTGCTCGCCGGAGTGCTCGCGCAGTACGCCGACTGGCCGCTGTACCTGCCGTTCGCCGTGCATCTCGCCCTGGTGGCCTGTTCGGTCGGCGTCGTGGCGTGGCTCCCGGAGACCGTGCGGCACCGCAGGGCGCTGAGCACCGTACGGCCGCAGCGGCCGGGCCTGCCCCCCGAGGTGCGGGCGGTGTTCGGGCCGGCGGCGATCGCCTCGTTCGTGGGGTTCGCGCTGTTCGGCGTGTTCACCTCGGTCAGTCCGGCGTTCCTCGCCGACTCCCTCGACGTGCGCAACCACGCCGTGAGCGGTCTCATCGTCGCGCTGGCCTTCTTCGCCTCGACCGCCGGGCAGCTGGTCGTCGGCCGGGTCGGGGTCGGGCGGTCACTGCCGCTGGGCTGCGCCGCGCTGCTGGCCGGGCTGGCGCTGCTCGCGGGCGCGTTGCGCTGGGAGGTGCTGGCGCTGGTGGTGCTGAGCGCGATCGTCGGCGGGGTCGGGCAGGGGCTGGCGTTCCGTGGGGCGCTGTCCGCGGTGGCCGGGGCGTCTCCCGAGGACCGGCGCGCGGCGGTGATCTCGACGCTCTTCGTGGTGGCCTACGCGGGCATCTCGGTGCCGGTGATCGGCGTCGGCGTGCTGGTGGGTCCCCTCGGCCTGGAGGGTGCCGGGCTGGTGTTCATCGGGTGCATGGCCGTCCTCGTCTCGACGGCGGGGGCCTATCTGCTCCGGCGGCCGGTACGGGTGGAGGACGTGAAGGCCTGAGTCCCCGGACGCGGCGTATCGCGCACGGGTTACGGCACCGGCGTCGAGGGCCGGGGCGGCACGCATACACGCTTGGCCGCATCCGTACGGGTGGGGTCGGTCCCGGGGCGAAGCGACACGGGGGCGACCGGCGTTGTGCAGAACCCATCCGTCAATCACCGGAAAGGCCCCTCGATGCGACGTACCGCCTTCCTCGCCGTCTGCGCCCTGCTCAGCGCCGCGGCCATGGGATTCTTCACCACCAGCGCGGTTCGCAGCCGCTGAGACCTGAGACCCGGTGGCCGGGGAAGCCGCACGGCTTTCCCGGCTGCCGGCGCGTAGTCGCCCGTCGTCCCGCCCCTGCCACGCCCCTGTCCACGTCGCCCGTCGCCCGTTGTCGGTCGCGCGTCGCCCGTCGTCAGGAAGCCCGGTCACGGGTGTGCGAGTGGTCGTCCGGCGGCACGTCGGCCCGTTCCGTGCCGCTCGTGCCGCCGGGGTGCCGAAGCGCGCACAGGTATCCGACGCCCAGCGCGATCGCCATCCCGTAGAACACCCACTGATTGGCCTCGGCGAAGTCCATCCGGATCTCCGGCATCGACTTCTGTACCGTCCGCGCGACCGCCGAGCCGCCACCGCTGAGCTGTCCGCCGTCGGCGCTGCCGGTGATCGCCTCGGCGACGTTCCTCGCCGCGCTCTCCGCGGTCCCGGACGGCATTCCACCCGACCGGAGCGTGTCGTCGACGTTCTCGGTCATGCGATGGGTCAGCAGGGTGCCGAAGAGTGCCAGGCCGACGCTCGCGGCGTAGTTGCGGATCGTCTGGGTGATGCCGGTGACCTCACCGTAGGAGGCGTCGATCGCCCGGTTCACGGCGTCGGTGGAGGCGGGCGCGAGGATGAAGCCGATACCGGCCCCCGCGAGGGCCGCGTAGGGCCACTGATCGTGCATCGACAGATCGGTCAGCTTCCCCGCCCAGAGCGCGAAGCCCACCGCTCCGACCACACAGCCGATCTTCATGGTCGGCCGCGCGCCGCGCTTGTCCAGGATCCGCCCACCCCACTGCGAGGCGAGCGCGAAGCCCGCGAAGACGTACAGCAGGTACAGGGCCGCCTGGTTGGGCGAGGCGCTCAGGGAGACCTGCGCGTAGACGGAGGCGAAGAAGAACAGCGGCACGAAGGCGAGCATGGAGAAGAACAGCACGAGTCCGTCGACCACGAAGGCGCGGTCCCGGAAGACCGCGAGCTGCACCAACGGGTGGGCCGTACGCAGTTCGTAGCGGCAGAACAGCCACAGCACGGCCAGTCCACCCACGATGCAGACCCAGGTGAGGACGCTGTCCCAGCCCCACGCCGACGCCTGCTGGAAGCCGAGCACGCTCGCGCCCATTCCGACCGCGATCAGCGCGGCGCCCCGCACGTCCAGGGGCTCGTCACGGCGGCGATCGGACACATGCGCGAGCGCGGTCAGGATCAACGCGACGAGGGCCACGGGCACGTTGACCCAGAAGATCGCCCGCCAGGTCCAGTTGGTGAGCCAGCCGCCGAGGAGCGGTCCGATGGCGGTCAGGGCACCGGTGACCCCGAAGAACAGGGCCAGGGCGCGGCCGCGCCGCTCCACCGGGAAGACCGCCACGACCACCGCCAGGGCCGCGGGGAAGAGCAGGGCCGCGCCCAGCCCCTGAGTCGCCCGGAAGACGACGAGCCACGTCAGCGCGAAGTCGCCGCTGGGTACGCAGCCGCACAGGACCGACGAGACCACGAACACCAGGGTGCCCGCCACGACCACGCGCCGGGGGCCGAGCAGGTCCGCCAGACGTCCGCCGAGGGCGAAGAACGCGGCCAACGCCAGCAGATAGGCGTTGACGACCCACTGCATGCCGGAGGCGGACAGGCCGAGTTCCTTGACGATGTCAGGCGTGGCGATCGACACGATGGTCTGGTCGATGAACGTCATCGACACCGCGAACATCATGGCCGCGAGCGCCACCGACTGCGAAGGCCCGCGCGGGCCCTCCTGCGCACTCCCCGCCCGCTGTTTGGTGTACATGCCAGTCACGCCCTCAGTCTGAACCCGCCCAGCTGACGACGCATCCGGTGCGCATCTCCGTCGGGAAGGCGACAGCGCATGGGGCAGGCGCGCCCGCCATCGACACCTGACCGTTCGTACCCGACCGGTCGTGGCAGCCCGACGTCGGGCCACGAGCAGGGCGCCGCGGCTCATGTCCGCTCCCGTGCTCAGGGTCGATCTGGCCGGCCGGAACCCAGCCCTGCCCCGGCTTCCCCGCCGTCGGGATGCGCGGGGGCCCGGTCGGGTAGACGCTGCTGATCATGGCGCGAAAGGGTGTACGACCCGCTCGACCCGCCGCGGGGCAGGACGTGGAGCGGATGCTCGACGAGCTCTACGCCACACCGCCGTCCGACTTCGTCTCCCGACGGGAGCAGCTGGCCGCCGAAGCCAAGCGCGACGGGCGCGGGGACGACGCCCGTCGGATCCATGCCTCCCGGCGCCCCACGCTCGCGGCCTGGGCGGCGAACCTCCTGCTGCGCTCGCAGCCGCGGGAGAGCGAACGGTTCCTGGAGCTGGGGCGGGCGCTGCGCGAGGCGTACCGGTCCCTGGACTCCGACGGGATCAGGGAACTGTCGGAGCAACGCCGGAGCATCGTCTCCGCGCTGTCCCGGCAGGCCGCCGAGCTGGCTCGTGAGGCCGGGCACCAGTTGTCGGCCGCGGCTCGCCAGGACATCGAGTCCACCCTGCGCGCGGTGCTCGCCGACGAGGACGCGGCGCGGCGGTGGGCCACCGGGCGCCTGGAGAGCGCCCTCACCCCGCCGGCCGACTTCCCGTCGCGTGGCGCGGCGGCCGCGAGCCCTTCGCCCAGGCCGGCCCGACCTGCGCCCGCGGCACCGGAGACACGGTCCCGGGCGAAGGACGAACTCGCCGAGCGGCGCCGCCTCCGGCAGGGGCAGCTCGGCCGGGCCCGCCGGTCGGCGGAAGCCGCCGATCGCCGGCTGCGGGCGCTGAGCGCCGGACGGGCCGATGCCGACGCGTCGCTCCAGCAGGCCCGCGACCGGCACGACCGGGCCCGTGAGCACGAGGCCGCGGCGGAGGAGCGGCTGCGTCAGGCGCGCCAGGACCTCCGGCAGGCCGAGCTGGAGCAGAAGGAGGCCGAGGAACGGCTGCGGACCGCCGCTCAGGCGGTGGAACGGGCCGAGCGGGCAGCCCGGGACGCCGCGCAGGAGGTGGCCCGGCTGGCCGAACCGATCACGTAGGCCTCCTGGGGTCCGGGCGCCGGACCGGGCGCGCCGGACTCGGTCCGGTGGTGGGACCGGCGGGTGCCACACCCCTCAGGATCGGCGGCCCGTCACCGCTCTCCTGGCCCGTCACCGCTCTCCGAGGATCTGGGCCAGGTCCCTTCGGCGGCGCTGTCGGCCGGTGGCCGGACCTCGCGCTTCCCGCCTGGTGAAGGGCGTCCGGTGGTGCGACGCTGGAGCAAGGGCGTCCGACACAGGGCAAGCCGGGAGGGCCGATGGGACGTGATGTCCCGGCGCTGGTCTTCACCCGCGAGGATCGCCGCCGGTACCGGATCAAGATGCAGGAGTGTCTCGATGTGTTCGCGCAGATGCTGCGCGAGTCACGGTTCGAGTCCGAGCGGCCCCAGGTGGGTCTCGAGATCGAGCTGAACCTGGTCGACGACGAGGCCGAGCCGACGATGCGCAACAGCGACGTGCTCGACGCGATCGCGGATCCCGCCTGGTCCACCGAGCTGGGCCGCTTCAACCTCGAGATCAACGTGCCGCCGCGCCGTCTGACGCAGGGCGGTCCCGACGCCTGGGAGGCGGAGATCCGTGCCGCGCTCAACCACGCCGAGCAGCGTGCCCGGACGGTCGGCACGCATCTGATCATGATCGGTATCCTCCCGACGCTGCGGCAGGAGGACGTCGGCGAGTCGGCGCTGTCGGAGAACGCCCGCTACCGGCTGCTCAACGACCAGGTGTTCGCCGCGCGGGGCGAGGATCTGCACATCGAGATGGACGGTGTCGACCGGCTGCGGACCTACGCGGACACGATCACCCCGGAGGCCGCGTGCACCAGTACGCAGTTCCATCTCCAGGTCTCCCCCGACGAGTTCGCCGCCTACTGGAACGCGGCGCAGGCGGTCGCCGGCGTCCAGGTGGCGCTGGCGGCCAATTCACCGTTCCTGTTCGGGAAGGAGTTGTGGCACGAGACCCGTATCCCGCTGTTCGAGCAGGCCACCGACACCCGCCCGCAGGAGATCAAGGTGCAGGGGGTACGGCCCCGGGTGTGGTTCGGGGAGCGGTGGATCACCAGCGTCTTCGACCTCTTCGAGGAGAACCTGCGCTACTTTCCCGCGCTGCTGCCCCTGTGCGACGAGCAGGATCCGCGCGAGACGCTGTCCGGAGGGGACGTGCCGGAGCTGGGCGAGCTGACCCTGCACAACGGCACCATCTACCGCTGGAACCGTCCGGTCTACGCCGTCGCCAACGACCAGCCGCATGTGCGGGTGGAGAACCGCTGTCTGCCGGCCGGTCCGACCGTCGCCGACACCCTGGCCAACGGCGCCTTCTACTACGGCCTCACCCGGGCCCTGGTGGAGGACGAGCGACCGGTGTGGTCGCGGATGTCCTTCCGGGCCGCCGAGGACAATCTGCACACGGCGGCGCGGGACGGCATCGACGCCCGGCTGTACTGGCCCGGCATGGGCGAGGCGCCGGTGGCCGAGCTCGTTCTGCGGCGCCTGCTGCCGCTGGCCCACCGGGGGCTGGAGCTCTCCGGGATGGACGCGGCCTGGCGGGAGCCACTGCTCGGAATCATCGAACAGCGGTGCGTCACCGGCCGTAACGGCGCCGTCTGGCAGAAGGAGATGTTCCATCGCATCACCGCCTCCGCCCAGGCCGGCCGCCACGAGGCGCTGCGGCGGATGACACAGCTCTACATCGACTACATGCACCTCAACGCCCCTGCTCACACCTGGCCTGTCGACTGAGCGACGGCCCTCGCCGACCGCCCCGGTCGGGGACTGTGAGGGTCGACACGACCCCTCGATTCGGCAGCGCTCCCCGAACCGTGCAGGATGTAACCATGACCATCAAGATCTACTTCGACATCACCATCGACGACAAGCCCGCCGGGCGGATCAACTTCAACCTGTTCGACGACGTCGTCCCGAAGACGGCGGAGAACTTCCGCGCGCTGGCCACCGGCGAGAAGGGCTTCGGTTACGCCGGCTCTTCCTTCCACCGGGTCATCCCGGACTTCATGCTCCAGGGCGGTGACTTCACCCGCGGCGACGGTACGGGCGGCAAGAGCATCTACGGCGAGAAGTTCGCCGACGAGAACTTCACGCTCAAGCACGACCGTCCGGGCCTGCTCTCCATGGCCAACGCCGGCCGCAACACCAACGGCTCGCAGTTCTTCGTCACCACCGTCGTCACCGGCTGGCTCGACGGCAAGCACGTGGTGTTCGGCGAGGTCGCCGACGAGGAGAGCATGGCCCTCGTCAGGAAGATCGAGTCCCTCGGCTCGGGCAACGGCAAGACCAAGGCGAAGATCACCATCGCGGAGTCCGGCCAGCTCTGACCGTGGCATTCAGCGCCCGCCGACCGGGGGTCCGCCCCCGGCCGGCGGCGCGAGCGCCGTCGTACCGGGCGTGGATACGCAGGCACGGATGCACTGGCGCGCTCGGCGTGGTCAGGCCAGGGTCACCTCGACCGGCAGCTTCTTGATGCCGTTGACGAAGCCGGACCGCACGCGCGGGACCTCGCCGGCCGGCCGGATGTCCGCGAGGCGCGGGATCAGCTCCTCGAACATGATGCGGATCTCGGTCCGGACCGGCAGATCGCCCAGGCCCAGGTGCGGGCTGCCCTTGCCGAACGTGACGCGGGAACTCCTCGACCGCGACCGGGATCAGGGACGGGACCCGCTGGAGGCGGGCGGGGACGTTCCATGGTGCGCGACAGGCCCGGGCCCGCGCCCTGCCGGGTTCCGGCAGTTCTGCGCGGGGTCTCGATGCCGGTGCGCCACTCCCGCCGGACGTCAGCGGTGCTCGGGGTTGGGTGCGTCGAAGCGGCAGCCCGCGTCCCACTCCGAACGCTGGTTGCCCTGCGCGGGGACGCCGCCGTTGCGCTTGAGCAGGGCCGCGAGGTGCATCAGGTTCCACGTCATGAAGGTCGTGTTGCGGTTGGTGAAGTCGTTCTCCGGACCGCCCGAGCCGGGATCCAGGTACGAGGGTCCGGGACCCGCCGGACCGATCCAGCCGGCGTCCGCCTGCGGCGGGATCGTGTAGCCGAGGTGCTGGAGGCTGTACAGGAGGTTCATCGCGCAGTGCTTCACGCCGTCCTCGTTACCGGTGATCAGACAGCCGCCGACCCGGCCGTAGAAGGCGTACTGGCCCTGCGGGTTGAGCAGGCTGGAGCAGCTGTAGAGGCGCTCGACGACCTTCTTCGTCACGGAGCTGTTGTCGCCGAGCCAGATCGGTCCGGCCAGCACCAGGATGTCGGCCGCCATCACCCGCTCGTACAGGGCCGGCCAGGCGTCGGTGGCGAAGCCGTGGGCGGTCATGTCCGGGTAGACGCCGGGGGCGATGTCGTGGTCGACGGCCCGGATCTCGTCGGTGGTCACCCCGTGCGCTTCCATGACGGACCGGCTCTTGTCGACCAGGCCCTGGGTGTGGCTGAGCTGCGGAGACGGTTTGAGGGTGCAGTTGACGAACAGGGCGCTGAGGTCGGTGAAGCGGTACGTGTCGCCGGAGGAGGGCGAGGCTGCCATGACGGTCTCCCTTGCTGAAGGCCTGGGAAGCGTCTCGCGGAGAGTGCGTTCCGTCCCGGTCCGACGCGCGTGCCGCGTCTTACGGAGTGATGACGTGCCGGGCGGGATGCGGGGCCCGGCCCGGCCGCGGCCCTAGCGTGGCCGTATGCGTGTACTGGTCACCGGCGGTGCCGGATTCATCGGGTCCCATGTCGTCGACGCCCTGCGTGCGCGCGGGCACGAGGCGCTCGTGTACGACGTCCGGCAGGATCCCGCCGCCGACGTGCGCGACCCCGTCGCCGTCGCCCGCGCCCTCGACGGCGTCGACGCCGTCTGTCACCAGGCCGCGATGGTGGGGCTCGGCGACGGGGTCACCGACGCGGCGGAGTACGTCTCACGCAACGACCTGGGGACGGCCGTCCTGCTGGCCGCCATGGCCGCGGCCGGCGTCGGGCGGCTCGTGCTCGCCGGGTCGATGGTCGTCTACGGGGAGGGGCGCTACGAGTGCCCGGAGCACGGCGTGGTGCGACCGCGGCCACGGGTCGTCGCCGATCTGGACGCGGGACGGTTCGAGCCGCCGTGCCCGGCGTGCGGCAGGGCTCTCGCCTCCGGGCTCGTCGCCGAGGACGCTCCCGCCGACCCGCGCAACGTGTACGCCACGACCAAGCTCGCCCAGGAGCATCTGGCCGCCGCCTGGGCCAGGTCGACGGGCGGGACGGCGGTGTCGCTGCGCTACCACAACGTGTACGGGCCCCGGATGCCCCGTGACACCCCGTACGCCGGAGTCGCCTCCTTCTTCCGCTCCGCGCTGGCCCGGGGCGAGGCCCCGCGCGTCTTCGAGGACGGGCTGCAGCGACGGGACTTCGTCCACGTACGGGACGTGGCCGCTGCCAACCTGGCCGCCCTGGACGCCGACACGCCGAACGGCGCACTGACGGCGTACAACACCGGCAGCGGGGAACCGCACACGGTGGGCGAGATGGCCCGGACCCTGGCCGCCGCGTACGGCGGGCCCCAACCGGTCGTCACCGGCGAGTACCGGCTGGGCGACGTCCGCCACATCACGGCGGACTCCGCCCGACTGCGGGCCGAGCTGGGCTGGAAGCCCCAGGTCGGGTTCCAGGAGGGAATGCGGGAGTTCGCCCGGGCCGGACTGCGCGGGGAGTGAACGACCGCGGCCGGGGCGGAAGCCGCCCCGGCCGCGCGTCCGTCAAAGTGCCGTCGGCAGGGTCACCTCGAAGCGGCAGCCGCCCGGGATGTTGCGTACCGTGGCCCACCCCTGGTGGGCCTCCACGATCCCCCGCACGATGGCCAGGCCGAGCCCCGCGCCGGCCGGCGGCGTCCGGGCGTGCGTGCCGCGCCACCCGGTGTCGAAGACACGCGGCAGATCCTCCTCCGGAATGCCGCCGCAGCCGTCGGTAACGGAGACGACGACCCCGGCGGGCGAGCGTTCGGCGGCGACGGCGACCGTGCCGTCGGCGGGCGTGCGCCGGATGGCGTTGACGAGCAGGTTGCCCAGCACCCGGCTCATCTCCTTGCCGTCCACCTCGACCGGCAGGGGCTCGACCCGGCCGCCGACGAGCCGTACGCCGTGTTCGCGGGCGAGCGGGTCGGCGCCGGCGAGGGCGTCGCCGACCAGGTCGTACACGGACATGCGGGAGGTGGAGAGCGCGAGCGCGCCGGCGTGTATGCGGGAGAGCTCGAACAGGTCGCCCACCATGTCGTTGAGCCGCTCCACCTCGGTGCGGATCTGGCGCAGATAGCGGTCGGGGTCGGCCGCGACACCGTCCTCCAGCGCCTCCGACATCGCGCGCAGTCCGGCCAGCGGAGTGCGCAGGTCGTGCGATATCCAGGCGACGAGTTCGCGTCTGGACGCCTCCAGCGCGCGTTCGCGGTCCCGGGACTCGGCGAGCTTCCCGCTGGTCGCCGCCAGCTCACGGCTCAGCGCGTCCAGTTCGGCGGTGGTCGGGCCCTCGGGGGCGGTGAAGGCTCCGCCGTCGCCGAACGAGCGGGCGGCGCGGGTGAGTTCACGGCTGCGGGCGACCATCCAGCGGCCGAGGAGATGGGCGGTGGCCAGGGAGACGACCGCGGCCATCGCCACGACCGTCGTCACGACGCTCAGGTCGTGCCCGGACAGGAACATCGCCTGTGCCACGGCCAGTGTGCCCGCCAGCATCGCGGTCACGGCGACGGCGGCCACCACGGTGAGCGACGCGGTGAGCGAACGGCGGCGCAGCAGCCACAGCGCGCCCGCGCCGAGCAGCCCGGCGAGCAGGGCGCCGAGGAAGGCGAACAGGGCGATGAGCAGGGTGTCGCGCACGGTCACTCCCCCTCTCGGTCGGGGCGGTCGGATTCGGGTTCGGGTTCGGGTTCGAAGCGGTAGCCCACGCCCCACACCGTCCGGATCAGATGCGGCCGCGCCGGGTCGTCCTCGACCTTGCCACGCAGCCGGCGCACATGGACGGTCACGGTGGACAGGTCACCGAACTCCCAGCCCCACACCTCGTGCATCAGGTCCTCCCGGCCGAACGCCCGCCCGGGGTGCCGCAGGAAGAACGCGAGCAGGTCGAACTCACGCAGGGTGAGGGCGAGTTCGACGCCGTCCTTGGTGGCGCGGCGGGCGCCGGGATCGAGGGTCAGGCCGGCCGCGCTCAGCACCCGGGCGCCGGTGGCGGGCCGGCTGCGGCGCAGCACCGACTCCACCCGCAGCACGAGTTCGCGGGGGCTGAAGGGCTTGGTGACGTAGTCGTCGGCGCCGACCTCCAGGCCCAGGATGCGGTCGTCCTCGTCGCCGCGCGCGGTCAGCATGATGACCGGCACGGGCCCGTGCCCGCGCATCCGGCGGCACACCTCTAGACCGTCCATGCCGGGCAGCATCAGGTCCAGCACCACCAGGTCGGGCCAGTGCGCGGCGGCGCGGGTCAGCGCGGTGGGCCCGTCGTCGGCCCGGTCGACGACGTAGCCGGCCCGGTCCAGGTACCCGGCGACGACCTCCGAGACCGTGGGGTCGTCGTCGACGACCAGGACCCGGGCCGATCCCGGTGGAGGGGGCGGGGACTCGTGCGGCAGCTGCATGCGCCCAGCCTCGCACCGCGCCCGGCTCCGCGCGGCGCCCAGGGACACCCAGGCGGCATGACGTCCGCGTTTCGTAAGGAGCCGAGGTCCGGTTTGCCCGATTCGCGTTCGTAGGGTGAGACCGTGACCACGGACGTAGAAGTAACGGACGCAGAAGTAGATGTCGTACTCCCCTGTCTGAACGAGGCCGAGGCCCTCCCCTGGGTACTCGCCCGCATTCCCGAGGGCTGGCGCGCCGTAGTCGTCGACAACGGCTCCACCGACGGCTCGCCGGAGATCGCCCGCGCACTCGGCGCGAGAGTCGTCCACGAGCCGCGCCGGGGCTTCGGCGCCGCCTGCCACGCCGGACTGACCGCGGCCACCGCCGACGTCGTCTGCTTCTGTGACTGCGATGCCTCCCTCGACCCGGCGCTGCTCGCGCCGTTCGTCCACGAGGTCCACGCCGGCACGGCCGATCTGGTGCTCGGCCGCCGACGGCCGGTGGGCCGGGGCGCGTGGCCCGCGCACGCCCGGGCGGGCAACCTCGCGCTCGCCGGGCTGCTGCGCCGCCGCACCGGGCTGCGCCTGCACGACCTCGGTCCGCTGCGGGCCGCCCGCCGTGAGCCGCTGCTCGCCCTTGGGCTCACCGACCGGCGCAGCGGCTATCCGCTGGAGATGGTGGTGCGCGCGGCCGACGCGGGCTGGCGGATCACCGAGCACGACGTCCCCTACCTGCCCCGTACGGGCGTTTCGAAGGTGACGGGCACCTGGCGTGGCACCTGGCAGGCGGTCCGGGACATGAGCCGCTTCCTGGGCGGCGTTGCGGCGCGCGAAGGAGTCGCACGGTGACCACACTGCTCGTCATCGCCAAGGAGCCGCTGCCGGGCCGGGTGAAGACCCGGCTCACCCCGCCGTTCACCCCACGCGAGGCGGCCGCGCTGGCGGAGGCGGCGCTGTCCGACACCCTGCGGGTGGTGGCGGCCACGCCCGCTTCCCGCCGCGTCCTGGTGCTGGACGGCGCCCCCGGGCCCTGGCTGCCGTCCGGCTTCGACGTCGTACCGCAGTGCGCGGGCGGGCTCGACGAACGGCTCGCGGACGCCTTCGCCCGGTGCGACGGCCCGGCCCTTCTCATCGGGATGGACACTCCGCAGGTGACGCCCGAGCTGCTGACCGCCGACTTCGACGGCTGTGACGCCTACTTCGGCCCGGCGCGGGACGGCGGCTTCTGGGCGCTGGGGCTCGCCGAGCCCGATCCCGCTCTGCTGCGGGGCGTGCCCATGTCGACGCCTTCGACGGGGGCCACGCAGCGGGCGCGGCTCGTCGGCGCGGGGCTGCGGGTGCGCGACCTGCCGTGTCTGCGGGACGTGGACACCGCCGCGGACGCGACGGCCGTCGCCGCGCTGGCCCCGCACAGCCGCTTCGCCGCCACTCTCGCCGGGTGCATGGCGGCGGTGAGCCGATGAGCACCGCGTACGACCTGACCGGGGCCGGCCCCGCCGCCGACGGCGGCGGGGTGGCCGAGGCCGCGGGGGTCGCCACCGACTGGGCCGCGGCCGACCCGTACAGCGCCGCCCTGCGCACCGGCCGGGGCCCGTTGTTCCTGCGCCGCGCCGACGGCTGGCTGCTGCCGCTGGAGGTGGAACGGTGGTGCGCCAGCGCCGACCCGGCCGATCTGGCGATCCTGGACCGGTGCGAGGGAGCCGTACTGGACGTGGGCTGCGGGCCCGGCCGGCTGGTGGCCGAACTCGCCGCCCGGGGACGGCCCGTACTGGGCATCGACGTCAGCGAGGCCGCCGTCGCCCACACGCTGGAGCGGGGCGGCCGGGCGCTGCGGCGGTCGGTCTTCGACCCGCTGCCGGGTGAGGGACGCTGGGCGACCGTGCTGCTCATCGACGGCAATGTCGGCATCGGCGGCGACCCTCTCGCCCTGCTGCGGCGGGCAGCCGCTCTGCTCGCCCCGGGTGGCCTGCTGATCGTCGAGACCGCGCCGGTGGACGTGGACGAGCGGGCCGAGGTCGAGGTCGTCGGCCTGCCCGAGGCGCGCGGCACCGGCCGGGCGTTCCCCTGGGCGCGGCTCGGCGCACCGGCCCTGCTGCGGTACGCGGGCCGCGAGGACTGGCGGACGGCCGGTCAGTGGACGGCCGGCGGCCGCTGCTTCCTCGCCCTGCGCAGTCGCAGCGCGAGGAGCAGCGCCGAGCCGCCGAAGAGCAGCGCGGTGATCAGCAGCCAGTGGGCGAGGAACCCGTCCGTCGAGCGGCCGGTGGCCGACCGGTAACGGAGCTCCACCCTCCCGCTGATCAGCGGGAACCACACGAGCAGCAGCAGCGCGGAGAGCGCGGCCGGCACCCGGACGTACATCGTCCGGCGCCGGTGACCGGTCGCGTCGAGCCCCTGTACGACGGCCCGGTCGGCCACGGCGTACAGGGGCAGCAGCACGAGGTCGTGCAGCAGTGCCGCCCCCACCCACCACAGCGCCACGCCGAACCAGTCGTCGGCGAGGAGACGTACGCCCGCGTAGGCGGCGAGCGCGAACGAGCAGCCGAGCAGGAGGATCTGGAAGGGGCTGCCGATCAGCGTCCGGCGTCGCGCGGTCGTCATCGCGTCTCTCCGAAGGTCATCCGGGCCACCCACTTGGTGTTGAGCACACCGGGCGCGGCGGGCACGATGACGCGCGCCGGGTAGCCGTGGTCGGGGGTCAGGGACTCGCCGTTGACGTACAGGGCGAGCAGGGAGCGCGGGTCGGCGACCTGGTTGGCGCGCAGGGCGGCGTGGCGGAAGGCGCCGTGCCGCTGGAGGGACTCGACGAACACGTCCGGCGGGTCGTCGTGGCCGACGAGCGCGGCCAGGTCCCGTAGCCGTACGCCCCGCCACCACTGGTCCGAGGTCGACCAGCCCTCGACGCAGGCGATGGGCAACGCGGCACTGTGCAAAGGGAGTTCACGGAGCTGGGCGCGGCTGAGGCGGAGAGTGCCGGTGCGCCCCGTGACGACGAGGCGCCAGGCGTCCTCGTCCGTCTCCGGCGCGGTGATCCCGGCGTACGCGGCCGTCTTGTTGATCTGGAAGCCGTTCGGGCCGCTGCCCGGATCGGGTCCACCGTGCGGAGCGAGCAGGGCGGTGCGCCGCAGCGGTCCGTCGAAGCTCTGGCCGGCCGTCGTGGCGAACAGCAGCAGCGAACCGCCTCCGACGAACCACAGTGCTCCGCGCCGGGAGACGGTCGCGGGGTCCGGGCGCGGGGAGACGAGCTCCTGCTCGGGCGCGGGCTCCTGTGACGAGACCGGCTCCTCGGCCCGCAAGCGGCGCAGATTGCGTACGGCCGCCGGGACCTTCAGCACGGCGTGGGCGACGAACGCGGCGAAGAAGACCCATGCGCCGTAGAAGTGCAGGGGGTAGAAGGAGCCGGGGAAGACGTAGTCGAGCTGCACGTTGAGCACGCCGGTCGTGAACTCGAACAGCGCGCCGCCGACCAGCAGCAGCAGGGAGATCCGTTCGAGCGCGTGGGCGAGCGAGCGGGCCGGCGGCAGCGTGAACAGCTTCGGCACGACCGACCACAGCTTGGCCAGCAGGACGGGGATCAGGGTGATGCCGAGAGTGACGTGCACGCCCTGGTCGACCCGGTACAGCCAGTGCGGGTCGGTCGGCCAGGAGAAGAGGTAGAAGCCGAGGATCCCCTTGTCCGGGGTCTTGTCGTTCACCGGGGAGAGGTCCGGGTTGTAGGCGGCGTACGAGACCAGGCCCGTCACGAACAGCACCGTGATGCCGATGAGCAGCACCAGGCCGAGAACCGAGGTGAACCAGGGGCCGCGCAGCGGGCTGCGCCAGAAGCCGGGGGAGGTGGGGAGCCGTGAGTCGTCTCGCATGATCCGACCGTAGGCCGCGGCACCCCCGGAAACGGGTGCGCGACCCATGACGAAACGCTGACGTCCGGCCCGGACTGCGGCCCGCGACCCGCCGCCCGGCCTAGCGTGCCGGTGTGAACAGCACCCTGCGCTCCGCCGAGCCACGCGTCCGACGCTCCGGCGGCATCACCCGTGACGTCCGCCGCGACCTGTACGCGGTGGGCTCCGCCGTCCTGCTCGTGACGGCGGCCGTGCTGATCGGCCACCACATCCAGCACACCCATCACACCCTGCGCGTCAACTGGCCTCCATTGCTGGGAAGTTGGGGGCCCCATCTGGGACCGGGCACGCCGCTGGCCGTCGTGGTGGCGGTCGCCGCCGTGGGGTACGGTCCCGCCCTGGCCGCCCGCCTGCCCTGGCGCGGCCTGCTCGCGGCGGCCTGGGGCACGGCCACGGCCTGGATCTTCTCCCTCGCCCTGATCGACGGCTGGCAGCGGGGCGTCGCCGGCCGGCTCACCTCCCGCCACGAGTACCTCCAGGTCGTCGGCCGTTTCCACGACGTCCCGGCGGCACTGCGCGACTTCACCCACCACATCCTGCTGGAGTCCCCCGACAACTGGCCCGCGCATGTCGCCGGTCATCCCCCGGCGGCCACGCTGACGTTCGTCCTGCTCGACCGGGTCGGGCTGCGGGGCGGGGGCTGGGCCGGAACCTGGTGCGTCGTCGTCGGCGCGACGGCCTGTGTGGCCGTCCTGGTGGCGGTGCGGGCGCTGGCAGACGAGGGGCTCGCGCGGCGGGCGGCGCCCTTCCTGGCGCTGGCTCCGGCCGCGGTGTGGATGGGGACGTCGGCGGACGCGTACTTCGCCGCGGTCGCCGCGTGGTCCGTGGCGCTGCTGGCCCTGGCGGTCACGGGACGGCGGGTCAGGAGCGGGGCACTGGGCTCGGGCCTGCTCCTCGGCCTGAGCTGCTACCTCTCCTACGGCCTCACGCTGTTCGCGGTCATCGGCGCGGCGGTGCTGCTGCTCGGCCGGGGGCGCGTGCGGGAGCGTCCGGAGCTGCTCGTCCTTCTGCTCGCCGGGGCGGCCGTCGTGCCGACGGCGTTCACGTTCGCCGGATTCGACTGGTGGGAGGCGTACCGGCTGCTGGTCACGCGCTACCGGCAGGGCGCGGGCGGTGTCCGCCCCTACGGCTACTGGGTGTGGGCCAACCTCGCCTGCACGGTCCTGATCACGGGCCTGGCGACGGCGGCCGGCCTGCGGCGGACCGGCGCGACGCTCCGCCGCCACCGCGGCGAGAGCCTCGCGCGGCTCGACGGCCCGCACCGCTCCGGCGCGGACGCCCGTCTCGCCGTCCTCGTGGCCGCCGCCCTGCTCGCCCTGCTCGTCGCCGACCTGTCCGGCATGAGCAAGGCCGAGACGGAACGCATCTGGCTCCCCTTCGCTCTGTGGCTCCTCCCCTCCTGCGCGTTCCTCACCCGTCCGCGTGCCTGGCTGGCCGCCCAGGCCGCCCTGGCCCTGCTGCTCAACCACCTGCTGCTGACCGGCTGGTGACCCGGGGCGCGGCGGCGCTCACCCGGCGAGTTCTCCGAGGAGTGCCCAGGTGCGCCGGCGTGCGGCGGCCCCGGCGATGCCCGTGCCCGAGAACACCACCTCGGTCGCCCCGGCGTCGCGGTAGCGGCGCACCTCGGCGGCGACCGTCCGCTCGTCGCCGATCACCGCCACGTCTCCGGCCCGCCGTCCGCCGGAGAGTTCGACGACCCGCGCGTAGGACGGGAACTGTTCGTAGAAGGCGAGCTGTTCGGTGGCCTTCTCCCGTACGGCGTCGGCGTCGTCGGTGACGACTCCGTACACCAGGGCGACGATCCGGGGCGCGGGGCGCCCCGCGGCCTCCGCCGCGGCGGTGACCGCCGGGACGATGTGCTCCTCCAGGGCGCGCGGTCCCGCCAGGTAGGGCAGGATCCCGTCCGCCAGCTCGCCGCTGGCCCGGAGCGCCTGGGGACCCATCGCGGCGACGAGCAACGGCACGCCGGCCTCGGCGCCCGGCACCCGCGCCGGGAGCGGGGTGGTCGCCGTGAGCAGTTCACCGTGGAAGTCGGCGGCGCCGGTCTCCGTCAACTGCCGCAGGGCGGTGAGGAATTCACGCAGGCGGGCGATGGGCCGTTCGAAGGGGATGCCGAAGCCCGCCTCGGTCAGAAGCTTGGTGCCGAGCGCCAGTCCCAGGTGGTAGCGACCGTGCGTGGCCGCCTGGGCGGTCTGGGCCTGGCTGGAGACCAGCAGCGGGTGGCGGCCGAAGACGGGAATCGCGGACGTCCCCACGTGCAGGCCGGGCACCTCGCGCCCGACGATCGCCGCGAGCTGGGGTGAGTCCGCGCCGAAGGTCTGCCCGAACCAGGCGGACCGAAGCCCGGCGGCCCGGGCCTCCTGTGCGAGCCGCACGGTGGCGTCGATCTGGTTGTCGGCGTCGGTCGCGTCGAGTGCTACTCCCAAGGTCATGTCAGCGAGAACCAGGGGCGGCCGGCCGGGCATTCCGGTCCTGTGTGACGGCTCCTTGTCAGTCGTGTGAACGAGCCCGTGACGCGTGTCCGGCGTCCGGCCCGCCGGAGCCCGCTCGCGCCGTTCGCGAGCACCCGGGGCGGCCGGGCACACCGACGCCACATCGAGACGGAAAACAGCGCAACCTATGGGGCAATCAGGTTGTCTCTGTTTTTAACCGACACATCACCACACACGTCCTTTGGGGGAGATCATGGTGCGAAACAGAACACTCTGGGCCACCGCCGCTCTGCTGGCCGCCACCCTGGGTGTGGCCGCGGTCCCGGCCACCGCCGCCCCGGCCACGGCCACCCGGGCCGCCACGGCCTGCCCCACCGGCTGGGGCAGCCTGGGCAAGACGTACTTCGCCGGCACCGCGACGCCGCTGACGAACGTCAGGACCGGCCGCCACGACTGCTACGACCGGTTCGTCGTCGACGTGCCGGGCGCGGGCGCCGCCGAACTCGGCTTCTCGGTCGCGTACGTCGACCGGCTCTACCAGGACGGCTCGGGCCGCCCCATCACCGTCGGCGGCGGTGCCATCCTGGAGGTGCGGGTCAACGCGCCCTCCTACAACCCCGAGACCGGCACACCCACCTATCCGGGCCGGGTGGCGCAGCCGCTGCCGGGCGTGAACCTCACGGGGTACAGCACCTTCCGGGACACCCGGTACGCCGGGAGCTTCGAAGGGGTGACGCAGTTCGGGCTCGGCGTGCGCGCACACCTGCCGTTCCGGGTGCTGCGCCTGGCCGACCATCTCGTGGTGGACGTGGCGCACGCCTGGTGACACCGGCCGTCCGGACGATCCCCGGCGCCCGGCCTCCTGGGGCCGGCGCCGGGCGCGGCGAGGGTACGCCCGTCGCGAGCGCTTGTTCCCGCAGCCCCCGGGACATCCCGGCCGGGATTTCGTAGGCTGTCGGTCGCCGTTCGCCACCCCCACCGCGCCCCGCAGAGGACCGGATGCAGACCCTCAGATTTGTCAAGTACCTGACATCAGCAGCCGTGGTTCTCACAGTGCTGGCCCCGGCACCGACCGCCGCCGCCGCGACCCCGGCCGCCGCCGCCCAGGACGCCGTCGCCGCCGCGTCCGCCACCGAGGCCGCTCCCCCGGCGGCGGAGGACTGGCAGCCACCCCTATCCACCCGGGGCCGCTACATCGTCGACGCGCAAGGGCGCCGCTTCCGCCTGAAGTCCGCCAACTGGGACGGTGCCCAGGGCTCGTGGTCGGGAAGCGGCAGCACCGCCGATCCCGCGAACCACCACGCCGGCCAGAACTCCTCCGGCATCCCCCTCGGCCTGGACCGCGCCCCGCTGTCCGAGCTGCTCGCCGACTTCCACCGGCTCGGCATCAACAGCATCCGGCTGCCGTTCTCCAACGAGATGATCCGCACGACGGCCCCGGTGCCGGACACCGCGGTCGCGGCCAACCCGCGACTGCGCGGCAGCACACCCCTGCAGATCTTCGACGCCGTCGTGGCCGCCCTCACCGGCGACGGGTTCGCGGTCATCCTCAACAACCACACCAACACCACCCGCTGGTGCTGCGGCGTGGACGGCAACGAACGCTGGAACAGCGGTCGGACCACCCGGCAGTGGACGGACGACTGGGTCTTCATGGCCCGCCGCTACTCCGCCGACCCCCGTGTCGTGGGCGCGGATCTCTACAACGAGGTCCGCCGTGACGTCCTGGACGACCCCAACTGGGGCCTCGGCGACGACCACGACTGGTACGCGGCGGCCGAGCTCGCCGCGGACCGCATCCTCACCGAGGCCGACCCCGACCTCCTCATCGTCGTCGAAGGCATCAACTGGACCGGGCTGCCCGTGGACGGCCTGCCCCACGAGCGGCCCACCCTCACGCCCGTCCGCACGCTCTCGCACACGCTCCTGGACGCGCACAAGCTGGTCTACTCCGCCCACTTCTACGGCTACACCGGCCCCCGGCACAGTGGTGCCACCGGGATCGGCGAGACCCACGACCCGCGCTACCAGGACCTGACCCGCGACCAGCTGTCCCAGGTCCTCACCGACCAGGCCTTCTTCGTCACCGCGGAGGGGCAGCACCACTCCGCCCCCGTGTGGATCAGCGAGTTCGGCGTCGGCGCCCAGGAGACCGGTGCCGCCGCCCGAACCTGGTTCGGCAACCTCACCGACTACTTCGCCGACCACGACGCCGACTTCGCGTACTGGCCCCTGGTCGGCTGGGAGGGCCACGACGACTGGGCGCTTCTGCGCTACGACACGACGGGGCGCCGGTACGGCATCCTCGAACAGGCCGACTGGCGCGGCGCCGCCTGGGATCACCTCATGACGTCCGCGACCCGCACCGGGCCCGTCCCGGCGGTGCCGGTCCGGCGCATGCTCGCCACCGACCACGGCGACGCGGTGCGGTCCCGGCGGGTACGGGCCGGCGGGGACTGGGATGCCGGCGCCTCCAAGGCCGCCTGCCCGGACGGCCTCCGGCTGATCGGCCTCAGCCACAGCGGCGGCCGGGGTCTGTGCACCGACACCACCGGCGGCGACCTGCGGGCCCCGGACGACACCCAGACGGTCGTCACCGACGAACGCCACGTCCCCGCCGGCGGCGACTGGGCCGGCGGCTACACCAAACTCCAGTGCCCCGCCGGGCAGTTCCTCATCGGCTACAGCCGCCGCGGGGAGCGCGTGTCGGCCGCCCTGTGCGTGCCCGCCCGCACCGCGCTGGGCCGGGCCGGGCGGACCGTCTGGTTCGACCGGTCCGACAACCGGCCCGCCGACGCCGGCGGCGACTTCGCCCAGGGCCACTACAAGGGCCAGTGCGCCGCGGACGAGTACGCCGCGGGCATCGCCTTCACCACCCGGTTCGGCAGCACACCGGGCCCCGCCGCCCTGCTGTGCGTCCCGCTGGGCCCGTGAACAACGCGCACCCAACGGCCTGCGCACAGGAGCCCGTTGGTGGCGCGGACGCCCTTGCGTCCCGGAACCCCTGCGAAATTGTCCGTGATCGGTAACAGGCGGATCCCGCCGGGCCTTTTCCCCGTCCTGACAGCTGCATGGGATCACCGGGGCAGGGGATCCACCGACACGACACGAACAGGGCAGACATGGCGCGGCATGGCGGGCGGGGATGGTACGGCCGGGTTCTCGCGGCGGCGGTCGGTGTGACGGCGATGGCCGCCGTCACCTCGGTATGGACCGCGCAGGCCGGACCGGTGGGCGGCGGGCAGGCGGGAGCGGGCGCCTCGGCGCGCCCCTCCGCCGGTTCCGCGCCGGCCCGGGTGTCGGTGGACATCGCCCATGCCTCGGACCACGGTGCCCGCGGCGTCAACATCACGATCGACGACGGTCCGGACCCCGACTGGACGCCGCAGGTTCTTCAGGTGCTGCGGGAGAACGGTGTGAAGGCGACCTTCTGCATGGTGGGCGCGCAGGCCCAGGCCCACCCGGACCTGGTCAAGGCCGTGGTCGCGGACGGCCACCGGCTGTGCGACCACACGGTCTCGCACGACACCACCATGGACACCAAGCCCGACTCCTACCAGTCGCAGCAGATCCTGGACGCCGAACGGATGATCACCGAAGCCTCCGGGGGCGTCCGCCCGGTGTACTACCGGGCGCCGGGCGGCGCCTTCACTCCGTACAGCCGCGATCTCGCCGCCTCCCGCGGGATGCGGCCGCTGGGCTGGAACGTCGACACCAAGGACTTCGAACGGCCGGGCGCCGCCGCCATCGTCGCCACCGTGAAGAGCGAGGTGTCCAACGGCCCGACGATCCTCTTCCACGACGCGGGCGGGGACCGCTCACAGACCGTGGCGGCCCTGCGCGAGATCCTGCCGTGGCTGCAGCAGCAGGGCTACTCCTTCGGCTTCCCGGTGCGCTGAACGCACGGTCACTGCGCGCCGCGCTTGTCGTCCTCGCTCCAGGCACGGGTGTCCCGGGGCCGGACGTACGGTTCCTCACCCTCGGGCAGCCCGCCGGCCACGGCCCGCTGCCGGGCCAGCTCGGCGTCGAACTCCAGGCCGAGCAGGATCGCGATGTTGCTGATCCACAGCCACACCAGGAAGACGATCACTCCGGCGAGCGTGCCGTAAGTCTTGTTGTACGAGCCGAAATTGGCCACGTAGAAGGCGAAGCCGGCCGAGGCGATCAGCCAGATCACCAGCGCCAGCACGCTCCCGGGCGTGATCCACCGCAATCCGCGCCCCCGGACGTTCGGCGTCGCCCAGTACAGCAGGGCGATCATGATCGTGACCAGAAGCACCAGTACCGGCCACTTCGCGATGGACCACACGGTCAGCGCCGTGTCCCCGATGCCCAGCGCGGCGCCTGCCTGCCGGGCCAGACCGCCGGTGAACACCACGATCAGCGCGCTGGCGACCGCGAGCACCAGAAGCACCACCGTCACCCCCACGCGCAGCGGCAGCACCTTCCACACCGGTCGCCCCTCGGGCATGTCGTAGACCGCGTTGGCGCTGCGGATGAAGGCCGCCGTGTAGCCGGAAGCCGACCACACCGCCAGCACCAGACCGACGATCGCCATGACCGAGCCGACGCCGCCCCGGCCCTGCAACTGCTGCACCGCGTCGCTGATGATGTCGCGGGCCGAACCGGGCGCCACCTTGCGGAGGTTGTCCAGGACCTCGTCGGTCGCCGACTTCCCCGCCAGCCCCAGGAGCGACACCAGCACCAGCAGGGCCGGGAACATCGACAGCACCCCGTAGTACGTCAGTGCCGCGGCCCGGTCCGTGAGTTCGTCGTCCGTGAACTCCCGCAGGGTGCCTTTGAGCACGGCCGCCCAGGAGCCCTTCGGCAACTGTCCCGGCCCGTCCGGCGTCCGCCGCTCCACCTGCTCGTCCGGCCCCGACGTGCCCGCCCGACCGGTCGCCGACGGCGTGGTGTCGTCCTGGTCGGATTTCGATGTGCGTGCCATGACGACGGAGTAACCGCGACCGGCGGTTCCATGCCTCGGCCGGGACAGCGGCCCGGAACCCGGTCGAGTCCTGGCACAGCTCCCGTCCTGGCGGGGACTCCCCTTGGGCCCGCGCGGGACCTTGCGCGACGATGGGTGACGGATCAGGAATCGCACCAGGGGGAGGGGCGGTCGATGAGTGGTGGACGGCACGGGCCGGGTCGCCGGCCGAAGGCGGACCCGCAACCCGGTCCGGTGGAGCCGGAGAACGTCGGGAGCGGCGAGCTGGCCGAGGGCATCTCCTACAGCGTCACGCGACGGGACGGGACCGACGGCATCCCGGAAGTGAACATCACCTACACGATGACGCCGGAGGCCAAGGCGCGCTGGACCCTGAGCGCCGCGTACGAGAACGGCGGCGCGACGCATCCCGACACGCTCACCGCGGCGTTCGAGCTGGCCGAGGTGCTGAGGGGACAGGGCTCCGCGGGCGACGCGGTCGAGCTGTACCGCCATGCCGTGACCGGACGCCGGACCGTCCTCGGCCACGGCCACCCCGACACCCTGGAGGCCACGTCGTCCCTGGCGCGGGCGCTGGAGGAGCTGGGCGAGCTGTCGGAGGCGGAGCAGCTGAACCGGGCGGTGTGGGCCGAACAGGTCCGCGCATCCGGTGACGCCGACCCCGAAGCCCTGAACAGCCTGGCCCGGATCGCTCGCCTCACCCTCCGGATGAAGCGGCCGGCCGAGGCGGAACGACTGGTCCGCGAGGTGCTGGCGGTCCGCGAGCGGGCCCTGGGGCAGGAGCACCGGTCCACCCTGGGCAGTCGCAACGATCTGGCCGGCACCCTGCGTGCGCAGAGGCGGCTCGACGAGGCCGAGCGGCTGTACGGACAGGTGGCGGCGGACGCCGGCCGACTGTACGGAGCCGAAGACCCGCTGAGCATGAACGCACGGGCCAACCAGGCCGCCGTCCTCTCCGACCAGGGCCGGTGGGCCGAGGCGGAGCGACAGTACCGGGTGGTGGTCGGCTTCCGGGCGCGGAGCCAGGGCGCGGGCCACGTGGACACGCTGTCGGCTCAGCAGAACCTGGCCTCGGTGCTGCACGGAGCAGGCCGGGCGGGCGAGGCCGAGGCGCTGATGCGCACGGTGGTGGACGGCTACTCCGCGATCTACGGCACCGATCACCCCCGCACGGTCGGCGGCATCCGCAACCTGGCCGCGATGGTGCACCGCCGGGGTGGCCGCGCCGAAGCGGAGGCGCTGTGCCGCAAGGTGGTCGCCGTCTACGAGCGCCGGTTCGGGCCCGGCGACCCCCGCACCGCCGAGGCACGGGCGAACCTGCGCCTGGTCATGGGGGCCGACGGCTGAGCGCCGGCCACCGCGGTCGCGGCGCCGGTCAGACCCCCACGTGGATGTGCGAGGCCCACAGCGACGGGAACCAGGCGTACCGGGTGTGCAGGTCGGCAACCGTGGCATGCAGGGCGAGCGCCACAAGGTCGTCCTCCGCCCGGGGATCCGCCCCGGCCGCTACCGCCCCTGCCGCCCCGGTGCCCGCCGGGGCCCCTTTGGCGAGCGCCGCGTAGAAGGCGGTGGCCATCTCCGGTGCCAGTTCGTCCCCGACCGGCCACAGCGTGCCCACCACATGCCGGAATCCGGCCAGTTGGAAGGCGCCGGTGATGTGGACGGCCTCGTCCACCAGCTCCTGCCGGGTGGCCGACGTGGCGCACGCGGACAGGTAGGCCAGGTGAGCACCGTCGAGGCGGAGCCCGGCGATGTCGGTGACGGTGAGCGGACGGGTGGCGTGATCGTGGGTGAGGATGCGGCACGCCGAGGGGTCCTGTGTGTCGGCCACGGCATGGCAGGCGAAGTGCACGGACCTCGCGTGCCGCAGCGCCTCCAGGACGCCGTCCCGGGTCGCCCTCTCGTTGACGAGGGAGACGGGTGCGCGGCCGTTCGCCGGATGCCGGCCCACGGCGTGCGCCTCGGCGTCCGCGTTCGGCAGGTCCCCCGCTCCCGGAGTCCGCGACATGCTGACGATCAGCTGTTCCGAGCCGCCCGCGGTGGTGCCACCATGCCGGGTGCGCGCGTGGTGGAGCGCGGCCACGGTGGACGTGTACGAGGAGGCCACCCGCCCCAGCACGCACCGCTCGTCGTCGGCGCCGGCCCGGGGGCCGTGGTAACCGGCCGCGTGCAGGGGCAGGAAGGCCAGCGGTCCCTGGGGGCACCACCACACGCGCGCGGGCGCGCCGCCGGGGCCGGACGGTCGGACAGGGGTGAGCCGTTCCAGGACCGGTCCGGTGATCGTGTCCCACAGCCACTCCAGTGTCTCCGCGACCGTCTGCTGCCGGGCCAGCCGCCCGGCGAGGCCGTCGGAGCCGTCGGATCGGCCGGAGCCGCCGGCCGACGCGTCGACCGCGGCGAGGAATCCGGCCACCCTGTCCTGGACCTCCTCGGCGGTGATCCCCAGGGGAACCACGTCGAGTGCCCCGTCGGCCACGATCAGCGCGTCGCAGCGGATACTGATGTTGATCACCACGACCGGCCCCGCCCCGGCCCGCCGGATGATCTCCTCCGCGGGCGGTGGCCGCAGGAAGTCCGCCATCCCGGGCAGGGACCGGATCTCGTCCACGAGTTCGTCCCACTCGGCCTCGTGGGTCCGCAGCTGCTCGCCGGCCGCCTGCTCCCCCGCCGCGGAGTACGTGTCGGTGCGGGGCGGCGCCGGATCGTCGACGTCGCGCAGCCGTACGAACCGTTCGGCCAGCGCCGGTGCGTGCTCCCGCAGTCGCGCCACATCGGTCTCCCGGGACTGCAGGAGACGGCCGAGCAGCACGCCGCGCCCGTGTTCCAGGACCTCCAGGGCCTGTTCGGGCCGTCCGGCCTCCAGGGCGTACGCGGCCGCCTCGGCCGCCAGACCGTGCTCGCGGGCCAGCAGATACTGCTGGTCGGTGCGGTGCAGATCGCGGGCGGCCAGTCGCGGCAGGAGCCGCACCGCCTCCGTCAGCCAGTGGCGGGCCGCCTCCCAGTCGTGCCGGGTACCGCACACCTGCCCGAGCGTTGCGCGGGCGCGCAGCCGGTCGTGGACGGGCGCGGTCCGCACCTCGACCGAACCCCGTGCCACCTCGAGGGCCTCCGCCAGGAGCCGTTCGTCATCCGTGGCCAGGGACAGTTTGTGCAGCGCCTCGGCCAGCGCGGTGCGTGCGGAGATCTGGGCGGGGTGCTCGGCCGGGTAGCTGTGGACGAGGGTGCGCAGCAACTCGACGGATTCCGTGAGGTCGGCCTCGCTCCCCAGGGCCTCGGCGCGCGACCGCAGCGTCTCGGCCAGCTGCAGGAGGGTGATCCGGCCCGCTCCGGAGTGGGCCGGCCGCAGGGCCAGCACCTGGCGGAACAGACCCACCGCCTCGTCGAGGTCGGCGGTGCCGACGCGGACGGCGTCGTGACGCAGTCGCAGCAGCAGAGCGAGGTTGCCCAGCTGGAAGGGGCGTTGGACGTCTCCGGCCGGGCAGTCGGCGAGAGCCTGGCGCTGGATGTCGACGGCCTCGCGCAGATGCGGCGGGTGACCGGTGTGCTCGTAGCGGGCGAGATGAGCGCTGCCGAGGGTGGACAGCACGGCGGAGCGGTCCGGCGCGTGCGGGGGCAGGGCGGCCAGCGCCCGGTGCAGGTGGTCGGCGCACTGGTCGAGGTCATGGAGGTCGTTGCGGGCCTGGAAGCGCTGGAGCAGGGTCTGGCCGAGGGCCACGTGCAGCGTCGCGAAGTGGGGACTGTGCCGGGGGACGTGCAGCACCGCGTCCCGCTGGAGGTCGATGGCTCGGTCCAGGTCGGCGGGCGCGCCGGTGCGGTGGTGGCGGTGGGCCAGCTGGGCGGCGAGTTCCGCGGCGGCGGCCCTGGCGTTCTCCGCGGAACCCTCGTGCGAGCCCAGCATGTCGAGCGCGGTGCCGAGCGTGCTGATGGCCGACTCGAGGTCGGCCGGATCGTCCGTGAGGCGGTACCGGCCCGCGTGGGCCTTGCCCAGCTCGGACAGCACCGCGCCGTGGTTGGGGTCCTCGTGGGGAAAGGTCCGGGCGGTCTCCCCCAGGGTGTGCACGGCCCAGTCGGCCCACCCCACCGCGCCGGAGTGCTCGGCCCGCTGCAACGCGAGAGCGGTTGCCCGCAGGGTCATCACGAGGCGGTCGAAGTCGTCGAGCGCGAGGTCCGCCTCGATGACGTGCCGCAGCAGGGCGGCAGCCTCGTCCAGTTCGTCCAGCCGGCCGTCGAGCCGGAACCGCTCCGTCAGGACCCCGGCGAGATTGGCGGCCAGCTGCCACGGCTCCCTGCCGCCGTTCCCGAGCAGCTCGTCGCGGGCTCTGCGCAGGCCGTCCACGGCCTCGTCCAGAGCGGCGCGCTCCCGGGTCTGCTCGTACCAACTGCTCAGGAACGAGGCGAGATTGATCTGCCTGGGCAGGTGCTCCGGAGCGTCGGGCGGGGTGTGGGCAAGTGCCTGCCGTTGGGCCGCCACGGCTTCCCGCAGCAGCTCGCGGTCGCCGTCGAGGTCGTACAGCTCCCCCAATGTCTCCGCGAGACCGCCGAGTTGGGCGGCCCGCTCGCCGGGCATCGCCGGCGGCAACGCCACGCAACGGCGCAGCAGTTCGGCGGCTTCCCCCAACGGAGCGAGCTCGCCGGTGTGGTGGTGCAGCAGGCGCAGGGCGCGGCCCAGACCGTACAGATAGATCTCTCGGTACGGGTGCCCGTCGGGGGCCACGTCGATGGCGCGCCGGTAGCAGCGGATCGCGTGCCCCAGGGTCGGCAGGTCCCGGGTGTGCTCGTAGAGTTCCGCCTCGGCGTGGGCGAGGTTCCTCAGATGCACGTCCCGGCCGGGGGTGGCGTCGGAGGTGGCGTCGACGACCCGCTGGTCGAGATCGCGCGCCCGCCGCAGCGCGGCGAGGTCCCCCGTGCGGTGATAGAGCTCCAACTCCCTTAAGCCCTGGCGGTGCAGCTCGTCGACGGACGGTCCTGCCGGCCGCCCGAAGCGGGGAACTCCGTTGCCCATGACCCCACCATAGGGTCGGCAGGCGGCCCGGGGCAGAGCGCCGCGGGCGACTCCTCCTGCCGCCGCCCCGGGACCTCAAGTACCGGGCGGCGGCGGTGAGTCGACGGGATGCAGGTATCGGGAGGGTGGCGGCAGGCCCTGACGCCAGTGCAGGCACAGCGCCTCCGCCAGGGTCCGCTCCTCCTGGAGGCTGTCGGGCAGCGGCAGGTGCAGGGCCTGGAGCAGGTCGAAGCGGTGCAGTTCGAACGCGGCACGCACGGCGTCGCCGTAGGTCAGGGCCGCCTGGACGGCCCCGTGGTAGGCGAGCAGGGCCACGGCGGCCGGTGCCAGGGCGAGCAGTATCCACCAGCCCGAGCGGAGCAGCAGCGCGGTGCTGACGAGCGCGGTCACCGCGGTGGTGACGCACAGTCGTGCCGCCGCGTCGAGGGAGTCGCGGCCGTCGTCGACGACGGCGCGCGCACGGTCTCCGAGCACCGGGTACAGCCACGGCCAGGCGACCGTGGCGTCCCAGCCGTGGTCCCGGCCGGCCGTGTCCCGCAGCGCCGCCAGCACGTTGCCCAGGGCCGTCGGCCGGACGAGGTGGTCGGGGAGCGGATACCGGCGTCGCAGCACGGCCGCGGCGGCGCCCGCCCGCTGCACCTGTGCCGGCGACTGCTCCCCGGCGGGCCCGGCGAGCTCGGCCCGGGCCGCCAGGCGGGCTCTGCGCCGGCGCTGGAGCGCCCGGAGCGGACCGGCACCGAGCGCTTCGGGCCATCCGCCCTCCAGCAGTCGCACCACGGCCAGTTGGAAGGGCTGGAACACCACGGCGACCACGGTCGTCCCGACCACGATCCACACCGCCTGCCCGGCGCCGACCGCGGTGGCGGTGTGCCAGGCCCGACGCAGTGAGACGTCGGCTCCGGGCGCACCCGCCCACACCAGGAGCAGGACGAACACCGTCGCCGCGTAGGTAGGCAGGTAGGCCACCGAGAAGAACCTGGCCGAACCGTCGAGCGCCTTGGGGACGACGGGCCCGAGGCTCACGCCGGGCTCACCTCAGTTCCATCGGACCGTGGTCGCCGGTGCGGCACACCGGGCGGTACCGGTCGTCGTAGAAGGCGGTGTAGGCACAACTCCCGCACCGCGCGCAGCGGAACGCGATCACGCTGAACCGGGTCGACTCCCCGGGGGCCGCGGCGCGCACCTCGTCGCCGGGTCCGCGGGCCGGCTGTATCCCCAGGACGGTCCGCAGATAGGTGCTCGAGGTGGCCCCGATCCGCTGGCCGCCCACGACGAGCAGGAGCCGGTCCAGCCGTTCCTCCGCGTTCAGCAATCGTTCCAGGACCTCGGCGGCGTCGTTCAGGGCGGTTCCGGCGGGCAGCGACAGCCACGGGGCGCCGCCGCCCTCGGCCCTGGGATCCACCAACATCGCGTAGCTCATTCGCCGTTCAGCCCTCCGCACCCGCCGCGCCCGCCGGACCTGCCCGCCCGTGTGACGCCCAGACTCTACCCACGGAGGGCAGAGGGCGACCGGTGGGCGACGGCGGCCCGCAGGGTGCGGTGGTCCCCGAGGCCCACCGTTTCTGTCCGGCCGTGGCGGGTGGGGCGGTGGGGGTTCGAGGTGTCCGGGGGTGTCTCGGCTGCCGTGTCGGGCCCGTGCGGGCGCAGGGGTTCCGTCCAAAAGGCGGCGTGCGTCCGACCGCGGTCGGGGCGCACGCTCACCTCATGGGGGCAGTCGACTACGAGGGTTCGCGGCTATGGGGCCGTGGACGGATGTACACGTGCCCGTACTGCGGACTGCCGCAGGACCGGGTGCTGACGCTGGCGCAGGACTGGGTGCTGCTGGAGCCCGGGGTGGACGTCCTCGCCCATCTCGTGCCCGCGGAGCATCGGTGGATCGTCCTGTCCGACGGGCGGGTGACGGTGTACGGGGTGTGCCCGCCGGTTGCGACCCAGCGCTGCCGCATCGAGCACCGGCTGACGTGCGCGGCGCAGCTGCTCCCCGACCTGTGGCCGTGGTTGACGGCCATGCGGGCGGAGAACGCGCGCCGGGCGGAGCGGGCGGAGAGAAGGCGAGCGCAGGAGGGGCAGCGCGAAGGGCCGGAGGCGGCACCGGAGGAGATCGGCTTCCCGGACGCGGGGTAGGGGCAGTTCGCGCAGCCGGACGGGTCCGCTCAACGCGGGGCGGCGCGCCGGCCGTAGTGGCGGGCCAGGGCGTGGAAGGCCCGCTTCGGTTCCCAGTGCCAGCCGGCTTCCGGGTGACCGGGGCGCTTCTGCACGGTTCTGGTGACGGCGTAGGACGCCATGTCGAGGTCGTGACGGGGGTCGTCGGCGCGGTGCGGGGCGTCCGGGGTGACGAACTCGAAGGCCATCGCCGCGTACAGCCCCATCGACTCGAAGACCTCGAGGAGTGTGCTGACGTAGTCGGCCTGGGTGCGTTCGCTGCGGACCAGGTGGCCCTTGATCTCCTCGGGGTCCTTGTCGTGGTCGACGACGTCCCAGCCCATGCCGCCGGCGTCCGGGGCGCCGAGGTAGGCGCAGGTGCCGAACTCGGTGATGGCCAGCGGCTTCCCCCAACGGGTGTGGCGGCGCAGCTCCTTCACATGGTCCGTGGGTCGCGGGAAGGAGGAGTAGTAGTCGATGCCGACGACGTCGAACAGGGACCAGTCGACCTGGTCGTCCTGTGCGGCGGCGTAGGACAGCCGGCCGTCGAAGACCGAGCGGCCGGTCCTGGCGGCGCGCTCCGTGAAGGCGTCCAGACGGCGTTGCATGACCACGGGGTCGTAGGTCCCGTTCATGAGGTTGCGTATGCGCTCCAGCACCGTCTCCCCCGGCACGATGCCGGGCACGAAGAGCCAGAACTCGCAGCCCACGCTGAAGTCCACGCTCGCGCCCTGTCTGCGCAGCCGCTGCGCGACCCGGCCGGTCTCCGCGAGGTGTTCGAGGATGTCCCGCGCCGGGACGTCCCCGAGGGTGGGCTGGAGCCATACGTGCAGGCCGTGTTCGGCGGCCTCGGTCGCGGTCGCGGCGAGGCGTTCCACGCCGTCTCCGGTGACGTCGACCGTGTCGGCGTGCAGGTCGTGGCGGATGGCGCGCAGGTCCGCCCGCATCCGCTCGGCGGTCCATCCCGTGGCGGGGGTCTCGCCCTCCCCCACCGTGTAGACGACGCCCCGGTGCCGCAGCCCGCGCCCTCGTTCCGTGGCGTGCACCCGTCCCGCCGGCCCGAGCACGGCCGCCGCGCCGACCGCCGCCGTCCCGGCCAGGAAACCCGCCCGGCTGATCCTATTCGTTCGCTCCATGCCTCCACGGTGCCGGTGGCGGGCGGAGTGCGCAGTCGGCCGATGGTCTGGATCGGCGCGCCGAAGGTCGGTGCGCGGGCCGGGCCCGCGGTCGTTCCGGCGGCCGGGACACGTCCGAAAGGCGTCGCCCGGAAGGTGTCGTGCCCCGGCCCCCGTTCCCTCAGCCGACCGTGCCCTGCCCGTACGGGACGAGTCGTACGGGTCCCACGAGACCGAAGTCCTGCCGGGCGAGGGCGCCGAAGACCGCGGGCTGGGCGATCCGGAGCCGGTTGACGAGCGGAACCGCCACCTCGACCTCGATCACGTTGCGGCCGCGCCGGAGCAGGGGGCCCACGTCGACGACCGGGTGGAGACGGTCGACGACCGGGGCGCCGGTGCCGTTGACGGTGACGCGGGCGGTGTCGGAGACCTGGCCGAGTTCCAGGTGGGCACCGTGCGCGGAGGTCCACCCGGCCGGCAGGTCGATCGTCGTCCGGTAGCGTCCGATGCCCGCGGAGTCGGCCAGTTCCGGGATCCCCGACCAGGGCAGCAGCGTGTCGAGGGTCAGCGTGCGGTGGACGTGCTCGGTCCGGGTCGGGGAGGATCCGGGGTACCAGTCGTCGACGTCCAGCTGCCAGCGGCCCGGGGTGATGGGCGCGGGTACGGACGGGATCGCCGTGGTGACCGTACGGCCCGAGGACAGCCGGGTCGTGCGAGTGCCCGCCTCGGTCGAACGGACCGTCAGCGAGCGCCCGTCGAACAGGACTTCGGAGGCGTCCGTGTCGACGACGTGCGGCTTGGCCCCGTTGCGGTCGCCGAAGAGTCCCGGACGTCCCAGCGCGACGATCATCACCTGGCCGGGCTGGAGGGCGACCCGCACGGTGACGTCGCCGTCGTCCTCGGTGTACCGGGCGATCCTCGTGGCCTCTCCCGTCCAGGGGTCGAGCAGGTAGGGGATCGTCGTCCCGCCCCGTGTGCGGCGGGTGTGGCGCAGTGTCACCTGGTGGTCGATCGCGGCCACGGGCGGTTTGACCGTCTCCGCGTGCTTGCCGTTGCAGAGGTAGTAGAAGTCGGCGTCCCGGGTGACGCGATGTGCGTTCAGAAGCGTGGAGGCGGTGGCGTGGCGTACGTCCGGGGTGACTCCGAGCCCGGTGAGGGCGTCACCCACGGCGGCCTTGTCGGTGACCCGGGTGACGTGGGGCAGGGCGAGCAGCCGGGCCAGGAGCTCCCGCAGCCGGTCGGTCTCGCCGTCGTCGGGGACCCCCGGGGTGAGCGGCTGGTCGAAGGCGCCCAGCAGGACGATCGGCAGGCCGGCCTCGGCCAGCGACAGCAGGCGGCGGGCATCGGCCGTGGCGAGGGTGGGGGTGGAGGAGTAGAAGAAGTCGCCCTCGACGAACAGGGCCTTGTAGGCAGGCCCGTTCGGGGCGAGCCGGCCGCCCGAGACGGTGGCGTTCGGCAGGTCGAGCAGCGGACCGCTGAGGAACTGGTGGGTCCAGCCGAGCGGGATGCCGGTCGCGGTGAACCAGGACGCGCCGATGCCGGTGGCGGCGTAGCCGGTCTGCCGGAAGACGGCGACGTCGGCGCGGACGGTGCCGGACTGGAGCACGGCGTGCACCCGGCCGAGGTAGGCGGCGATGTCCGCCACGTGGTGCCAGCCGGGCTGCCGGGGTCCCCACGACTCGCCGTACCCCGAGGCGCCGTTGTACGGGCTGAAGGCGGCGAAGCCGGGCCAGCTCACGCCGGGCGCGGTGGCGTAGGAGAAGCCGTGGACGACGGTCTGGTTGACGCCCGCCGCGTAGGCGCCGCCCATGGTGCGCAGGAAGCGGTCCCAGGTGGTGCTGTACGCGGAGCCGTTGTAGGCGCCCGACTCGCAGGACAGCACCGTGTGGCCCGCCATGTCCCTGCCGCCCGCGAGACAGCGGAAGTCGTCGAGGTTCTTGAACCCGAGGGATTCGCCCTCGGGGATGTCGAGGATCGCCGCGGACTCGATCGCGTCGGTCTGGAGTCCGTAGGGCTGGGCGCGCAGGGTCATGCCGAGGGAGTGGGCCCAGTTGCGCAGCGCGCGCACGTGGTGCCGGTTGAAGAGTCCCGAGAAGGTCTCCCAGAAGTCGTGTCTGATCTGCCGGGTCAGCTGCGCCTCGAAGGCGAACACCTGGTTGCTGTCGCTCAGGACGAGGGCGGGCAGGTAGGGCAGCAGGGGCCGGCCGGTGTGCTCGGCGAAGGCGTCCGGCAGGGACGGGGTCCAGGTCAGCCCGTCCGTCTCCAGCTCCACGGAGTCCTCGAAGAAGGCGCCGCCGGCCGCCTTGAGCAGGCTCCGCACGGTGGGGGTCAGCACCTGCCGCTCCCAGAAGCCGGTGACGGCCGCGGTGCCCGCCGGGTCGAGGTGGTCGACGACGTAGGCGGCGGGCGCGGAGTGCGGGCCTGACTCGGGCTGCTGACCGCTGCCGCGCGTCCAGTAGGAGATCAGCGTCCACTCCCCCGTGTCGGGGGCCGTCCAGGTCAGGGTGCCGTCCTCGGCGACGGTGGAGGTGAGGTCGCGGACGCTGGAGAGGTCGAGTCCGGTCTCCTTGCGCGTGGAGTACGCGGGTTCGACGCGGGCGGCCTGTACGGCGAGGAGTCGCTGCCGGGTCACACCGGCGGCGGGCGCGTGCACGGGTGGCGGCACCGGTCCCTGGAAGGTGGCTCCGGCGGTCAACGAGGCCCGCCCGTGGACGAGTTCCTTGGCGGCCGCGTCGTCGTCCGGGGTGACACCGGGAACCGCGACGGGCCAGCTCGGGCCGAGCGTGAGGTCGATGGTGAGGCCCCGTCTCGCGGCCCGGCGCAGCGCGGCCTCGACGCCGTCGCGCCATGGCCGGCTGCCCCACCCGTGGTGCGCGGTGTCCAGGACCGACTTGTCCTTGATGCTGTGATGGACGGCGGCGATCTCCGCGCCGCCGAATCCCGCGTCCGCGATCTGGTCGACCTCGCGGGCGATCTCGTCGGGGTTCACCAGACCGTCCGGCCACCACCAGCGGAACTTGGGCCGCACCGAACGGGCGGGAGCGGTGAACCAGTCGGCGGCCGGTCCGGGCGCCCCGGTGACGGACGGCGCCGCCGCGGCCGCCGTCCCGGATCCCAGGGCGGCCACGATCCCGGCCGCGATGCCCGCCGTCGCCCCGGCGGCGAGAACCGCCCGCCGTGACATTCCGCCGCCCTGCTCGACCTGCTCGACCGGTTCCCGCATGAGCGCTCCCAGATGATCGTTCTTGACTTTGAATCGTTTCAATCCGACTCGAACGCGGGAACGCTAAGCCTCCGCTCGGAGCGAGGTCAAGATGTCGGACGGATCAAGTCGAAGAGAGGACGCGGGAGGTGGCGGCGAGGCGGTGGGCACCTCACAGGGGTGGGCGGCGAGCACGACGGACCGCGAGGCTCGCTCGCGGCGCGGACCGCGGCGAGGTTCTCGAGCAGCCCTGTGGTGACGGGTGACGGTGATGTCCGGTTTGCTGCTGGGAAGTTGCACAGAGTGGAAGGCGATACCGCGGGCAGCGGGACGCGCGCCGCTCGCGCGGTCGAGCGACGGCCCCTGCCCTGAAGACCAATGAGGTCCCGTCAGGCCCCCCTCGGCATCGGCTGGGGCAAGCCCAGCGGTGAGGACCCGCCGCATCAACGAGCGGAACTTCAGGGCAGTGGAGCCCGCCGGCCGCTCCGCATGTGGCGGGGATCACGTCGGGAGGAAAACCTGCGGTCCGGCTCGGGCGTCTAGCCGGTGTGAGATCAATCAGCAAGGCACCGCGCGCGCTGGACGAGGAGCATCTCGTCCGGCTGGTGGCCAGAGGTGACCGTGCCGCGTTCGAGGAGCTGTACCGCCGTACGTCGCCATGGTTGGCGGTGCGGCTGCGCCGCCGGTGTGTGGACGAGCAGATCGTCGCGGAGGTCATGCAGGAGACGTATCTGGCGGTGTGGCGCGCGGCGGGTGCGTTCGCCGGGGCCGCGGTCGGAGGATCGGCCACCGGTTGGCTGTGGACGATCGCGGCGCGCCGTCTCGTCGACGCGTTCCGGCGCAGGGCTCACCACGCGGAGCCGCCGCCGGCCGCCGCCGTGCCCGACGCGGCACCCGCCGCCGAGGAGGAAGCCCTGGCGGCGACCGTCGGCGGCGATGTCGGGGACGCGCTGCGCTGCCTCGCGCCGGAACTGAGACAGGTACTGCAGGCCATGGTGCTCGACGGACTGTCCGTCCGGGAGACCGCGGTCCTGCTCGGGTTGCCCGAGGGAACGGTCAAGACCCGTGCCCGCCGGGCCCGGATGGCGATGCGGAGGGCGTTGGCATGAGCAGGGAACACGCGTCGAAGCGGATCATCGACGGTTACGCGCGCGGCGGCGCGGACCTCACCGCCGACGAGGTGTGGGCCGTGGAGGCCCATCTGGAGACCTGCCGGGAGTGCCGTGACCGGCTGTCCGTCACCGTCGAGGCCGAGGTGCCCGCCGTGGCGGCGCTGGTCGACAGCGTATGGGGCGGCCTCGAACCCCGGTTGGCGGTCACCGCCACGATGCCGCGCGGCCGGCGCTGGTCGGCGCCGCTGTCGAGATGGATGACGCCGACGATGGTGCCGTGGCTGGCCATGGTCGTGGGCGTGACGCTGCTGGCCCTGCTGCTCGACCTGGCCGACACCGGCTACGGCGAGGTGTCGCTGGTGCTGCTGCTCGCTCCGGTGCTGCCCGTGCTCGGCGTCGCGGCGTCCTGGTCGCGCGGTCTGGACCCGGCGTACGAACTGACGGCCTCGGTACCCAGGGCCGGGCTCTATCTGATGCTGCGACGCACCGCGTCCGTGCTCGCCGTGGTCGTCCCGGCGCTGCTGGTGGGCGGATGGGTGACGGGCGTGATGGTGGCTCAGTGGCTGCTGCCCTGTCTGGCCTTCACGACGACCACGCTGGCGCTCGGCGGTGTCGTCGGTGTGACCCGCGCCGCCGTCGTGCTGGCTGCCGTGTGGGCCGCGGTGGTCGTTGCGCCGACCCTGGCCACCAGCCGCACGACCTTCGCCCTGCAGACGGGCGGTCTGCCCGCGTGGGGGCTGATCCTCGCACTCGGCATCGGTGTCGTGATCGCCCGCAGAGGCGCGTACTCCGTGCTGGGAGCCCATCGATGACGATCGGAAAGGAACACCACATGACATCCGCGGTGAACGCGGCCGACATCGCACCGACGGCCTACGCCTGGGAGATCCGGGCGACAGGGCTGAAGGTCAGGGTCGGCAGAAAACGGATGGCCGTCGACGGCCTCGACCTGTCGCTGGGCACCGGCGTACACGGCGTCCTCGGCCCCAACGGAGCGGGCAAGACCACCCTCATCCGGACGCTGGCCACCGTACTGCGCCCCACCGAGGGCACCCTGGAGATGCTCGGCGAGTCCGTGGGCAGCAGGGGCGAGCACCGTGCGCTGCGCCGCCGGATCGGTTACCTGCCGCAGGAGTTCGGCTATTACAAGCGCTTCACGGTGCGCGAGTTCGTCGAGTACATGGCCTGGCTGAAGGAGGTGCCCAAGGCGGACATCCCGGCCGCCGTGCAGCGCGCCGTGGAACGGGTGGGTCTGGCCGACCGCGCCGACGAGAGGATGAAGACCCTGTCGGGCGGCATGGTGCGCAGGGTCGGCATCGCCCAGGCGATCGTCAACGACCCGACGATACTGCTGCTGGACGAGCCGACGGTGGGCCTGGACCCGGCGCAGCGGCTGCGCTTCCGCGAGCTGCTGCAGGAGTTGGGCACGGACACCTGCGTGGTCGTATCGACCCATCTGGTGGAGGACGTCGCCGCCGCCTGCACCAGTGTGGTGCTCTTCGCGGAGGGCCGGCTGGTCTTCCAGGGCCCCCCGGACGAACTGGCCTCGGTGGGCGGCCCCGAGCACGTGGGGGACAGCCCGCTGGAGCGCGGCTACTCGGCGCTGCTGCTCAACCCCGAGCAGAGAAGGGGCACTTGGTGAACACCCGTGTTCTGCGTATCGAGTTGAGGCGCTCCGTCGCCCCGTGGGCCGGTGCCCTGGTCCTGGTGCCGGCGCTGGCGTTCCTGTACCTGATTCCCGGTTCGTGGTGGACGGGGACCACGGCGTGGACGGCCCAGTGGACGTCCATGGCCCTGTGGACCCGCGGCCTGCTGTTCTACCTGTGGCCGCTCGCCGTGGGGCTCGGGGCGCTGCAGGGCCTGCGCGACCACCGCTCGAAGATGTCCGAGCTGCTGACGAGCACGCCGCGGCCCGCCCGGCACCGCGCGGCCGCGCTGGCGGGCCCGACGGCGGTCACGTTGACCTCGGCCTTTGCGCTCCTCGTCCTCGTGGGCGGGCTCCAGGTGGTCGCCCACACCGAGTACACCCACCTCGGGTGGCTGCCGATCTCGCTGGTCGGGGCACTCTCCCTCGTCGCGGGGGCCGTGCTGGGCATGGGGGCCGGGCGGGCCCTGCCGTCCGTGCTCACGCCACCCGCGCTGGCCATGGGCGCCTTCGTGTTCACGGCCCTCATGCAGATGTCGTTGGGCCGGACGGAGACGACCACGGCGACGGGGATCCCGAGCACGGAGCCGAACCGGGTCTCCCTGCTGTCACCGGCGGTGCAGGAGACGCGCAACGCACTCGTCACGCTCTCCGCCTCCGTGCACGTCGGGCAGACGATCTGGCTGCTCGCCATGGCCGCGACCGGTTTCGCGCTGCTGGTCGCCGCGACCCCGCGTGCCCGGCTGATCGCCCTGACGCCCGTCCTGGCGGGCGCGGCGCTCGCCCTGCTCGTCCTGCCCTCCGACCCGCACCGCATGTACGTCGTCGACAAGGCCGCCGCGGAGCTGGTGTGCGACGGCCCGGTGTGCGTGACGAAGACACAACAGGGGCGACTCGCCGACCTCGCGGGCCCCGGTGAGGAGGCGCTGCGCCGGCTGCGTGCCGCCCTGGGCAGCCAGGCGCCGGTCGCGGTCCGGGAGAACGCCACCCTGCTGCCGGAAGGCTCCACCCCGCGGTGGTCCCGCACGAGCGTGCTCTTCGACTTCGACGACGACATCATTGCCACCGCGAAGGGCGAGGAGCTGACCCGGGCCCTGATCGCCCAAGGCATGGTGCCGGGGTGCACCCCCGTCGGCTGGACCAGCTTCGGGAACGACCAATTCGCGCAGACCGTCGCGGTGGGCTGGGTCCTCGGGGACCTCAAGCCGCTCCCCGGCACCTTGTCGGAGAGTCTGCGCCGCGAGGTGGACACCGAGACCCGCCCGGTGTGGAAGGAGCTCAAGGCGCTGCCGCGGGCCGAACAGCTCTCGCGGATCCACGCGATGCGCACGGCCGCGTTCTCCTGCGAGGGCGACGCGTTCGACGCGCTGAAGGGTGGTGCGTCCCGGTGAGATGGCTGACGCTGTACGCCCGCTCGCGTCAGGTGCCGGCGTCCCTCGCCGCGGTGCTGATCAGCGCGGTGACGGGGTGGTCACTCGCCCGGGACGGCAGCGGGGTGCCCGGTGATCCGCGGCTGCCCGTGCTCGTCCTCGCCACGGGGGCGATGGCGGCCTCCATCGGGCTCGGCGGGCAGGATCTCGCGCTGGACCGGACGGCCGCGATCCGCTGGGTGCCCCGCAGAGCGGCACACGTGCTGCTGTGCGGCGCGGTCGTCGGCACGGTGCTGCTGACGGTGCAGGCGATGGGCGAGGACATGGCCACCACCGCGTTCGTCGTCCGGGACAGCGCGGGCCTGATGGGACTGGTCGCCCTGGGCGCGGCGCTCTGGGGCGGCCCGTACGCCTGGACGCTGCCCTTCGCCTGGCTCTCGTTCTCGTTCTTCGCCCCGCCCCCGACGAGTGCGCCGATGCGGGTGGTGAGCTGGATGCTGCTGCCGCCCGGCACGGCTGCGGGCACCTGGACGGCCCTGGTCCTCGCGGCCGCCGGCACCGCGGCCTACGCCGTCGCGGGACCGAGACGATGACCACCGTGGCGCGGTGGCGAGCGGTACGCGCACGCGTCGGACGACACGCCGACGCCGAGGCCGGAGCTGCGGATGTGCTCCCAGCTCACCCGCCGTTCGCGGCACCGGCGCACCCCACGGGCCCCGGTCCGCGCTGAGTACGCGTACTCATGCGACCTCTCGCGCCCGCCGTCCACCGTGGTCATGGACACGGAAGGGAGCCACTGTGGTGGGGCATCGACGGCGTACAGGAGCCGTGTGGGGCATGGTCTGCATGGCGCTGCTGACGGCGTCCGCCTGTTCGCAGGACGGCGCCACCAGCCCGCAGACCGTCCGTGAACTCGCCGGCAGCGCCGAGACGGTCGAGGCCCGCGGGCAGGTGGAGCAGGAGATCCGGAAGACCATCGACCACTGGGATGACCACACCGCGCTCACCCTCGGCCTGGTCAGCGTGGACGACTCGTGCGGGGGCGGGCCGGCGAAGGAGTGGGTCTTCCAGGACGGGGACGACCGGTACACGATCCGTTGCACGATGTACCACGGTTGAGCGGTCAGCCGGTGACGCGGCGGAGGCAGCCGCGGACCGCTCGGGGGCGCCACCCTTCGCCAGGGTTCACGGCAGGGGCTGCGGGCAGCCTTGTGGCGTCATCCCGCACACACACCCCGAAGGAGACCTACATCGTGTTGCGCCGATCCGTTCTCACCCTCTTCTCCGTAGCGGGCCTGGTCATGTCCGCGGCACCGACTGCGCCGGCCGTCGCGGCGGCTCCGGCCACGGCCGCCGCCTACCCCACCACCCCCGTCTACGTATCCGACGGCGCCGGCAGCTCGATCTCGGGCACCCTGACCTGGTACAACCGGTCGGTGGCCTTCACGGGGACGCTGAAGTCCGTCGGCTGCCGCAGAGCTTGGTACAGCGTGTTCGACGGCTATGCCAACCCGCTCGGCGCCAGGAGCAGCAGCACGCACTGCAACACGGTGACTTCGGTGCCCGCCACCCTGCCCGCAAACGTTGTCGGCGGCGGCTCGTACGTCGGAGTCTGCCTGGACGACGCGAACGGCAAGCCGGTGACGTCGTGCGGCGTCTACCCCCGTCCCTGACCGATCAGCACGCGGCCAGGGACCGCTCGGTCTTCCCTCGGTGCCGTCCCGGTGGTTTCGGGGACTCGCTGCCGGGACGGCGATCCGGGGTGTCAGCTCGGGGCATCGCCGTCCGGCGGCATGGCGTACGGACGGAGGGCCATGAGTGAGCCTTCCGGGGTCGCCACCATGGCGAAGGGGAAGCGGTCGAGCTCGAGGCAGAGCGCAACGTCGTCAGGATGGACCCCCTGACGCACTCCCTCGGCCAGTTCGGCTGCGGCGCGCGACTCGGCGGCGCGGCGGAGGAACTCGGCAGCGTCCGTCCCGGTCTCGGTGGCCCTGCGAGCGATGTACTGAGCACACGCCAGATCCTCATCGGCCTGCCCGTCTTCGCCGGTGACGACGAACGCGACGGTGTCACTCTTGCGTGTCCGCAGGAGCCGAGCCGTTGCCTCCGCCACCACGAAGCCGGCGCACAGCACCAGCGACGCCTCCCTGACCGCCAGGGCGCCGACCGTCCCTGCCGTGGTCTTCTGCACCACGGTCCGTCCGCCGAGGTCGACAGACCGCAGCAGGCCCGGGGAGTTGACGGCGTCGAACCCGGGCGCGGGCGGACCGTCCTTGAGCGTCACCCAATCCGGGTGGCGAGCCTTGAGCGCCAGTGCCTCGTCCAGCGACTCGGCAAGAACGATCTTTTCCGCCCCTTGGGCAAAGGCCCAGGCGGCCACGGTGAAGGCACGCATGACGTCGACCACGACCGCCACGGACGGAGCTTCGACCAGATCAGCGATGCCAAGGAAACGAGCGTCCATTCTGGTCATGATCGCCTATGCCCCACCCGAAGCACCCGCAGAGTGGCCCTGTTCATATCGAAGGTCTCACCGGGATGCCTGGAACGCAGCGCATTCCGCTGCGAGGCCCCCGCTGCGGATCTGACGACCTGTGCGCGATCGGGCCGGGCACGGCCCGGCCCCCGGCGGGAACCCGCCGGGGGCCGATCTCCTGACCGCGACCTGAAAGGGTCAGATCCGACCGCCGGTGAGCCGGGTGAGAGGGCCTTGCGGGTGACGGCCGGAGCGGCGGCCCACAGCGTACGAGGCCGCGGTCAGCGCGGAGAGGCCGGCGCCGACACCGGCGGCGATCAGCTTCCGGTGTGCGATGACCGTCCAGGCCGTCTTGGCGGTCGCGGCGACCTGGCCCGACGTCGCGACGATCGCCTGACGGCCCGCCTCGACACCGCGCGAGGCACTGTGCGCCGCGCTCTGCACGGCACCGGTCGTCGCCTCGGCCGAGCGCTGGACTCCGGACCTGGTCGCCGACGCGGCGTCATCCGTCTTCGTCGCGGCGCTCTTCGCGGCCCGGGCCGCCGGGGCGGTCGCCTTGTCCGCGGTGCGCCGCGCCTTGGACGCGGTCACCCGCTCGGCTGCGGACTGTTCATTCGTCTTCCTGTTCGGTTCACTCATGGACATCGCGTTGCCGCTCACCGCGACGGCAAACCCGTCCGGTCGCGCGACATGGACGGCCGAGTCCCCTGAGCGAGATCGGCGATCAACCGCTCACCGGTCACGGCCGGGTCGTCCTTGTGCGCTTCCCACCGGGCGAACGTCTCCGCGGCCGCCTCGGCGAGGTCGGACGGTACACCCGCTCCCCGGCAGGCCTGGGCGATCTCGCGCATCTCGGGCTCCCAGCGCCATGCCCGCGGCCCGGCGGCGGCCAGGCGTTCCGTTGCGGCCAGCGGGGTGTCCGGCAGCATCTGTCGCGCCAGGTCGAGCAGGTCGTCCAGGACCCCGTGCCCGTCGGCCAGTGCGCAGGCCTGGGCGGCGAGGGCGTACGAGATCTTGTTGTACGCGGCGAAGGCCAACTTGAGCGCCGACGCCCGCCCGATCGGCCCCGCCAGGGTGACCGGGGTGAGCGCGGTACCGTCGAACAGGGCGGAGACCCGTGCCACGGCCGTGTCGTCGCCCGAGAGATAGAGCCGGGTCCGGCTCCTCTCGCGCGGGGGCGGTCCGGTGATCCCTCCGTCCACCACGGTCACGGCACTGTCCGCGAACACGTCGGTGATCTCGGCCATCCGCTCGGGACTCACCGCGTTGGCATCCACGTAGACGCCCCGGAAACCGGCCGCCGCCACCTGTCCGGCGACGTCGAGCGCGGCGGCGGGAGGACAGACGCTCAGCACGACCTCACAGGTCTCCGCCAGTTCCTGGACGCTCGCGGCGGACCGCAGTCCGTACTCGACGGCCCGGTCCCGACTCGCCGCCGACCGCCCCTGCGGCAGCCACCAGACCGCGGCTCCCGCCGTCACCGCCTGCGCCGCCACGCGGGCGCCCATGGCTCCCGGATGCAGAATTCCCACGTCTCGATGCCCCATGTGCGGACCCTAACCGGCAGGCCGCCCCTCGAATCACGATCTTCGGGGCGCGTACGCGCGCACGGCATCGGCGGTCCCACCCTCGTGCGGAAGACCACGAGCGGCACGGCCGGACCACGAACGGCACGGCCGAGGCGCCTGCCGCCCGCATCGCGCACATCGCGGACAAGTGACCGCCATGTCTCTTCACCCGCACCGCGCCTGACGGTGAACCACGCCTCAGCCGCCGCCCGGGACCGTGCCGCCCTTGAGCCGTTCCAGGTCCGAGGGGCGCACCTGGATCACGATGATCGCGATCAGAGCGGCGAGGACCGTGAAGATCGCCGCCATGACGAAGGCGGCCGAGACGCCGGCCGTGAGGACCTCGTCCGACCAGGGGGCGGGGAGCTGGCCGGTGCGCCGGAAGTTCAGGCGTTCGGCCGGGGTCGCCTGGGCCAGGAAGTCGGGGATCTGCTTCTCCGCCTCGTTGCGGCTGGCCGTGCCGTACATCGTGACCAGGATGGACAGGCCGAGCGAACCGCCCACCTGCTGGGTGGCGTTGAGGAGCCCGGAGGCCGCGCCGGTCTCCAGTGGGGACACGTTGGAGAGCGCCATCAGCGTGAGCGAGACGAACTCCATGCCCATGCCCAGGCTGAAGACGAGCATCGGACCGAGCACGCTGCCCGCGTACGTGGAGTGGACGTCGGTCAGGGTCAGCCAGGACAGGCCTCCGGCCGCGAGGATCGCGCCCACCACCATGAACGGCTTGGGGCCGTAGGTGGGCAGGAACCGCGAGGCGAGGCCGGCGCCGACCGCGATGACCGCGCTGACCGGCAGGAAGGCGAACCCGGCCGCGAGCGGGCTGAAGCCGAGCACGTTCTGCACGAAGAGCGTGAGGAAGAAGAACATGCCGAAGATCGCGGCGGCGAGGCACAGCATGATGCCGTAGGTGCCCGCTCTGTTGCGGTCGGCGAACATGTGCAGCGGGGTGATCGGCTGCCGGGAGCGCCGCTCGACGAGGATGAACACCGCGAGGACGACGACGGCCGCGACGAACGAGGCGATCGTGAGCGTGTCCCGCCACCCTTCCTGCGCCGCTCTGATGAACCCGTACACCAGCAACACCATGCCCACGGTGGAGGTCAGCGCGCCGGCGATGTCGAAGTGGCCGGGGTGGCGCTCGGATTCCTTGATGAAGCGGGGCGTGGCGAGGGCGATGAGCAGTCCGATGGGAACGTTGACGAACAGCACCCACCGCCAGTTCAGCCATTCGACGAGGATCCCGCCCGCGAGCAGGCCGATCGCGCCACCGCCCGCCGAGACCGCGGCGAAGACCCCGAACGCCCGGTTGCGCTCGGGTCCTTCCTGGAACGTCGTGCTGACCAGGGACAGGGCGGTCGGGGAGGCGATGGCGCCGCCGACGCCCTGAAGGGCGCGCGCGGCGAGGAGTTGGGCCTCGTTCTGGGCGAGTCCGCCGAGCAGGGAGGCGAGGACGAAGAGCAGCACGCCGAAGATGAACACCCGCCGTCTGCCGAGGATGTCGCCGACCCGGCCGCCGAGCAGCAGCAGGCCGCCGAAGGTGAGGGTGTAGGCGTTGACCACCCAGGCCAGGCTGGTGGTGGAGAAGTCCAGGGAGCGCTGGATGTCCGGCAGCGCGATGTTCACGATGGTGATGTCCAGAACCACCATCAGCTGGCACGAGGCGATCACCAACAGCGCCATCGCGTTGCCCCCGCCACCCTGTCGGGCAGTGGTCCGGGGTGCTGAGGTGGGCTGCGGGAGGCTGCTCATGACGTGTCGCCCGCTCGGGAGCGGGCCCTGGGGAGAGGTCAGTGGACGGAGGCGTCCGCTGTCGGGTCCACCGTTAGACGGTACGCCCGCGGCCGGACCGTCACCACTCGATCATCCGCGGGCCGTCCGTGGACCGTTCCGTGAGCGGTGCGCGCGTGCGGGCGGGCGGGCGGGTCCGTGCCGTGCCAGGACTCCCCCGTCGTCCTGGCACGGCCCCCGTTGTCGCGGCGGTGCGCCGCGGTGATCACCAGGATGCGGGAGGGGCGGGTGGTGTGTCGTTGGCGGACGGTCCACAACTGCTTGGCCGAGCGTCCACCGGTGGCGCCGAGGCCGGGAGGCAACCGGGAGTCAGCCGCGGGAACCCGAAAGGCAAGGCGTCCTACGCCTCGGTCAGCGCCTGTTGGCGCAGTTCGCTGGGCGGGAGCCCGTAGGCGGTGCGGAACGCCCGGGTGAACTCGGCGGCCCTGGGGTAGCCCCAGCGGACGGCTACGGCGCGGATGGGCAGGGCGCGCAGCCGGGGGTCGGCGAGGTCGCGGCGGGCGTGCTCCAGCCGCTGGTCGCGGATGTAGGAGGCCACGGTGAGTCCCTCCGCCTGGAAGACGCGGTACAGATAGCTGCGGGAGACGTGGTGTGCGGCGGCGATCCCGGCGGGGGTCAGGTCCGGGTCGTCCAGGTGCCGGTGGATGAACGTCTTGACGCGGAGGACGAGGGTGCGGTCGCGGGTCTCCGGCGGGAGGCGGAGGTCGGCGTCCACGGTGTGCGCGAAGAGGGCCGTGACCAGGTCCGCGACGACCGTGCCCAGCCGCGGTGCGTCCGAGGGCTGGTACGAGGAGGTGTCCGCGACCAGTTGGCGCAGGAACTGCGAGAGCAGCGCGCCGATCCCCTCGCGGCCCGACAGAAGGCTCCCCAGGACCTGATCCGCCCGGTTCCCGGGCACGGCCACCAGAGCGCGCGGGACCTCGACGCCGAGGACGGTGACGGGCTCGGAGCCGGTGAGCACCTCCCACGACCGCGAGGAGGAGTTGATGTGGAAGTCGTTCCTCCGGTAGGCCGCCTGCTGTCTGCCCCAGTCGGCCGCCCCCTCGCCCTTCAGCAGGAGGGACAGGTGGTACGTCTCCGGGTCGGACTCGCGGATGAGTTTCGGCGTACGGCGGAAGACCAGTTGGTCGAAGGTGGCCGGCCATACGACGACGTCGCCCAGCGCTATCACCCGTTGGGTGCCGCGGTAGTCCGCGTGGCGATCGCTGCTGAGCCGCATGGGCGCGTGCGTCCGGCCCATGCGCTCCGCCCACGCCTCGAACCGGTCGCTCACCGGCAGGTCCGTGGTGCGGAAGACCGACTCGTGCAGCACGAGCGTAGTCAACCACACCGGCGTCGGAAGCCTGTTGACGGCGGTCGGGTCAGCCCAGGTGGGCGGTGTCGACGGTGACGGACTCGTTGGTGTTGGCGGTGACCGTGATGTAGCCGGGATCGCCGTTGCGGTCGAGGTAGCACATCGCGTACCCGACGGAGACGGCCGCCTTGCGTTCCGGGTTCTCGGTGACGGCCTTCCGGCAGCCCTCCGCCGTGGGCACCTCGGACGAACCCCACGAGGCCAGCCTGCCGCTGGTGGACATCAGGAAGCCGCCCTGGACGTAGAGGGCGTCCGTGCCGGCGCCCGCCACCACGGGCGGGGTGGAGGTGAAGTCGTAGCCGACGGGGGCCTTCTGACCGTCCGCCTGTTCCATGACGAAGCCGCGCACCAGCGCGGTGGAGGGCGTGGACGTGCCGTCGGGCAGACCGGCCGTGACCGCCGCGCCTCCCCCTGCGACGACCACCATGGCGGTGAGTCCGGCGAGCAGCGGATGGGCGTACGCCAGGCTGAGCAGGGGCCCGATCACCGGGATCGAGAACTTCATCTGGGTGTTCTTCTGCGTGATCCGGGCGCTGCCGCTCGCGGTCGCCGTCTGCGTCGAGGAGTGGTGGGTGCCGGGCTGGGGTGGCACGAAGGCGTCGTCACGGGAGTCGTGGTCGCCGAGCCGTGCGCCCCGCGTGCGGTCGGTGTTCATGGCTCGGGACGCTAGCGACAGGCGACCCCGCGGTCTTGTTTTGTCAGAGATTGCCGTCAAGGGGCCGATTTTGGGCGCTCGTTGCGAGGCGAGTGATCGGCGGAAGGACGGCTTCGAACTTGCTACTCAGCAGTCATATTACTGAACCGTAACCTACCGACCGCTACCCGAGGTAACCCCGCTCTCGCTACGGTCCTGACAGTTCGTCTAAGAGCGGTACGGGGCAACGGTGGACGACCGGGGCCCTGTGCCGCTCGGTCGTCACGGTCCGCACCCCACCGGGCCGTCCGCCACCCGAGCCGCAGACGAAGGCTCGGCCTCCCCCTCACCGGAGGTCCGCCATGCCCGCCCCCACCCGCCTGCTGGCCGCAGCCGTCACCGCTGCCGCCTGCCTGGGCGTCACCGCCGTACCCGCCGACGCGGCCACGCAGTCGGACTCCGTCGTCTCGCGCGGCGTCACCATCCCCACGTTCTACAACCCGCCCGCCGCCCTCCCGGCGGCCGACGGCGCCCTCATCCGCTCCGAACCGCTCCCGCTGGCGTTGAGCCTGCCGGGCGTCGACGGACCGCTGCCCGGCACGGCGACCCGGCTGATGTACAAGTCCACGGACTCGGCCGGCCGGCCCATGGCCGTCACCGGCGCGTACATCGAACCGACGGCCCGCTGGACGAGCAGCGGACCACGGCCTCTGGTCGTCGTCGCACCCGGCACGATGGGCCAGGGCGACCAGTGCGCCGCCTCCCTCGGCCTCGAACACCCACTCGTCGTCAACGGCCAGACACTGTCGGTCGGTTACGAGGACCTGGCGATCTACCGACTGCTCGCCCGGGGCATCGCCGTCGTGGTCACGGACTACACCGGGCTGGGCACGACCGACCGGCTGCACACCTACGTCAACCGGGTCGACGAGGCCCATGCCGTCCTTGACGCCGTCCGCGCCGTCCGTTCCCTCGACGCCACGTCGCTGACGTCCGGCTCCCGGGTGGCCCTGTTCGGTTACAGCCAGGGCGGCGGGGCCACGGCCGCCGCCGCAGAGCTCCAGCCTTCGTACGCCCCCGACGTCACCCTCGCCGGGACCTACACCGGGGCTCCGCCCGCCGATCTGGTCGCTGTCACCAAGGCCATCGACGGCAGCGACCTGGCCGGCGCGCTGGGCTGGTCGGTGAACGGCTTCCTGGAGTCCGATCCGGCTCTCGTACCGATCGCCGAAGCGCACCTGAACACGGCCGGCCGCGCCGCGCTCAAGGACCTGTCGACGATGTGCGTGGGCGACGCCCTCCTCTCCTACAACTCCGCCGACAGCACCGACTGGACCACGGACGGGCGCTCACTCAGCGACATCGTCCAGTCCGAGCCGGCCCTCAAGGCGTTCCTGGCCGACCAGCGCATCGGCACCCTCGAGCCGGCGTCTCCGGTCCGGGTGGCGACCGGCACCGCCGACGACCTGGTACCGCACGCACAGGCGCGCGCCCTCGCCGTCGCGTGGTGCGCCAAGGGCGCCGACGTCACCTACAAGCCCGTGATCCTGCCCGGTCTCGGCCGGTCCCTGATCAACCACTTCACACCGTTGCTCGTCGACCAGGGCGACGCCATCTCCTGGCTGACCGACCGGCTCAACGGCAGGCCGGTCACCTCCAACTGCGCCACCCTTCCTTTCCAGCCCTGACCTTCTCCAGCCCCGACACGAGTCACTCGGCGGCGGCCGTTACGCGCAGTCGCGACGTACCGGTCGCCGCCGGGTCACGGACACGGGCCGGACACCGGCGCACGGCCGTCCGCCGGAGTCGACCGAGCCGGTCCGTGTCGGTCTGTGCCCGTCTGCGTCGGCCTGCCTCGGCCTGCGTCAGCCCGACAGACCCAGGCGGGCGACGATCCGCTTGCCGACCGGCTCCTGCGCGACGACGAAGTTCTCCACCACCGCCCGCACGATCTCCAGACCGTGCTGGCCCACCCGCGTCGGATCAGGCGCCTGGGGCACCGGCAGCACCGGATCGCTGTCCCAGACGACGATCTCCACCGCGGCCCCGACGATGCGCAGCTGGAGCAGGACCGGACCGGGCGCGTATCTGAGCGCGTTCGTGATCAGCTCGCTCACCACGAGCTGGGACAGATCCATGGCCCGGTCCGACACGGCGAGGCCGTCCCGGCTCTGCACGCGACGCAGGAAGTCGCCCGTGAGACGGCGCGCCCGGGAGATACAGCCGTCCTTGCCGTCCAGCGCCACCGTCGTCTCGGCAGGGTTCCCGCCGCGGGCGGAGGAACCCTGGTCGGGCGGAACAGGTTCCATCCGGACCGCCTTCAGTACCCCGTTCATATCGGCGCGGCTACCCGCGAACCCACCCCCTACGCACCAGCCGCACCGCTGACTCCGTCATCGTGCCGCTCGCCGTCCGAGGTGTCACCCGGAGCGGCGCCCGGGTCACCGTCCGCGCCCGGCACGACCCGCACCCGGTCCCGGCAGGCGGGCGGGCAGGCGCGTGGGACGGGTCGACGCCGGACCGGGACGCGCGCAGCGACCGGTCGCGTGCGTGACCGTGCCACGCCGGCGCTCGGCGCCTTCGTCTCCCGCCGGGTCCGGGTTCTTTCTGTGGACGCTTTTCGCACCTCGTTCCAAGAACGGGTGTAGCCCCTTTGAAGGACCCGAGAAGGAGACGCCTGTGGACGACGCGGAACGGTTACCGGGTGGGCCCGCCGCGGCGGTACGTGACCCGCGGCTCTTCGAGGAGTTCTACCGCCGCCACCTGGACGCGATGATGCGGTTCGTGGCCCGGCGCGTCGACGACCCGCACACCGCTGCCGACCTGACGGCCGAGATCTTCCTCGCCGTCCTGCGTTCGGCGCACTCCTACCGGCCGGACCTCGGCAGCGAGACGGCCTGGCTGTTCGGCATCGCCCGCAACGTGGTGTCGTCGGAACGGCGCCGGGTCGCCCGGGAGACGGAACGCGACCTGCGCTTCTCCGGGCGACGGCTGCTGGAGGCCGACGACATCGTCCGCATCGAGGACAGACTCGACGCGGAGAGCCCGGGACGGCGCGCCCTGGCCGCGCTGGCGAAGCTTCCCGAGGGCGAGCGGGCCGTCATGGAGCTGATCGCGGTGGACCAGCTCACCGTCACGGAGGCGGCGGCCGCACTGGGGATACGCCAGGTCACGGCCCGCGTACGACTGCACCGGGCGCGCAAGTCGCTGCGGCGGGAGGCGGAGGCCCAGGCCGCGGAGACGACGCCCCCGGCCGGCCGCACGGGTCCCGCGGAGGCCACGACGCCGGACGCACCGCTGCTGTACATCGCGAGGGGGGAAGCATGAGCACGAGGCGGACGTTCGAGGACCGGCTCCTGGACGAGCTCAAGAGGGAGATCGAGCTGCGCGAGACAGGGGTCGACCGGACCGGGCCGGCCGTGGTCGAACCTCGTGGCGGCGGAACTAGGGCGGCCGTGCGCCGTCTCTTCACCCCGCCCCGGATCGCCGTCGTCGCGGTGGCCTGCGCGGCGGTCTGGTTCGGCGCGGCGGTGGTGCCCGGCTCCTCGGCCTACTCGACGGCGTACGCGGTGGAGCGCCACGGAGACGGCACGGTCACGCTCACCGTGAAGGACCAGTCGATCGATGTCGGGGCCCAGCGCGAACTCGCGACGAGGGTGAGTGCGTGGGGCATCGAGGTGACCATCGATGTGTTGGCCCCGGGCTATGTCTGCGAGCGCAGCAAGTTCACCCCGTTTCCGGTCCCGGCCTTCGACCGACACGGCAACCGTGTCCCCGTCATCCCGATCAAGGCCGGGTGGGACCTTACCCTGCGCCGGGGCAACGTACTGAGCTTCGAGAACATGGAGGGCATGTCCCGGCCACGCGCGGTCGAGTTGTACCCCACCAAGGACCAGGCCGAGCCCTGCGTTCCGATGAAGGTCGTCCTGCCGGACGACTAGCGCCTGCCCCAGTCTGACGAACCCCTCACCCGCACAGGATCCGGTCCACGTATGCAACCCCCGTCCTTGGTTCCTCCACGCCCGGAGAAGTCACCCTCAGTAATCGAACAGTCACTCAACCCGCGCTCGGTGACGCGGTTGGGGTGGCTCGACGCGTTGCGTGCCGTCGCGGCTCTCGCCGTGGTCTTCGACCATTCGTCGTACGCGTTCCTGCCCGAGTTCCGGCAGGAGCTGATGCCGCAGTTCAACATCGGGCGGTACGGCGTCATGCTGTTCTTCCTGGTCAGCGGGTACATCGTCCCCGCGTCACTGGAGCGCCGGGGGTGCGTCCGGTCGTTCTGGATCGGACGGGTGTTCCGCATGTACCCGCTGTGGGCGGCCGCCGTCACCGCGGTGCTCATGCTCGACCTGCTGGGCGTCGCCGAGTTGCGCGCCGGTCCGGGCCGGCAGAGCCTCACCACGGTCGCCGTCGCCCATCTCACGCTGCTCCAGGAACTGCTGGGGACGCCGAGTGCCCTTCTCGTCCTGTGGACCCTCTCCTACGAGATGGCCTTCTATCTGCTGGTCGTCGCGCTCTTCACGGTCCGTCTGCACCGTCGGTCGGCGGCGATCACCTGCGCCCTGGCCGCGCTCGCCGCCGTGAGCGCGGCGGTGGGGGGCCGGCTGCCGGCCTCCGCGCTCTCCGGCGCGGTCGGCACCGGCCCGCTGGTCGCGCTCGCCACGGTCGTCCTGGTGCTCGCCGGCTGCTGTGCGAGCGCCGGGACACCCGTGCTGCGTGTGGCCGGAGGGGTGCTGGGCGGGGTGTCGGCGCTCGTCCTGGTCGCCTTCAACGGCACGGTCGCGATGTGGGAGGGGCTGGTGATTCTCGCCGTGATGTTCCTGGGCACCGCGGTCCACCGGGCCGAGAAGGGCGGGGGCGGCCGGTGGTGCGTGGCCGGCACGGCCGCCGTGGTGCTCGCCTGCGCCGTGGGGAGTGCGTACGGGCAGGGCGACGGCGCCCACTTCACCCGGCGCGGCTGGATCCTCGCGTTCCTGATGGCCGCGCTCACCTTCGGCGCCGGACTGGCCGCGCGCCGCCGTCGCGTACCGCGCTCGCTGACCGCACTGGGAACGATCAGCTATTCGGTCTACCTGGTGCATCCGGTGCTGCTGGCGGTGACCGACGGCACGGTCGGCCGGTGGCGGCAGGACGTGCCCGCGCTGGAGGCGGCGTTCTTCGCCGTGCTGCTGCCGCTGTGCGCACTGACCTACCGGTACGTCGAGGTACCGGGTCAGGCGTGGGGCCGCAGACTGGCACGCCGCGTCCAGCCGGGATCACGCGGTGGCGGTCAGCCGATGTGATAGCTGTCGCCGTACACCTTCCAGTCCAGGGGCGGGTCGAGGTCGAGGTTGCCGTTGCTCAGGAAGACGCGCTGGGCGGTGTCGACCCGGCTGGTGTCGCTGTGCGCCTCCTCCTGCTTCATGGCCCAGACGCGGGCGTCGAGGAAGGCGTTCAGATACGTCGTCTCGTCGCCGCCCTGGGTCGGCGGCTTCGCCTTCGCCAGCGCCCGCTTGCGGATGTTGCGGAAGCTCGTGGGGTCGGTTCCGTCGCCGTGCATGACGATGGCGTCGTAGTAGGCGAACTGGCCGAGGACCCGCAGGCCGTCCGTCCTGCCCTGCCGGACGGCGGGGTTGAAGTAGACGCGGTCGCGCTCGTCGTTCTGGGCCTGCTGGAAGGCCGTGTCCTGGGCGGCCTTGCGCCAGTCCTTCGGGTAGTTCGGGTCGAGACCGGCGTGGGAGTCGGTGCCGTCGACCTCGCGCAGAGCGGGCAGGTACTTGGCGAGGACGTTGCCGGGCTTGCGGTCGCTGTAGAGCTGGACGAGGTCGAGCATGTCGTGGGTCCCGGAGCAGAACCCGATGATGCCGGCTGTGTAGCCCCGGCCGTCGCCGATGTCCTCGATGTACCGGTACTGGGCCTTCCAGTCGAGCGAGGAGTTCTCCGCGCTCGACACCAGCTTCATGGCGATCTCCTTCTTCGCCGGGTCGTCGAGGCTCTTCGCCGCGGTGGCCGCGGTCGCCCGGCGGGCGTCGAGGAGCGGCGCGGCGGCCAGGGCGCCGGTGAGGGCGAGGAAGAGTCGGCGGGAGGTGGGGGTGGGGCCGTCGACCGGCCGGGATATGTGCACCACAGTGGCTCCAGGTGAGGAGTGGGGGGTGGGGTGACGCTGCACTGCGACTGACAGGAAAGTTTCCTATCAAGGCTCGGCGACAGAAGTAACCCATCGAAGCCATGTTCGTGCGATCGAACAAACGGCCCCACCGCCACTGACCCACCGTCACGCGGGCCGGGAGCTAGAACAGTTGGAGCACCTGAGAGGTCAGGAACCCGAGCAGGCCGACATGGAAGACGACCATGCAGATCCACTGCGTGACGGACATGCGCCAGGACGCCGCCCGGAGGATCTCCCACTCACTGACCGCGAAGGCGGCCAGCACCAGGGCGAGCACCTCCCACACCACGTGCCACCAGCCCGAAGGGGTCGCCCCCGTCGTGGCGTCCATGGCGGCCGGGACGCGCGCGACCCGCCCCAGCAGAACGAGGCCGATAAGCAGCTTGTGCCAGCCATGACGGACCGTCGGCGCGGCGGTCGTCACCCGGGAGGCGGGCGTGAATCCTGTGGACATTCGCACATTTGATCACCATCCCGGAATGGAGGCCATCGTTCCGTTCGCCCTGGCGCAGGTGACCCGCCCCTTCGCCCGCACCGCGCGATCCCTTTACCGAGGTGTCATGCCCCTGTAACTTCCGCGCGCAAGTCCTTTCAGGAAGCTGCCGGTTGCTCTTTCGTGGCGACTCCCTCCATTCGCTGCCCGTACCGGGAGAGGCCATGAGGCGCGCACCGAGCTGTACTACGGCCCGGAGATCGAGTTCCAGAAGGGCAAGCAGATCGACTGCGGGCCGAGCTCGGGTGTACGTACTGAACGGGCCCGGGAAGATCGGCGCCGACGGGCCGTATCTGAAGTAGCACCGCTACCGGACCAGGGCTGGTTCAGGGGGCGCCCGGCGCGTCGCCCAGCCAGTCGAAACGGCGGTCGTCGCCGGTGCGTCGCCCGTACAGGGCGCGGCCGCCGGGCCCGTAGCGGCCTATCTCCGTGATCAGCGCCACCTCGCGCAGCTCGTGCCGGGTCCGGTCCGTGACGTCCAGCAGCAGGCCGTCCAGCGGGCCGCCCACGAGTTGCGCGTAGGTGCGGTCCGGGCGGGGTCCCGCGTCGTCGTGGTCGGAGCCGTAGACCCGGCCCCGCAAGAACTCAACCTCGTCCATGACCAGCAGCTTGTCACCCACCACTGACAACGGCCCGTTGAGCACTCTTCGGCCAAGGCCATGGCGCAAAAGTGGCATCCGGGCGCGATCCCCGACCCGGCCGGGTATCCACCCCCTACGCAACGTTGTGTAGGGGGTGGGGGGCCGGCCCTGATGGCACGCAGGCGGGAGCAGGCGCGGACCGGCGATTCGGCGCGGGCCCGGCGTCGCCGGACCGTGCGCGAACTGCGCGCGTCGGGCCGCTACGGACCACGGTTGCGCGAGGTGCTGCCCGCCCTCACCGCCACGGTCGTCGTCCTGGGCGCCGCCCTCGGGGGGCTCGCGCTGGTCTACCGCGAGTTCGGCGGTCCGGCCTGCGCGCTGCTGCTGGCGCCGCTGGCGGTGGTCGCAGCCGTCCTGCGCCGTCTGTCCAGACGGCCGGCCCGGCGGCGGGGCGGGTACTACACCGCCCAGGAGCTGGCGGAGCTGGACATGCCGGAGCTGGTGCTCGCCGTGGCCCGGATGCTCCGTCGGGACGGCTGGCGGGTGCTGCCGCCGCCTCGGCACGACACCCACCATCTCGCCGCCCGCGATGGCCGTGGACGGCTGCTCGACGTGGCGTTCCGTCCCGTGGCCGAGCCGCTGCCCGACGAGGAGTCGGCCTGTTCCTGCCGGGCGCGGCTGCGGGTGCGCGGGCGAGCCGGACCCCCACTGCGGCTCGTCGTGCACCGGGGCACGTTCACCCACCGGGACGAGGTGTGGGCCTCGCGCGAGCCCCACACGTATCTGATCGACGGTCCTCGTCTTCAACTGTGGGCATGTGGAACGCCGTTGGCCCAGCTGGCGGGCGGGCTCGTCCCCTCCCCCCGGCGCGCGTGATCCCCGTCGCCGCTCAGCCCCGCCGGGCGGTCGCCGAGGCGGCCGGTTCGTCGGGCGGACCCGGCTCGGCGTCGGCGGCGGTGGGCCTGGGACGGGTCGGAGCGGTCGGTGTACGGCCTCCGGTCACCAGGCGTACGAGGAGGTGCGCGTGCCCCGCGGCCACGGGACCGAGCACGGCCAGCACGAGGACGTACCCGGCGATGAAAGGGGCGAGCCGGTCGTCGAGTCCTGTCCCCGATGGGATTCCTCACCCCGCCCGAGTCAGGGGCTACTGCTGGGCCGCTGGTGCTGCCAGGAGTCGCGGTCGGCGCCCACGTCGCCCGCGAGCGCCTCAGGCCGGTGGCAGCACCTCGCACGTCGGCACCGCAGCAAGGCCCCGAGGTCAGTAGGCGGCGATCCAGCGCCGGACGGCCTCGTTGACGGTGTCGTCGAGGGCGCTCAACGCTTCCACGGCATGCAGGTCTCCTGGCACGGGCGCGACTCCCGCTCGGATGAGTGCCGCGTGCAGCTCCAGGCGGCGCCGGTCGGCCGGAGCCATCACCGGCGGAAGCCGCCGGCTCGGGTCGGGAGCGGGCCACGGTGCCTCCTCCTCGGCCGCCCGCGCCTGGGGTGGCACGCGCCAGTCCTCGTCCCCCCACTGCTCTCCGGAGTCCGCCCCGGTCAGAGTCGCATGCGCGTCGAAACCGCAGCGGTAGGGGTCCAGGATCAGCTCGGGCACCGTCACGGCGGTCGGCGAGTACTGCCACTCCTGCATACAACCTCCAGCATTCGGCGTTCGCTTGGTGTCCAGGAGGCGGCCTGCCCGGTCGACGGTTGCAGGACCGGCAACGAACCACCCGAACGTCCCCAAACCCATCTCGTCACACCACTGCGCCACCTGGCGGCCTCCCCTCCCCCGGCCGTACGCCGTCATGCCCGAGGACCTGGTAGCCCAGGGCCCTCAAGGACCCGGACGTCGGCCACCCGAGCCAGACGACGTCCGAGATGCCTGCTCCTCGGTGAGGTCGGCGAAGGACGCGTTGTGGTCGGAGGTGAAGCAGACCACCTCGCGGCGCCCGGGGTCGCCGGCCAGCGAGGAAGCCCTGATCGACGGTTGCCCCCAGCGGATGCTTCGGGCTTGCCTGAAGACGCGGACCGTGGCCCCGGCCGCCGGTGTCCCGGCAGCTCACCAGCGGCCCAAGAGAGCCGCGACTGCGTCCCCGAGAGGTGCTGGACCGCCTGCCGCCGCCCTCATGGGCGATATGAGCGCCTGAAACGGTCCGTTCGTCGTCACATTGCCGCCACCCGGTGATCACCCGATCCGAAGATCGTTTCGCGATCCGGAGAACACGTGACCCGCCGATCACCGCGAACGCCCTCGACCCGGATGGGACATTGAGTGTTTGGGACTCACGGCCCGCCGACAGTTGGCCGCGCTCCGGCTGACTGCCGCCGGGCTACCGCCATGCATCTGCCGCACAAGGCCGAACCCGCGCCGCGCACGACGCGGTGGCAGGGGCCGCCGTTGCGCGACACCGGTGAATTCGCCGTTGGCCGCCCGGCGCGGGAGGACGAGAGTGCGTCGACCTGACCATTCGACACATTCACGGAGGCAACCCGTGCGCATGTCCGTTCGGTTACCCCGGCGGTGGGCCACCGCCACCGCCCTGGGAGCGGTGCTCGTCACCACGCTCCTCGGCACGTCACCCGCCCAGGCCGGTCCCGCGCAGGCCGGTTCTGCCCGGGCCGAGGCCGCGAACCCCACCGTCAGCGTCCCGCCGGCCGGCAGCCACGGCTTCCCCTTCCTGGCGGCGGCGGAGGACCTCGGCTCGTTCGGCTACACCGAGAGCGAGTCCTTCATCGCGGGCACGGCCACCTCGTACTCCAAGTCGGGGCTGTGGGGCTCCGACGGCCGCTGGAACGTACGTGCGTCCGGCCGTGCCGCCTACCAGAGCCGCCTTCTCGTCCGTCGGCCCGTCGACGCGGCGAAGTTCAACGGCACCGTCGTCGTGGAATGGCTCAACGTCAGTGGGCAGCTCGAGCTCTCCCCGGACTACTGGTTCGAGCGGGACGAACTGCTGCGCGAGGGATACGCCTGGGTCGGTGTCTCGGCTCAGGCGGTCGGCATCAACGGCGGTCTCGGCGAGATCAAGGGGCTGAAGGGCTGGGATCCGGCCCGGTACGGCAGCCTGGTCCACCCCGGTGACGCCTTCGCCTACGACATCTTCAGCCAGGCGGGGCAGGCGCTGCGCACCCCTGACGGGCCCGATCCGCTCGGCGGCCTCACGATCAGGACGCTGCTCGCCGACGGCGAGTCGCAATCGGCCGGTCTCATGACGACGTACGCCAACGCCGTCCAGCCCGTCTCCGGCGTCTACGACGGCTTCCTGGTGCACAGCAACAGCGCCCTTGCCGCACCCATCAGCGGCGACCTGGGTGACATCCTGCTGATGCCGTACCCGTCGCGGATCCGTACCGACCTGTCCGTACCGGCCTTCGTCGTACTCACGGAGACCGATGTGCCGGGAGCGTCCGCGGCGCGGCAGCCCGACACCGACCGCCTCGTGCGCTGGGAGGTGGCCGGCACCGCCCACGGCGACCAGTGGGCCTACGACCTCGGCCGGCCGACGGTGACCAGGTCCGCGGGTACGGCCGCACCGCAGCCCGACTGCGCCGCCGGATCGGCCCCGTACAACGACGGCCCCGGCCACTACGCGATGAACGCGGCGCTGCACCACCTGGCCCGCTGGGCGCAGGGCGGCCCCCGACCCGCGAGCGGCGCGCAACTCAACGCCGACCTGCGCGACCCCGCGACCGGCCTGGCCGCCGGCGGCATCCGGCTCCCCGACGTGGCGGTGCCCACGCGTACGCTCACCGGCGCCCGGGACACCGGCGGCAGCGGAGTCTTCTGCGGTCTCTACGGCGCCCGGGACCCGTGGAACGGCGACACCGACCCGTGGGACCGGCACGACGCGGCCGACCCGTCCGACCCGGCCTTCCCGCCCCGCGCGGAACCGGTGCTCAGCCGGTTGTACCCGACGCACGAGGAGTACGTGAGCAAGGTGCGGGCTGCCGCGCAGGCCTCCACGACCGCCGGGTACCTTCTTCCGGAGGACGCGGCGACGGTCGTCACGGCCGCCCAGGAGTCGGACATCGGCGGCTGACACCCGGCGGCTGACACCCGATCGACTGCCGACTGCCGCACGCACTCTCCTCGCCAACCGCCGCGCACGGCAGGACCTTACACAGCGCCGAGCCGATCGGACCACCGTCGCCTCGTCCCGGAGGCGGCGGTGCGGCGTCGGCTCGGCGCTGCCGGTGAGAGCGGGTCGACAGGACGGCTGACATGGCCCGACGTCCGACCGTACGGGTCCTTGATCATCACCGGGGCGTGTCGGCCGAGGGGCAGGGGTAGGAGAAGGTGCAAGGACGGAGGAGCATTGATGAGTGAACGTCAGGACTGCGAGTGGTCGGCGATGACGCCGGCGGACTTCGACCGGGACGTCCCGCTGCGTCTGAACGTGGGGACGGGGCCCACCCCTGTGCCGGCCGAACCCGACGAGTACGGCACGGTCCCGCTCTTCGGCCAGGAGCCGGCCGCCCGGCAACCGGTCCGGCGCACCGGGGGCCGGTCCGGCCCCGTGGAGCAGGACCAGCTGTTCTGACCGAGCCGGGACGGCGGCCATGAACGATCCACCGACCACGTGCGGAAGCCGGCCGTGAACGGGCTGCGTGCGGACACGTCGAGGGCCGTCGCGGCGAGCCTGTGCCCTCGCACAGCCCCGCCGCGGCCCCGCTGTGCGACCGCCTCCTGCGTGCCCCGCCCGCTGTACGGGGCCCCGGCCGGCTGATGGCATGACCGCCATGTCTCCCGCAGCCCCTCCACCGCCAGACCCGTACGAACCGCACACGCCGAACGGCCCGTACGAACGGAACGGCCCGGACGCGCCGAACGATCCGTACGCGCCGAAAGCCCCGTCCCCTTCGACGACTTCGCGCACGGCAACGGCACCGGCACCGGCACCGGCGGGCCGAGCATGAGCACCGGCGACGGCCATTCGCTCGCCGTCGTGGTCTTCCTCGTCTTCGTCGCGGTGTCCCTGCTGATGTGTGGGCTGGCGGCGGCCGATCTGGACGATCCCGAACACTTCTACGCGGGTGGCAGCGCCGCCTTCGGCCCGGTCGGCAGCGGACTCGCCATCGCCGGCGACTACATCTCCGCGGCCACCCTGCTCAGCACCACGGGCTCGGTCGCCCTCGACGGCGCCGACGGCATGCTCTTCGCGTGCGCCACCGTCGTCTCGCTCTACCTGGTCATGCGGATCCTGGCCGAACCCCTGCGCCGTGGCGGCGTGTTCACCCTGGGGGACTTCTTCGCCGAGCGGCTCGGAGACCTCTCCGTACGCCGCGCTCTCGGCGTCGCCACCCTCGTCGTCCTCACGCCGCTGCTCCTGGTGCAGCTCTCCACCGCGGGTCACATCATGGTGGCCATGTTCGGTCTCCCCGACGGCGCGCTCACCGGCTGCACCGTCGCCGCCGGGACGCTGATGGTCTGTTACGCCGCGTTCGGCGGGATGCGCGGCATCGGTTACGTACAGGTCCTCAAGGTCGGTGTCGTGCTGACCGCGGTGCTGCTTGTGGCCGGGCTCGTCCTGGCCCGGTTCGGATGGTCACCGGCGGGCCTCTTCCACGCCGCCCGGGACCGCTCCGAGGCGGGAGCCGACTACGCGCACCCCGGACTGCACTTCGGCCACTCCCTCGCCGGGCGCCTCGACCTGATCAGCTTCGAGACCACCCTCCTGCTCGGCGCCGCCTGTCTGCCGCACCTCACCATGCGGCTGCACCCGCTGCGCGACGCCCGTACCGCTCGCCGTGCCGTCGGCTGGGCCGTGGGACCCGTCACGCTGGTGTGCGCCGCCGTGGTGGTGGCCGGACTCGGCGCCTGCGCGCTGATCGGCCGGGACCTGCTGCGGGCCGCCGACCCCGGGGGAGCGACCGCGCTGCTGATGCTGACGGGCGCGCTCGACCCGGTCGCCGGGGGAGTGCGGAACAGCATGGTGTTCGCCACCGTCGCCTGCGCCGTATTCGTGACCACGCTCGCGGCCGTCGCCGGTATCACGCTGGCGGCCGCCTCCAGTCTCGTCCGCGACTTCGGCGGCCGGCCCGTCCATGCAACCGCGCGCCGCTCGCCCGGCGGCGAGATCCGCCGGGCGCGGATCGGCATCGTCCTGGTCGGAGCCGCCGCCGTCGTGCTGGCCGTGATCGTCCAGGACCGCGGCAGACTGACACTGATCTCACTGTCGTTCACCGTCGCAGCCTCGGTGCTCGCTCCGGTCCTGCTGTACGCGCTCTTCCTGCCCGGCTACACGGCCACCGGGGCGCGCTGGACCGTCTACGGGACCTTGCCACTGATCGCGCTGCTCCTGTCGGGGTCCCCCGCCGTGTCGGGGACACCTATCGCCCTCTTCCCCGACCGCGACTTCCACTGGTTCCCGCTCCAGACCCCGGGGCTGATCACCATCCCCGCGGGTTTCCTGCTCGGTCTCATCGGCCGTACCCGCCCCGGGCCCCCGCGAGAATCCTGGCACCACGGAACGGAATCCACCCACCGTGACGCACGCAGCCACGATGCCGCGGGACGCCCCTGAGCCTGCTCCGGCGCCGCTCGGGCATGGCTCGTGGGAGGTGATGCCCCGGCAGGTGATCGGCAGTCGCGTGCCGGGGGCCTCGGGATCGTCGCTCGAATCCTTTACTGCTCGACCTCGTGTCGGAGAAGCGGTTCCTGAACCCATGATTGCTTCCCGGGCAGTTGCCGCAGTCTGCTCCTCAACACCGTCAGCGCGCTGTCATTCGACTCTCTCGAGAAGTTCGGTCGCCGCGTACCGGAGTTGGAAGGTATGAGCGTGTTCGCCGTCCATCCAGTACAGAGTCATGGCGGACAGCATGCTCTCCTTCACCCACCGCGTGCGGGAGGGATTGCCGGCTTCCTGGTCGAGGATCCATGCCTCGACTTGTTCTGGCAGGCCGAACGTCAGCGCGTAAGCGGCCGGGTCCTCCAGTGGCCGGATCTGCCACACGGGGTGCGGTGCCGCCTGCCGAAGCCGGCGCAGGCGGACGGAGTGGGTGGGTTGCCGGAGGGCGTAGTTCACGAAGCCGTACAGGTCGTCGGAGGCAAGCCCGAGAACAAAGGGTGCGGCGGGGAACGCCAGGACCATTCCGAGGGTGGACCGGCTGCGCAGACTGTCGGCCAGCACGTCGAGGGGGCCGGTCACTGAAGGATCGGTGGCTACCGGCTCCTCCCACAGGTTCAGCAGCGGCCGACGCAGGTAGTTGCGGATGGCGTGGATGGTGGGGAGATCAGCTGCCGGCATCGCATCCATCGCAGCGTGTACGGCTTTGGCTGCCGCCCGCACCAAGTCGCGGAGCTTTCTGAAGTCCGGCATAGACAGGTCAACCAGCGATATCTGATGGGCGAGCGCGAACTCCTGGGCGTCCTGGGTGAATCCGGAGGTGGAGAAGATCGCGTAGCTGTAGCGGTACCGGGTCCTTGGCCGGCGCGGACCCGAGTTCGTCGTCACGGTGGTCATCACGTTTTCGTTCACGTCGTGCACGACACCATGTCCGTTACGGACCGTGGAAAGCCGCACCTTGGTCTGGGTGAACTTCGCTTCCACGAACAGGCGAACCGGCAGCGAGAACGGCGGCACGTAGCGGAACTGCCCCAAGGTGTCGGCCTGGTGCCAGGCTCCGCGGCCTCGGACAACCAGGCCGTGGTTGCGTTCCTCCAGCACCTTCCAGGGTGGCTGCTCCTGATCGTCCTGGCCAGTGAGCACCTCGTACCCGCTGGAGCGCAGCATCCAGGCGAGGACTTCTTCCAAGATGTATCCGCGGAGCGCAGCCTCACTGATCATGGCGAGACCCTAATAGACGCGTTGGAAGCCTGTCATGGAACATTTCAGGTCGCCGTGCGCTCGCGCTCCGCCCCAAGGCGGTGCCCTCGCCGAGGCCTCCGCCAAGCCAGTGGCGTGGTACTCGCTCGGCCCACTCCGATCCCTGGTCTGCCCGAATTCCAGGCGTCTGTCCCACGCTTTTGTGGGCGATGCGCCCCGGGGGGGCTGCGGTGGTCGTCCTGCCTCCGAGGGGTGGGCGATTGATCCAGCCATGTATTTGGCAGCCCCCTGATTCAGCGCTGCGGCGACTCGGTTGCTCCCGGCCTTCGTGGAGCTTCTCGCAAGGCACGTCGCCTCGTTGCGGTGGTTACCCGGCCGGATGCCGACGAGTTGAGCCGGCCGGCACCAGCTCGCAGGCGCTGCGCGCGGAGTCGAAGAGGAACTCCATCAGGGTCCGGGAGCGGCCGAGGGCCACATCCTCGGTGTGCGGCGGCGACGTGGGTCACCGACTCAGCAGATCACTCAGCGCCGCAGGAATCATTGACAAGTCGGCCCGGAACCAGGCGGTGATGGCGCTGAGCACCACGAAGGCGCGGGCCGGGCGAAGCCGATCGGTGGCCCTCGGGGACATCGGTCGAGCCGGGCGCAATGCCCGCTCAGGTTGTGTCCAGGTCGGCGTGCACCAGGTCGTGGTCCGAGTACGAGGTCGGATGCACACCGTGCTTGAGCGGGACGATGCCTCGCAGGAAAATGTAGTCGAACTTGCTCTGCCAGTCGGTGGTCGTCCTGCAGTCGCCGGTGCGCGTGGGACGGCACTGGGGGTCCGCGTCCGCGGCCAGTTCCCAGATCCCGGTGAGTTCGGAGGCGTCCGGCACGGCGTTGAAGTCGCCGAGGACGATCGCGCGCTTGTGCCGGGCGACGTCAGCGGCGAGTACGCCGATCTGGTCTGCTCGGACCGCCTCTTGTCGGCGTTCGGCAAGGTGTGTGTTGAAGATCCGCAAACGCTGACCGCCCACCGTGGTGGTGACCGCCATATACCCACGGTCTTCGGATCCGCCGTCGGGATATTCCACGTTGACGACGTCTGTCATCGGTGCCGCCGAGAGAACCGCCTGGCCGTAGGCCCCCGGGCTCCACGGCACTCCCCCGCAGCGGCCCCAATTCTGCAGAACCGTCCCGTACTCGACGTGGTAGACCAGCCCGTGGAGTCTCTCCAGAGAGTCCCGGATCCTCTCGACGTCCCGCACGCACGCCTCTTGCAGGCCGATGACCTGGGGTGCGTACCTGGCGATCTCCGCCGCCCGGTCGACGTCGCTTTGCTCACAGGGGTTGCAGATGTTCCACGTCATGACCCGGTTCGGTACGACATCCCTGACGGCTTCGACGGGCCGTGACCCGGCGGAGGGAGCACCACTCCGTGCGCTGTGGCCTACGAGCGCCACGCACGCCACGATCAAGGCGCCTGTGAGCAGACGCATTCCCCTACCGGGCACCATCGCCTCCTCACAGTGGAAATCCATGGCATCGGACGGCCCCCACGCACGAGGTTATGGGACGGGGCTGTCAACAACACATGCGGCATGGCGGATTCCCACCCAGGACCCGACAGGACAGACGACTCCACGCGCCGACCTGTCCCCACTGGCGCAGACACCACCAAGCCACCGCCCTCCACGACTTGGGACGCTCAGTTGCCGTAAGCGGTGATCGCGGTCTGGAGGAACGAGCGGATCAGTGGATTGGTGTCGCCCTGGTTCCAGGCCACCACCACCCGGCTCGGCGGCATGTCGATCAGCGGCACCACGGCGAGCCCCGCTGCCGGCTCGTGGTCCAGGAGAGTCATGCCGACCGTGCCGTTCCAGAGAACGGTCTGTCGGCATTCCTGGACGGCACGCACCACCGGGCCCTCGCGAGGCTCCCCGCCGTTCCAGTACGACTGCCAGAGGGGGTCGGTGCCCTCCGGGAAGACGAACCAGCGGCGGTCGGCCAGGTCGGCCAGCTTCAGGCTGTCGCGCCGGGCCAGCGGGTCGTCGGCGCGCAGCAGCGCGCCCACCGGGTCGGCGCGCAGTTCGTGCACGGCCAGGCCGGTCTCGTCGAACGGCGTGCGGGTCAGGGCGACGTCGACCAGTCCGGCGTGCAGCCCACAGGTGGGATCGGTCAGGTCGGTCTCGCGGACGCGGACCTCGAGGCGCGGGTGCCGTCGGTGGTAGGCGCGGGCGAGCCGGGTTGCGCGCGGGTCGGTGCTGTCACCCAGGATGCCGACGGTGATGGTCGCGGCGCCGGCCGCCGCGGCCACACGTGCGCGTACCCGTTCGGCCTGGTCGAGCAGGGCGCGGGCCTCGTCGAGCAGCACCGCTCCCACCGGAGTGAGCCTGACACCGGAGGAGGACCGGTCGAACAGCGTGGCGCCGACCTCGGTCTCCAGCTGCTTGATCGCCCGGCTCAGCGGGGGCTGACTCATGTGCAGGCGGGCGGCGGCCCGGCCGAAGTGGAGCTCCTCGGCGACCGCCACGAAGTAGCGCAGCGTGCGTAGCTCCATGGTGCGACGATACCCGTACGGTATCGAGGCCACGAAATGAGTCTTGGACAGTCGCGGCGCCCCGGCCGTGAAATCGACGTATGACCGACGAACCGAAGACCCGTGAGCCGATGGCCTGCCCCACCGTGTCGGTGGTCGGTCCGGGCGGCGGGGAGACGATCCTCCTGGGCACCACGCGCATGCGCGTCCTCGAGGACGGCGGCAACACGGGGCACCGCCTGGGGATCGCCGAGTCCGTCCTCGCGCCGCGTACGCCCGGGCCGCCGCAGCATCGTCATGCCCAGCACGACGAGGGCTTCTACATCATCTCCGGCACCGTGCGGTTCACCGTCGGGGAGAACGACCACGACGCGACCGCGGGCACGCTCGTGATGGTCCCGCCCGGAGCCCCGCACACGTTCGCCAATGTGACCGACCAGCCGGCCGTCATGCTCAGCACGTTCACGCCGGACCTGTACGTGCAGTACTTCCGGGACCTGCAGGACATGACGGCCGGCGGCCGGGCGCTGACCCCACGGGCGAGCATCCAGACGATGAGCCGCTACGCCACCGAGCCCGCCACCGACTTCGCCTGATCGCCTGATCGCCTGGAGGGCAACGCGGGTCCGGCTGCCCGTACCGCATCAGTGACGGCCGAGGAAAGGACATCGTGAACGTCGCCTATTGGATCGTTGCCGGTCTGCTCGCTCTGTTCTATCTCTACGGGGGCGGGGTGAAGATGGTCCGGAGCCGTGAGCAGCTCCGGCCGATGATGGCCTGGGTGGACAGCACGCCGATGCCGGCCGTCAGGGCCATCGGGCTCATCGAGGTGCTCGGCGCTATCGGGCTGATACTGCCACCACTGACCGGGATCGCGCCCTGGTTGGCTCTGGCCGCGGCCATCGGGTTCGTGATCCTTCAGATCGCGGCGACCAGGGTTCACCTGAGCCTCGGAGACCGACAGATCGCCCTCAACCTCACGCTCATTCTCACAGCGGCCGTAGCCATCTGGTTGGCGACGACATGGGTGTGACCTCAGGCAGGACCAGCGATGCCGGGGCAGGCGATGTCGGGGCCAGGTGGGTGAACACTGTGACCGCCTGGACCGACGGAGTGCGCGAAGTACGTAGCTGCGCAGGTGCCCGATAGGGGCAAGTACCGTGTCGGCATGTGCATTTCGACAGGTGAGGCAGCATTCTCCGGGACCATCGTGTATTGCGGGCGGCAGCACCACCCCGTGCACGGCCTCATCCACGTCCTGGGCTATCAGAACACCGCCGTCAACCTGACGGACGGCCCGAACGCCATGCTGCTGCACCTGCCCACCCGCCAGCTCACCCCCCGGCACTTCCTGTCAGCCGGACGCGCCGACGACGTACTGCACCGCATGGTCGCTGCCGCCGGATCCGCAGTCGCGGCAGCCGATGACATCGCGTGGATGAGCGCGGAACCCCCGCCCGTCCAGGTTTTCGACCACGACGTCTACACGGTGCTCCTGGCCGCCGACCCCACCGCGGTCCCAGCCGCGCTGGGGCAGGTGGCGCCGCACCGGCGCCCCGACCTCGACCCGGACCTCCTGCGCTTCTACGCCGACCACTTCCCCGACCACACCATCGCCGTGTGCTGCTTCGACAACGCCGACGCGCAACGGGCCAAGCCCCTGCTGCTGTGGTACTCGCCCCTCGACCCCGACCGACTGACCGTACCGGCCCTGGACAGCCACACCGGAGTCGCGCCGGACCTCGACGCCACCGTGCCGGTCGACCACTGGGTCCTGTTCTCCACCGACCAAGCCCCCTCCGACTGGGGCGCACCCGTCGTGTACCCCGGGGACATGCGCCACAGCCTGCGCGGCTTCCTGCCCGCCACTGTCGTGGGCCGGCACTACGGCCGCGGGCAGACGCTGCCCAACGGAGACTTCGCCATCAGCCACCGCGACCTGCTCGCCGGCGACCTCGACCGCGTCGAGCGTCTGCAACCCACCCGCCGCTGAAGGCCGGGACGGGCGGCCTGGATGCCGCCCCCGCCCGACGTCGGCGTCGCCGCGACTGCGCCCGGCTGCTGCCCGCGCCGCGGACGCCGTTTTGCCGGACCGGCAACAGCAGTGGCGTGACCGGGAGACGATGGGCGACGGTGGGCCCGTGACCGACAACACCTCAGCGGGTCCGCCCGCGACCGACGCCCCCTCGCCTGCCGACGGATACGTCGGAGACCCCGCGGTGCGGGCGGAGTGGGACAACCGATACGCCGACCGGCAGCAGCTGTGGAGCGGCCGGCCCAACGCTGCGCTCGTGGCCGAGGTCGCCGGGCTCACGCCCGGGCGGGTGCTCGACGTCGGCTGCGGGGAGGGCGCGGACGCCGTCTGGCTCGCGCGCGCCGGCTGGGACGTGACCGCGCTCGAGGTCTCGGGCGTGGCGCTGGAGCGGGCCGCCGGGCACGCACGGGACGCCGGCCTCACCGTTCGCTGGGTGCACGCCGCTCTGGCGGAGGCGCCGCTCCCGCCGGCCTCCTTCGACCTCGTCTCCGCACAGTATCCAGCCCTGCTGCGCACCCCCGACGCGGCAGCAGAGCGAGCGCTGCTCGGCGCCGTCGCGCCCGGCGGCGTGCTGCTGCTCGTGCACCACGCGGGGATGGACGCCCAGCAGGCGCACGACAGCGGCTTCGACCCGGCCGACTACGTCTGGCCTTCGATGGTCGCCGCTCTGCTCGACCACGACTGGGTCGTGGAGGTGAACGAGCAGCGGCCACGGGTGGCGCCTGACGGCGGCGCCGGCGCGCACCATACCGACGACGTGGTACTGCGGGCACGTCGGCTGCGCTGAGGGCCCCGGCGCGCCCCCGCCGTGCCTGTCCGACAGCCCAAGCCCCGGCCTCGCGAGGTGCGTTGACGCCGTCGCATGCGCACCGCGTCGCCAGGACGTCGTGAGCCCATGCAAGCCCGGACCTGCGCGCACCGCTCACGCGCCTACGGTTGCGTCCCAACTCGGCCAACCGCGACGCCAGTTATGTCTGAAAACACCGGTAACTCCGGTACAACCATCCGACGGCTCCACCCGTCACATAAGACAGGAGCAACCAACTCCTAAGCACTCAAGGGGGAAATATGCGCTTCACTCATTCCATACTGGGCGCCGCCGCGCTGGCCGCTCTGTCGGTGGGGGCCACCACCGCCCTGGCGGCACCCGCCTCGGCCGCACCCAACACCACCCCGCAGAAAGTCTGCGGAAGCGGCTACAAGACCGTGAACTCCGCGGCCGTCGGCTCGCTGGGCACCGTCTACCTCGCCTACAACGCCACCAACGGCAACAACTGCGTCGTCACCATCCGCAACAACCCCGGCACCGCCGTGGACATGTCCGCCTGGATCTACGTCCCCGACACCAACGAGGGCGACGACGACTACGGGCCCTACACCTCGTACGCAGGTCCCTCCTACGTCATCGGCAAGGGCCACTGCGTCGACTGGGGCGGCGGCATCTCCAACACCTACGTGCAGGTGATCGGCTCCAACTGCGCCTCCCTCAAGGAACACCGGACCACCTACACCCGGTGACCCGCTCCACCCACCCGCCCACCGCGCCCGGCGAACCGCCGGTCCCCGCCCTGCGACTGCCGGCCGGAACGACCGCCGACCGTCAGGCCGCACCATGCCGGGACGGCCGGAGGGCGCCGTGGCGGCGTGGTGCCGGACACGCGGAAGGCCGTAACCGTCCGGCCCGCCCTGGCGGAACCACCCGGCTCCGCCAGGGCAACCCCGCACATACCGACGGCTCTCAGCCACGGCCTCCAGGTGGTTGCGCGGCCCGCACCGGACAGAGCGGCTAACGCGGCGTGGTGTCGTCGGCCCTGAACGGGCCGCCGTGACCAGGCACGATCAGGTCCGCGGCGGTCAGCACCCGGAGCCGGGAGGCACGCAACACGTCACGGTCGGGGGCTACCGGGTCGTCCGCCGGGCCCTCCGCGTGCCACCACAGGTCACCGGCGAAGGCGACCACGCCCGAGTCCGTGCCCGCCAGCAGCGTGATGTCCTCGGCGCTGTGGCCCGGGGTGCGGATCAGCCGTAGCGACGGGGTGAGTTCGTAGCCCTCGGCGTCCCTGTTCCTCCACTGATCGCCGAGGTACTCCACCTTGTGGTCGTGCACCCGGGCCCGCCCGAACAGACCCACGTTCATCGTGTTGTCCGGGTGGTGATGGCTGAGGACCACGTCGGTGATGTCGTCGGGGCCGAGCCCCAACTCCTTCAGCGGGGCGAGGATTCGGTCGCGGCTCGCCACCATGCCCGGGTCGAAGATCACATGCCGGTCGGCGTCGGAGATGTAGGAGACGGTGGCTGCGACTCCGGGGCCGGTGGAGCCGACGTATCCGGTGGTCAGGATCGTGTACACGGCGCTGCGGCCGAGCGGTGCGTCTGTCATGGCCTCAATCCTTCCGGGCGGGACGGCCGTTCACGAGTGGCACAGTTGCCGGTGATCGCAGGATTAGTGCCACACTGACCGGGTGCCTCGTTTCAGGACCGTCGCCGCGTACACCCCGCCCGGAGTCGGCATGCTCGCCGTCGGCATCGTCACCGAGGTCTTCGGTCCGCACGGGGAGGCGCTGCCGGGCTTCGACTTCGCCCTGTGCACGGACCGCCCCGGACCGGTCCCCACCGATGTCGGCGTGCCGCTGACCATCACGCACGGCCTGGACAAGCTCGCCGCCGCCGATCTGGTGATCGCCCTGCCCTGGGCCGGCTTCCGCACACCGCCCGCATCCACCGTGCTGGACGCGCTGTCGGCCGCGCACGAGCGCGGCTCACTGGTCGCGGCCCACTGCGTCGGCGCTTTCGCGCTCGCCGCCGCCGGACTGCTCGACGGCCGACGGGCCACCACCCACTGGCGGTTCGCCGAACTGCTCGCCCGCCGCCACCCGGACGTCACGGTCGAACCCGACGCCCTCTACATCGACGAAGGACGCATCATCACCGGCGCGGGAGCCGCCGCGGGCTTCGATCTCTGCCTGCACCTGCTGAGGCGGGAGTACGGAGCCGCGATGGCCAACGCCGTTGCCCGGGACGTGGTGTTGCCCTCCCACCGCGACGGCGGGCAGGCGCAGTACCTGGCCGCCCCCGTCCCCGAGGACTGCCGCGACGAGCGTCTCGCCGAGGTGCTCGCGTGGGCCCGCGAGAACCTCCACCAACCGCTTCCCGTCGCGGAGCTGGCCCGGCGTGCAGTGATGAGCAAACGCTCCTTCGCCCGCCGCTTCACCGCCGCGACCGGCACCACCCCCCACGCCTGGCTGCGGAGCCTGCGGCTGAGCGGCGCCGAGGAGCTCCTGGAGACCACGGACCTGCCGGTCGAGGAGATCGCCCGTCGCGTCGGATACGGCAGCGCGGCCGTCCTGCGCGAACAGTTCGTGCGCCGCCGGGGAGTGCCGCCCCGCTCCTACCGCCGCTCCTTCACGAGCACGCCGTAACGCACCACGCGGGCCGGCCGGGCCGACGCGAGGCTCGGACGAGGTCTGGAGCGGCGCGGCCAGGGGCCCTGGTGACCGCCCCCGCGTGCTCGGCGCCGCCGCCTTCGCGCTGCCGCCCCTCCCCTCGCCGGACGGTCCAGGACCACCACGGCGGCTTCCGGCCCGCACAGGGCTGCGCAACGCTCTAGCGGTACGCATCGCGATAGGTGCGCAACCGGGGAGCACGTATCGCGGGCAGCCCGACCAGGGTGTACTCGAAGGCGTTGTGGTGGGGGGTCAGCGGGCACCAGGGGTGCGGCGGCAGGGGGTAGTCGTCGCGCAGTACGCCCTCCGGGAGCCCCCCGGTCGCGGGCATCGGCGAGGTCTCGCCCCGGTGAGCCAGGTACGCCCACACCCCGCTGTCCAACGGCACCACGGCACCGTCGTCGCCGGGCGGGCGCCAGGGCGCGCCGGTGAGGGGGTGGCGAGGGACGAGCAGGACGTCGGGACGGGGTCGGGGCGTGGGGATCCCCGGGCCGGCCAGCTCCACGGAACGGGCATCGGGCCCGGCCGGGAGGTACCGGCCGACGGCGTGGCCGAGCAGCTCGGCCACGGGGCCGGCGGGGAGGGTCACGGGGCGGTTCTCGGTGACCGCTACGAGATGGGCCAGCGCGACTCCGATTGCCGCCGTCCAGCGGCGACTCCACAACCCGTCGGGGTCGACGGGTGGGACGCGGTGCCCGGCGCGCTCCAGGTCGTCCCAGTCCGGGGGCGAAGCGGCCGGGAGCCCCGAGGGGCACCGTACTACCGCGTCGGGTTCCAGCCACACCGTCTGCCACAGTCCGCAGTCGTCCATGCGGGTCGCGACGGCTCGGCCGCATCCCTCGCACGCCAGGTTGGGGCCGGTCCGGCCGTCCACACCCCGGCAGTAGCCCTCGCACTTCTCGGGAATCAGGGCCATGGACCGGGAGTCGCCGGGGGCGATGACGATCCTGTTCCGCGCGCCGAACGAGACGGAGTACACGGGCGCGTACACGCCCTGCCGGGCGGCCGCGTCCTCTGTGACCTCTTCCCACAACCGCCAGGGCGGTCCGGTGGGCCGGGGATCGACGGCGTACGTGGCGGGCTGCATCAGCGGAGGATGGAGTTCCTCCCACCCCCCGTGGTGGGTGTGGACGGGGAGGGCGACCCGGGACACCGGTGCGGTCAGCTCCGTGCCGCAATCGGCACACACGAACACGTCCAAACAAGCTCCCCCTTGCCCCGATTCCCCGGGGATTGTGCCTCGCCCGCCGCGGAGGATCCACCGGATTTCGTAGCGGCTCAGATCTGCTTCGGCCCCTCGCGGGGCCCGCTGCCCGCGCGGGACCTCCCCCTGCCGTGCACGCCCCGCACCCGCCGGTGCCACCGCGAGCTTCAGCCGCTTGGTGCACAGCCGTCACGCGGTCGGCCCCTGTCGGCCCGACAGCCGACTGGACATCCAGGACCGGGTGGACGTCCCCGGCATAGCGTTCACTTCCGATTCATTGCAACGAACGAGAGTGGTTTGTTGCATTAACACTCAAGCCATTGCAACGATTCTACCGTTACCAGCTGGCACGATGCGGGATTTACGCAATTAACTCGTTGCCCGTCAGGTGAATGCAACGTAGCGTTTCCATAACAGGAAACAGCGAGTCGAAGGCCTTCCAGGTCGACAGGCTCGTGTTTCACGAAGGGGCGATCCCAGGGGGCGGATCATGGAGACAGCGCAGGGCCCACGGCGGGCGTCACCCGGCGGCTTCGGCACGTTCGCCCGCTTCGTCCTCTGTGGCGGCGGGGTAGGGCTCGCTTCCAGCTTCGCCGTGGCCGCCCTGGCCTCCTGGATTCCCTGGATCCTGGCCAACGCCCTGATCACCGCGGGCTCCACGCTCCTCGCCACCGAGCTGCACGCCCGCTTCACCTTCGGTGCGGGCGAGCGCGCGTCCTGGCGCCAGCACGCGCAGTCGGCCGGGTCCGCGGCAGCCGCGTATGCCGTGACCTGCGTGGCGATGCTCACCCTGCAGCAGCTGGTGGCGGCACCCGGCGCGGCGCTCGGGCAGGTCGTCTACTTGTCCGCCTCCGCACTCGCCGGTGTCGCACGGTTCGCGGTGCTGCGCCTCGTCGTCTTCGCACGCAACCGCTCGCGGGCCGCGGCCGCCGTCCACACCGTCCACCCCCTGCACGCGCCCGAGGTCCGCGCCGCGGCACCCATCGACCGGGCGGTGCTCTGCCGCACCGCCTGACCGTCGCGGACGGCGTCTTGCAGCGCTCCTCCAGGGCCTCGGTCAGTCGCGCCGGCCCGGCGTGCCCCCGGACCCGCACGAACGACACCGCCGCCCGGGTCTGGGGATACCCGGGCGGCGGTGTCGAGCGGTGTCCGGTCGGAGAGTCGGCTCAGGGAGCGGACCGACCGGTCAGGGCGTGGACCGACCGCTCACGGCGTGAGCTGCCAGCGCTGGATGTACCCCACGTCGATCGACGCGCGGTCCTGGACCCGCAGCTTCCAGGTGCCGGTGAGAGGCTGGCCCGAGGCGTCGACGGTGAAGGTCTGGTCGACGTTGTCGGCGGAGCCGCCGGTGCGGTTGAGGAGCGAGTAGACGGTGCCGTCGGGGCCGACGAGGTCGACGGTCAGGTCACCGCGGTAGGTGTGGACGATGTTGACGTAGACCGAGGTGGTGGCCGAGGCGTTGCCGTCGCGGCCCGCGATGGTGATCGGGGACTCCACGGCGGCGCCGTTGTCGGGGATGTCGACGCGGGTGGCGGTGGCGTAGATGTACGCGATCCGCCAGGCGAAGGTGTCCGTGACGGACGCGCCCGTGCTGTCGGTGACCGTGACGGCGACGTCGCTGGCGCCGAGCGTGGTGGGCGTCCCGGAGATCAGGCCGCTCGCGCTGAGGGTCAGGCCGTCGGGGAGGCCGGTGGCCTCATAGGTCAGGCCCGCACCGGAGTTGGTGGTGTAGGCGTCCACCTGGAGGCTGACCGCCTGGCCGACGCCGCTGGTCTGGTCGGCGATCGGGGCGACGTTGACGCCGAGGGCTATGCGGCTGCCGACGTTGATGGCGGCCCAGGCGTCGGCGACGGCCAGGTAGGTGGGGCTGTACGCGCCGAACAGGTCGGCCGACGCCTGGAGGGTGGCGGTGCGGGCGCCCGCGTAGTTGGTGGACGAGGTCATGTACGTCGTCAGCGCCCGGTACCAGATGGCGGCTGCGTTGTCGATGCCGATGCCGGTGACGGCCTGACCGTCGTAGGTCGGGCTGTCGTAGGCGACGCCGTTGACGGTCTTGGCGCCGCTGCCCTCGGAGAGCAGGTAGAAGAAGTGGTTCGCGGGGCCCGAGGAGTAGTGGACGTCGACACTGCCCAGGGTGGAGCTCCAGCTGTCGCGGGAGGAGCCGTCCTTGGAGGGCTTGTCCATGTAACGCAACGGGGTGCCGTTGCCGTTGATGTCGATCTTCTCGCCGACGAGGTAGTCGCCGGGGTCGGCGGCGAGGTTCGCGTGGAACTCGACGGCCGCGGCGAAGATGTCGGAGGTCGCCTCGTTGAGACCGCCGGACTCGCCGGAGTAGGTCAGGTTGGCGGTGGCGGCGGTGACGCCGTGACTCATCTCGTGGGCGGCCACGTCGAGGGAGGTCAGCGGGTGGGTGTTGCCCGAGCCGTCGCCGTAGGTCATGCAGAAGCAGCTGTCCTGCCAGAAGGCGTTGACGTAGTTGCTGCCGTAGTGGGCCCGGCTGTAGGCGGCGACGCCGTCGTTGCGGATGCCGTTGCGGCCGTACACGTCCTTGTAGTAGTCCCAGGTGGCGGCGGCGCCGAAGGCCACGTCGACACCGGCGGTCTGGCGGTCGGACGGCAGGCCGGTCCCCCAGACATCGTTGTCGTCCGTGAAGAGGGTGCCGGTGCCCGAGGTGCCCTGGTTCAGGTCGTACGTCTTGTGCCCGGCGCGGTCGCCGTCGGTGAGCTGGTACGTCGATCCCGACAGCGTGCTGCCGACGGGGACCGTGCCGACGTACTGGCCGGTGCCGGTGCCGGTGTGCACCCTCTCGGCGGCGAGGATCTGCTTGCCCGTGGTCGCGTCGGTCACCACCTGGAGTTCGCTGGGCGTGCCGTCCTGCTGGACGCCTTCGACGACCGTCTCCCAGGCCAGGACGGGCTTGGCGGCGCCGGCCCAGACGACGAGACGGGGCGCTCGCTCGGTCGCGGTGCCGGTGACGTCGGCACTCTTCGCGGCCGCGAGAGCCTTGCCGTTGGCGTTGCTCGCGGAGAGCTTCGGGCTGAGGGACGGCACCGTGAGCGTGGCTCCGCTCGCCTTTGACACGGTGGTCCGGCCGCTCCTGAGGTGGACGACCAGGTCACCGCCGAGGACGGGCAGTCCGGCGTAGGTGCGCTCGTAGCGGGTGTGCGTGGCGCCGTCGGCGTCCTGGACGACGTCCCTGACGACGAGCTTCTCCCGCGCGCCGAGGGCGAGCCGCTCGGCCGTGGCGCCGGCCGTGGTCTGCGCGCTCTTGATCAGCGAGGCACGGCGGGCCGGAGACAGGGTGGCCGCCGCCGCCCCGGCGCGGGGCGTGGCGGTGATCTTGGCGGGGCCGGGGTCGGCGGGCGCCGCGCCGGCGGTACCGGCGGGGGCTCCCAGGGCGAGCAGGGTCCCGATGGTCGTCAGCGCGAGGGCGGTGGCGCGTCTGCGCCGGAGGATGGGGTGGTGTCGCCGGGGCAACGGGTTCTCCTTCTGTGCGACGGTCGGCCCGTGGTGGAGGCCGAAGTGGGGCGGACCGACGGGATGGGGCCGGTCCGGAGCGCTGCACGACAGGCGGGTGGAAGGAGGTGGGGGGTGAGGGGGATGCCCCGCATGATGCGGGTGTGAAGGAATGGTGAACTTCGGCAGCAGCGTGGCACTGCGTGCACAGGTTTGTCATGGGAATGTCAAAACAACGGCTGGAAATGACCATGTCCCGCTGGGGATCCGCCCTGCTCGGCGCACGTTTTCAGCCGCGGGGCCCACGTTCCCGAAAGGGTGAATACGGGGACCCCCACGGCGTGTCGCGGCACTCCGGGCAGCACCCTGCGAGTTCAGGTGGCGACGGGTGTCGGCGGCGGACAGGGGGCGCGGTGGAAGGGCAGCGGCGAGGGCCGGTTTCGTTACGGGAGCGGATGCGCTACCGGTTCGACAACACACTGGCCCGCAGCACCGGCAGGCTGGTCGGATGGCTGGCCGTGACCTGCCTGGGCATCGTCGTCCCGGCGAGTGCGCTGCTGGTGTGGACGGACCCCTCCTCACCCCGGTCGCTGTCGGGCCGGCTGACCGCGGTGTGGCGGGTGAGCGCGGAGACCCTGCGGCTGGGCGCGGTGACCGGCGCCCCGTTGCGGATGCTGCTGTCCGTGCTGCTGGGCCTGATGGCCCTGCTGTACGTGTCGACCCTGATCGGCGTGATCACCACCGGCCTCACCGACCGCCTCACCGAACTGCGCCGAGGCCGCTCCACCGTGGTGGAGACGGGCCACTCGGTGGTGCTCGGCTGGTCGGAGCAGGTGTTCACGGTGGTCGACGAGCTGGTCGCGGCACGCGCCGATCAGCGCTGGAGCGCGGTCGTGGTGCTCGCCGACCGGGACAAGACGGAGATGGAGGAGGCGCTGGCGGCCGTGCTCGGACCCACCGGCACCACGCGGCTGATCTGCCGCAGCGGCTCCACGGCCGATCCCGACGCGCTCGGCCTGGTCAGTCCGGGGTCGGCGCACGCGGTGCTGGTGCTGCCCGGCACGGAGGCCGCAGGGGACGCCGAGACGGTACGGACCCTGCTGGCCCTGCGCGCCGTCCTCGGCGAGCACGCGGGCCCGCCCGTCGTCGCCTGCGTCCGGGACGAGCGGTACCGGACCGCGGCCCGGCTGGCCGCGGGACCGCGGGGCGTCGTGCTGGAGTCCGACCGGACAGCGGCCGGACTGATCGCGCACTCCGCGCTGCACCCGGGCCTGACGCCCGTGCTGCGGGAGCTCCTCGACTTCGCGGGCGACGAGTTCTACCTCGCCGCCGCCCCCGAGCTCGCCGGACGTCGATTCGGCGACGTCCTGCTCGACTGCGCGACGGCCGCCGTGGCAGGGCTGGTGCGGGCCGACGGCACTCCCCTGCTCAACCCGCCGCCAAAGACCGTCGTCGCGCCGGGGGACCGCCTCGTGGTCGTGGCACCGGACGAGGACAGCGCGCGGTGGGAGGACTGCAGGGACCTCGTGGAGCCGTCGGCGCTGGCCGAACACGGTGCCGGCCCGGTCGAACCGTCGCGTTTCCTGCTGCTGGGCTGGAACCGCCGGGCGCCGCACCTGGTCGACCAACTGCGCTGCTGCGCTCGGCCGGGCTCGCTCCTGCACATCGTCACCGACCCGACGGAGCAGGCGCCGGCGACACTGCCGCTGCCGGAACCGCGCAGGGATCCCTCGCTCGTCGGCGGGCTCACCGTGACCTGCGGAACCGCCGATCCGACCGACCCCTCGTCCCTGCGCGGTCTCGACCCGGGCTCCTACGACCGGATCATCGTGCTCGGGCCGGACACCGGCGACGACGCCGCCCGGCCGGACCACCGCACGCTGGTCGTCCTGCTGATCCTGCGGTCGCTGGCACAGGAGACGGGGCACACCGTGCCGGTGATCGCGGAACTCGCCGACGAACGCAACCGCGCCCTGGCCCCGCTCGGACCGGGCTCCGAGGCGATCGTCGGCGGACAGCTGACGGGGCTGCTGATGGCACAGGTCTCGCAGAACGGGCACCTGGCCGGGGTGTTCGAGGAACTGTTCGCCGCCGGAGGCAGCGCACTGCGGCTGCGGCCGGCACATCACTACGTGCTTCCGGACCGGCCCGCCTCCTTCGCCACGGTCGTGGCGGCGGCGCGCGACCGGAGCGAGTGCGCGATCGGCTACCGCTGTCACGACACCGCCGCCGCGCCCGTCGGCCACGGGGTCCGGCTCAATCCCGCCAAGGCCGGAAGACGGGTCTGGAGCCGCACGGACGAGATCGTCGTGGTCGTGCGGGACGGCGCGGCCGACGACGGCGCCGACGGGGCGGAAGGGAGCCGTGTGGCGCGTGCGGACGTCTCCTAGCGCGTCCCTCCCCCGCCGTCGGAGCGCCCCTTCCGGTCGTCGGCTCGTTCCTCCCGGTCGTCGCGGGGCCCGGCGGGTCTGGGCCGTTCGAGTGGTCCCCTTCCGCTCGCCGTCGTAGCGTCGGTAGAGAACTTCATCCGGGCGCGGACACCGACGGCTCCCGGTTCGGTCGGGCGGGAGCGGACATGCGACACACGACGAGAACAGCGGTGATGCTCGGTGCGGCGCTGGGCCTCACAGCGGCCGTCGGCTCGGCCTCGGCCGTGCCCACCGCGGCGCCGCCCACGGCGCGCGCGGCCGCGGTGCGGCAGGCCAAGCCGCCCGTTCTGGTCGACTGCCTCTGGCACGCCAAGGTACGGCCCGGCGACTTCATCCTCGCGTGCGGCGACGGCAACAGCCGTCTGGTCTCGCTGCACTGGGACAGCTGGGGCTCGAAATCGGCGCGGGCCACCGGGGTCAACGTCGTCAACGACTGCGATCCGTACTGCGCGGCGGGCGCCTTCCACCCGTACGCCGTCGTCGTGAAGCTGGACCGGCCGCAGCCGTGGAAGAAGAACCCGCAGGTGCGGCACTACAGCCGGATGACCCTCACCTACCTCGGGGACAGGCCGGAGCAGTTCGGGCGGGTGGTGACGTACCCGCTCTGGAACTGAGCCCGGCGCCGGCCCCCGCGTCCCGCCGTCCCGCGCCGGCGCCCGGGTGTCCTACCCGCCTGCCATGATCGAGGCATGACACGGATACGGCCACGGTGGCGGCTCGGCGCCCCGGTCCTGCTCGCCCTGCTCGTCCTCCCCGCCGGATGTGCCGCTCCGTCGAGCGACCCCCGGGCTGCCGGCTCGGAGGCTTCCTCGCCCGCCGCCTCGGCCAAGGGCTTCTGCCCGCCGCCCGAGGACACCCTGGCGTCGCCGTCTCCGTGCATCAGCTACGGCTGGGACCAGCGGGTCGCCGAGAACCACGCCTACCGTCAGGCCCAGCCCATCACGACCGCGCAACGGCAGGAAGCGCAGCCCCGGGCGACGGCACTGGCCGCGGCCCTGGCGGAACTCGCGGCCGAGGGAACCACCCTGGACGGGCTGCGGACGGCCGCCGCCGAGGCGCTCGGCCTGGAGGCGCGGCAGATCGAGGTGCGGGGCGACTTCCTGGTCCCCCTGCACGACATGCTGGTAGGGGGCGGCGAGGGCCGGGTGTGCGTCAACGGGAGCGTCGACAGCGGCGGTCACGCGACGGCGGAGGTCGTCGGGCGCACGGTCGAGGGAACGTGTCTGCCCGGGCTGGGCGGGCACTGACCCACGGCGACCCGGCGCCCGGCGCCCGTCGGTCCATCAGTCCATCAGTCCGGCCGCGACCGTCGCGCCCAGTTCCCAGCAGGCCGCCACGTCCGCCTTGTCGGGTTCCCCGGTGACGGCGACCGGCTCGGCCGCGCGTCGCCAGCCGAGGCCCGTGGTGATGCTCTCGATGCCGCGCACCGCGCCGGTGACGTCGTTGCCGCCGTGCACGTAGTAGCCGAAGGGCCGGCCACGGGTGGTGTCGAGGCAGGGGTAGTACACCTGGTCGAAGAAGTGCTTGAGCGCCCCGGACATATAGCCGAGGTTGGCCGGCGTGCCCAGCAGGTAGGCGTCGGCGGCCAGGACGTCGGAGGCGGTCGCGGCGAGGGCGGCCCGGCGTTCGACACGGACGCCCTCGATCTCCGGTGCCGTCGCGCCCGAGACGACCGCTTCGAACAGCGCCTGGCAGTTGGGCGAGGGGGTGTGATGGACGATCAGCAAAGTGGCCACGGCACGGAACCCTGCCCGCTCCCCCGGTCCGGCCGCAAGCGACACCGCGGCCGGACCGGGGCCGGGGCCCGCGTCTGTCACGCGTCGGCGCTCACGTCGGCCGCCACCCCGGATCGGGCGCCGGCGTGACGGTCTCGGTCGTGCCGTCCGGGAAGCGGACCTCCAGGGTGCCGTCGCGGACGAGGACCGCGCCCGCTCCGGTCCGTACGTCCGCCGCGACGAGCGGGTCGGCGGTGAGGACCACCAGCGTCGCCAGCAGCCGCGCGCCGCCCGGGTGCGGTGCGGTGAGGACGGGGACGGCGGAGTGGTCGCCGTAGGCGTTGTGGCCCCGGGCCCGGGCCACCTCGGCGGTGCCGTCGTCCCAGCCGAACAGGCCGACGAGGGCCGAGGTGAGACCGTCGGCCCGGCGGGCCACCGCCCAGGCCTCACCCGTCCGCGCCAGGGGCGGGGCGTCGTCGCAGGCCACCGCCCAGCCGCCGGCCCGTACGGGCGTGCCGACGGGGGCCTCGACGCGGTGCACGCGGATCTCCCAGGGCCCGCGCACCACGCTCGCGGTGGTGATGCGCGGGCATTCGGCGCCGTCCGGGCCGAGCGGGGTGTGCCAGGAGGCCGCGCGACGGCCCTCCGCGAACAGCGGGTGGATGCGGCCACGCCGGGACGGGCCCGTGGGGGCCAGCAGGGCGACGCGGTTGTCGGCGCCGGGCGGTTCGCCGGGGGGCGGGGTCTCGGGGGCCGTCGCGGTGGAGTAGGCGAAGCCCGTGTAGTGCGGGCTGTCGTCGGAAGCGGCGGGCGGCGGCGGAAGCCGGTCGCTGCCGTGGTTGACCAGGCGGACGATCCCGTCGGCGGCCGTGGAGTGCAGCAGCCACCCCGGCGCGGGCAGGGCCAGCTGACGGTCGGCGGTGTCGACGGGGCCTGCCTCCTCGGGTGCCGTCCACACCGGGTGGTCGGCCGGCAGCAGCAGACCGAGGAAGGCCTTGCTCGCCCAGTACGGGGAGGCCGGGCCCGAGTACGGCTGGGTGACGGGCAGGTGGGGCCGGTACCAACCGAGGCTCAACAGGCCTTTCTCGTCAGGCACTTGGCGGTCGGTGAAGTGTTTCAGGGCGCCCGAGGCGAGGCGGCGGGTGCGGCCGGGTGGCAGGGGGGTGGCGTCGGCGAGGGCGCCCGCCCAGAGCGGGGCGGCGGTGGCGTAGCGGTAGATGAGGGAGCGGCCCTGGTGCACGGGGGCCCCGTCGGAGCCGAAGAAGTACTGGTGGCTGTCGAGGAACTCGCGCAGGCGGGCGCGGTGCGTGGCGACGCGGGCGGGATCCGCGCGGTGGCCGGCGACGCGGGCCCAGAGGACGGGGTAGAGGTGCAGGGCCCAGGCGTTGTAGTAGTCGAACTTGCGGCCGTCGCCGTCGGTGTACCAGCCGTCGCCCCGGTACCAGTCGTCCAGGCGGTCCAGTCCCCCGTCGATCTCGGCACGGTCGTACGGCCCGCCGACGGAGGCGAGGAACTCCTCGGTGATGACCTGGAACAGCCGCCAGTTGGAGTCGTTGGCGGTGGCGCCGACGAAGCCGCCCAGCCAGGCGACCGTCATCTCCCGCGTCCTGTCGGGCAGTCGGTCCCAGATCCAGGGGCGGGTCTCGTGCAGCGCGACGGCGACGGAGGCGGCCTCGACCATGGGCTGGCTCCGGTCGGTGATGGGCGGCCAGTGCTCCGGATGGCGTGGGTCGACGCCCGCGGCGAGACCGGTCGCGTAGCGCTCGATCAGCGCGGGGCCGACGGCTCCGCCCGAGCCCGCGATCCGGAAGGCGGCCAGGAGGAACGAGCGGGCGTACCCCTCCAGGCCGTCCGACCAGGCACCGGAGTGGCCGGTGCGGCCGGGCAGCCGGTACTGGGCGAGGCCGGGACCGGCGTACGGACGGAGCGCGGCGAGCAGCCGGTCGGCGGTGGCCTCCCAGTGGGCCCGGGTGTAGCCGGTGTACGGGGACAGAGCGAGGTCGGGGGGTGGCAGCCGGCAGGCGTCGGCCGAGAGGTGCGGCGCGGTCATACGGGGACGGTTTCCTTACGTCGGTCGGTGGGCGCGCCCGGGTGGGGGCGCGGCGACGCTGTCGCGTACGACGATGTGGGTGCCGAGCAGATGGTGGGTGGCGGCGGCCTGTTCGGGGTCCCGCAGAGCGATGCGCACGGCGGCGCGGCCGAGTTCCTCGGCGGGCGTGCGCACGGTGGTGAGTGGCGGGTGGAAGTCCTCGGCGAGCGGGATGTCGTTGTAGCCGACGACGGAGAGGTCATCGGGGACACGCAGGCCGGCCTCGGCGATGGCGCGCAGGGCACCGGCCGCGACCATGTCGTCCCCGGCGAAGACGGCCGTGAACTCCGTTCGTTGCGCCAGGAGTTCGGTCATCGCGCGGAGCCCGGCGGCCCGGCCCAGTCCGCAGTCGACGACCTGGGCGGCCTCCGGCGGGAGGCCGTGCCCGGCGAGGGCGGCGCGGTAGCCGCGTACCCGGGCGTCCAGGGCGGTGTTGCCCGGCAGTCCGCCGAGGAAGACGATCCTGCGGTGCCCGGCCGAGAGCAGGTGCCCGGTGATGGCGCGAGCCCCGGCCTCGTTGTCGAACTCGACGACGAGCGCGGGGATGCCGGGGTCGGGGGCGGGCCGGCCGCACAGCACCAGGCGGGCCCCGGCGGAGGCGAGGGCCTGCGCGTAGTGCGCGACGCGCTCACGGTAGGCGTCGTCCTCGACGACCCCGCCGACCAGGATGACCAGCCGGGCCCCCTCCTCCCGCATGAGCTGCACGAACTCCAGCTCGCGCTGTGGGTCCCCGCCGGTGGTCCCGACCAGGCAGAGCCAGCCGTGGGTGGCGGCCTCCGCCTCGACGCCCTCGGCGACCTGGGCGTAGAACGGGCTGGTGACCTGGCGCAGGACGACGGCGACCGTCTTGCGGCCGCCGCCGACGAGGGCCCGGGCGTGGGCGTTGGCGACGTAGTCGAGGGCGCGGGCGGCGCGCAGGACCCGGGTGCGGGTGGCCTGCGGAACCGGGTAGTTGCCGCTGAGCACGCGGGAGACCGTGGCCACGGACACGCCCGCGCGTTCGGCCACCTCGCGGATGGTCACCCGTCCCTGTGCCGTCATGTCGTACTCCGTTCCCCTCGCCCGTGTCCGTTGCGCCGCTGCCGCCGACTCAGGTGTCGGCGTCGTACTCCTCGGCGTACTCCGCGGCCATTCTGTCGCCGCCCCGGGAGCGCCATTTCCGTACCGCCTCGTCGTACTCCGACATCGGGGCACGGCCGGCGACGACGGCGGTGACGGTGTCGTCCATCAGGGCCTTGAGCGTGGCGCCCTGGGAGGTGTCGGTCGGGGACTTCAGACCGAAGGAGGCGTTGCGGATCGCGACCGGTACGACCGTCCGCTGCCAGGTGTGCAGGGCGCGTACGGCGTCGGGCCTGCCCGGCAGGAACAGCACCTGAGGGCCCTCGGCCAGGTAGCGGAACGGCAGGTTGGAGACGTTCTCCACCTCGCCGAGCCTCGTCGCCTGCGGGGAGCCGTCCTTGCCGCGGGTGAAGTGGACGCCCTCCAGGCCGTAGTGGACGAGTTCCCACTCCTTGGTGCCGAAGGGGGCGGCGAGGTGGTCGAGGAGGCGCAGCAGCATCTGTATGCGCTCCTTCTTGGCCTTCTTGAGAATCGTGTAGCCGAAGGAGCGGCGGGCGGCGACGATGCCGCCCGGGGTGCCGTCGACGCTGTACGGCAGGGCCGGCGCCGGGGTCAGCAGTCCCTCGGCGTCGGGGTAGCGGGTCTGGTAGGCGCCGAAGCCGTCCTGGAGGGCGGCGACGGTGCCGTTGAGGAAGAGGGTGCCGAGGTCCACCTGGGACATCGAGGTGGCGTCGGGGTGGTAGGAGCCGTTCTTGCGCAGCTGGGCCTGGAAGGCGACGGCGGCCCGGTAGCGGTCGTCGCCGTAGTGGGGACGGAAGGTGCCGTTCTTGTCGACGGCCCAGCCGTTCGGGGCGTGGTGGGCGGCGGCGTGCACGGCGTTGCCGAAGAGGGAGCCCACGGATGCGCCGAGCGCGTACCGCTTGCCGTGGGTGGCTTTGCGGGCGACGGCGGCGAAGTCCGTGGAGGACCAGCCGCCTCGCATGCCGGCCTCGGTGAACAGGCCCTGGTTGAGCCAGAGGGTCGAGCCGGGCAGCGGGCGTTCGAGGGGGATGCCGTAGAGCCGCCCGCCGATGCGGCCCATGTCGCGCCAGGCGTGGGTGGGGATGCCCGCCAGGTTGGGGTGGTCCCGGACGGCCGCGCCGGAGAGATACGGCGTGAGGTCCTCGGCTCTGCGCTGTACGAACTGGGCCTCGCGCGGAAGGGTGACATTGGTGAAGACGTTGATGATGTCGGGCAGTGAGTCGGGGTCGCCGGCCATGACGGTGGCCATCTTCTTCTGGTAGTCGGCCTGCGGGACCACCGTGAACTCGATCGTGACGCCGAGGGCCTTCTCGACGGCCCGCCAGTACCGGTTCTGGTCCGCCGCCTTGGGCGGGGTGCCGAAGGTGACGGTCAGGACCTTCACGGTGGAGCCGTCGCCGGGGGTACGGGCGACCGAGGTGGCGAGGGAGGAGGGGTAGGACGTGAAACCCGCCTGGACGCCCGCCTCGGTGGGCGCGAGATCGGGCCGGGGGCCGGCGGGAGCCGCGTAGGCGGGCCAGGGGGCGAGTTCCTTGCCCGCGTTGGAGACGCCCTTGTCGTCCGAACCCGTGGTGGAGCAGGCGGTGAGCATTCCGGGGACGGCGACGGCGGCGCCACCCGCGGCCACGGATCGCAGCAGCGTGCGTCGGGACATGCCGGACATGACGAATGACCTTTCTGCGGGGCGAGGTGCGGGATCAGCTCTCGAGGTGCGGGGTCAGCTCTTGACGGCGCCGGTGAGCACGCCCTTGGTGAAGTACTTCTGGAGGAAGGGATAGACGAGCAGGATCGGCACGGTGGCGATCACCAGCACGGCCATCTGGATCGTCTGCGGCGCGTTGACCGTGGCCTCGCCGGTGGTGGTGTCGGTGAGGCCGGAGCCGGCCACGACGTAGGTGCGCAGCACCTGTTGCACCGGCCAGTGGTCGCTCTCGAGGTAGAGCGAGGCGTAGAACCAGGAATTCCAGTACGCCACCGCGTAGAACAGTCCGACCACGGCGAGTGCCGCCTTCGACAGCGGCAGGACGATGGACCACAGGGTTCGCCAGTCCCCGGCGCCGTCGAGGCGGGCGGCCTCGTACAACTCCTCGGGGATGCCCTGGAAGAACCCGCGCAGCACGACCAGGTTGAAGACGTTGACCAGCACCGGGAGGACCAGGGAGCCGTAACTGCCCAGCAGGTCGAGCTCCTTGACCAGCAGGAAGCCCGGGATCATGCCCGGCGGGAAGAGGAAGGTGAAAAGGGTCAGCAGCAGGACCGGGCGGCCGCCGAACACACCGGGGCGGGAGAGGGCGTAGGCGAGGGTGACCGTGCAGAGCAGGCTCAGCGCGGTGCCGACGAGCGTGACGCCGGCGCTGACGGCGAGGGCGTGGGTGACGATGCCGCCGTCGAGGATGTCCCGGTACGCCTCCAGGGTGGGGTGCTCGGGCCACAGCACCCAGCCGCCGTTCGCGACGACCTCGCTCGGGGCGGCGAGCGAGGTCGACACGATGACCAGGAAGGGCACACAGACCAGGAGGACGACCGCGGCGAGGGCGACGGCCTTCGCGGCCTGGGTGGCGGGCCGCGGCTTCTCCATCCAGCCGGGTCGGACGTGGGCGCTCACCGGTAGACCCCCTGTTCGCCGAGACGGTGGGCGACCCGGTTGGCCGCGTACACGAGCAGGGCGCCGACCAGGCCCTTGAACAGGCCCGCGGCGGCGGCGAATCCGTAGTCGCCGCCGACGATGCCGCGGTAGTAGACGAAGGTGTCGATGACCTCGGCCGTCTGCGGGCCGACGGCGTCGCGCTGGAGCAGCATCTGCTCGAAGCCGACGGAGAGGATGTCGCCGAGCCGCATGATGAGCAGCAGCACGATCACCGGCCGGATCGCCGGCAGGGTGATGTGCCAGAAGCGCCGCCAGGGCCCGGCGCCGTCGATCGCGGCGGCCTCGTAGCTCTGCTCGTCGACCTGGGAGAGCGCGGCGAGGAAGATGATCGTGCCCCAGCCGGCGTCCTTCCAGATCACCTGCGCGACGACGAGCGGGCGGAAGGCGTCGGGGTTGCCGACGATGTCGACGGTGTGCAGACCCGCGTCGCCGAGGTAGCCGTTCACCATGCCCGTGTCGCCCAGGACCTGTTGGAACAGGGCGACGACGATCACCCAGGAGACGAAGTGCGGCAGATAGGCCACGGACTGCACGAAGCGGCGGACCGTGCTCCAGGTGAGAGTGTGCAGGAGCAGCGCGAGGCCGAGCGGGACGGGGAAGTAGAAGACGAGTTGAAGGACCGCGATCCAGAGGGTGTTGAGGACCGCGTCCCAGAACTCGGCGTCCTCGAACATCCGCCGGAAGTTGCCGAGGCCGACCCATGGGCTGCCCCAGAGCCCGTCGAACGGCACGTACTCCTTGAAGGCGATGACGTTGCCGGCGAGCGCGCCGTAGTGGAACACGAGGAAGTAGGCGAGCCCCGGCAGCATGAGCAGGAACAGTGTCCGGTTGCGCGTTCCCTGAAAACGTTTTCGCTCTTTCCGGCGCCGAGACGGGCGACGGGACGCGCTGTTCTCTTCCGACTTACTGGGGTTCTCACGCAGCAACGTCGCCACGGAGTCTCCTCCCCTCAAGGGTCGAGTGAGGTGACGTTAAAACGTTTTCAGAACCCGGGTCAACACTTCTGACACAGGCCGGACGCACCCCCGTGGGTGGGAACCCCGCGGCATGGCACCCTGAGATGACGGGTACTCAGGGACCGGAGTCCTCGCGGACATGACACGCACGGACATGACACGCAGGGGAGAGAACGGTGCTCACTCGGAGTTCGGTGATGGTGTGCGCGGCCGCGGCGCTGGCGTTGGCCGGCTGCTCGTCCGGGGACGACGGGAAGGCGGCGGAGCCGACGGACGAGACCGTCGTGACGGCGACCGTCTCCGACGCTCCACCGTCACCCGTCACCCCCTCCGCCTCGCCCTCCGTCTCCGCTTCCTCCGCCCCCTCCGCCTCGCCCTCCGGGTCGGTTCCGGCGTCGGCGAGCCCGTCGCCGGTACCCGTCACCGGCCCGGACCAGAAGCTGGTGACGATGACCGTCAGCGGCGGCTTCGCCGGGGTGAACCGGCAGGTGGTCCTCCGGGGCGACGGTACGGTCCGGACCACCGACAGCGGCGAGTCCGCGGTGCGCCGCACCACCGCGGCACAGTTCACGACGCTGCGGACACTGCTTGGAGATCCGGCGCTCGACGATGTTCCCGCGTTCGCGATCGACATGGGGTCGGCGGACAAGTTCCAGTACACGCTTCAGTTCGACGGCCGTACGGTCATGACGGACCGATCCACCGACGCGCCCGCGCTGGACCGTCTCATCGGCGCCCTGGAGAAGTGGCTGCCCGCGAACTGAGGAACGCCTCCCGGTCAGGCGCCGACGTCGAATGCCGTGCGCAGGGTGGCGGCCATCAGCGCGATGGCCTCCTTGCCGGCCGGCACCGGGCCGGTGTGGGTGAAGTAGTGGTCGACGCCCTCGAACACGCGGTGCGTGACCGGGACACCCGCGGCCTCCAGGGCCTTCGCGTAGGCGTCGCCCTCGTCGCGCAGGCGGTCATTCTCCGCGGTGATGACCAGGGCGGGCGGCAGCCCGGCGAGGTCGGCGGCCAGCCCGGGCGAGACGAGCGGATCGGCTCGCCCGGCCGGGTCCGCGACGTAGACGCCGGTGAAGATCCGCATGAGCGAGGGGGTGAGCAGCGGCTTGGCGATCCGGGACGGCTTGGCGGCCGGATCGGTCACCATGTCCAGGGGCGCGGAGTCGAGGATCTGCAGGCGTGGCGAGAAGGTGCCGCGGTCACGGGCCGTGCGGCACACCGCGGCCGTCAGGTTGGCGCCCGCGCTGTGTCCGCCGACAGCAAGCCGTGAGCCGTCCCAGCCGCCCGCGTCGCCGTTCCCGGCGATCCACGCGGTGACGTCGTACGCCTGGGTGACGGCGGCGGGGTACGGCCGCTGCGGGGCGACGGCGTAGTCCACGTTGACGACGACGCAGCCGGCCGTTGCGGCTATGTAGCGGCACAGGTGGTCGTCCTGCTCGGGGCGCCCGACGATGAACCCGCCGCCGTGGAAGTTGACGTAGACGGGGGCAGGCGGGCCGTCGGTGCCCGACGGGCGGTAGACGGTGCAGGTCACCGGCCCGGCGCCGGTCTCCACCCGGAGGGTCTCGGCACGCTTGGGGACGTCGGTGAACCGCAGGTCCTTGTGCACGCGGGCCATCATGCCGCCGAGCAGCAGCTGGACGGCTCTGGCCTGGAATCTGGTGGTGAGGGGCATGATCGGTCCCGTCCTCGCGACGCGGAATCAACAGGATTCCTGATAGTGGGGGTCATCCTGCACCGGGAGGGACCGACGGCGCCACACCCTGCGCCCCATCTCACAGCGCCGAAATGGCGAACCCGGGATCGCCCAGGGCCACCCGGGGGCGGCGAGGCGGGATCGCGCGTTCCCGCGAGCGTCACCGATCCGCTCAACTCCCGTACGCGCATGTTCAAAAGAGTGCAGGGATCTTGCCGATCCGAAGTTCCTCGGGCCAGTCCCGAAGCGCGTCACTCGGTCGGGGGACACGCTCCGTACGTTCGGGGAACCAGCGGGGCCGGAGGAGCCCGGGCCCGCGCAAGCGGCAGGAGAAGCGCCGTGGCGAATCTGGAGATCTCTATGAAGGAGACGATGACGGCGATCGAGGGGGCGGTGGGGGTCGCCGTCGTGGACTACACGAGCGGCATGGCACTGGGCACGCTCGGCGGAGGCAAGGACCTCGATCTGAACGTCGCCGCGGCCGGCAACACCGATGTGATCCGCGCCAAGGTCCGCACCATGGAACACCTGGGCCTGAAGGGTGAGATCGAGGACATCCTGATCACGCTCGCCAGCCAGTACCACCTCATCCGGCTGCTCAAGGGCCGTGGCGGGAGCGGGCTGTTCCTCTATCTCGTCCTGGACCGCGGCCGGTCCAACCTGGCCATGGCCCGTCACCAGCTCAAGCGGATCGAGGCCGAGCTCGAGGTGTAGACGACCGGACGGCCGCGGCTTCGCACACCCTCGAATTGAAGATTTCTTCATCTCGACACATCCAGATCAGCGCATCACACGGGTGTGCGGAGCCCGCAGCCACCAGGATCGTGACGCAGCACGTGGCGCGCGGCGGCGTACGGCCGGCCGGGCGGGCCGCCCCGCCATCGCGCACCACGCACCGTACGCGGCAGGGAGCGAGCGATCGATCATGCAGGTTCCCCTCTACCAGGCCAAGGCCGAGTTCTTCCGCATGCTCGGGCACCCGGTCCGCATCAGGGTCCTCGAACTGCTCCAGGGCGGCCCCGTCGCCGTACGGGACCTGCTCACCGAGATCGAGATCGAACCGTCCAGCCTGTCCCAGCAACTGGCGGTGCTGCGCCGCGCCGGGATCGTGGTGTCGATCCGGGAGGGCTCGACGGTCAGCTACGCGCTCGCGGGCGGCGACGTGGCCGAGCTGCTGCGGGCCGCCCGCCGCATCCTCACCGAACTCCTCGCGGGACAGAACGAGTTGCTGGCGGAACTGCGCCAGGCCGATCTGCCGCTGCCGGTTCCGCAGGGCGGCACCGGACGGACGTGACGGGATGGGATGGGCCGCCAGGGGACGGGGGCGGAGGCGGGAACGACGGGGTCAGGACGGAGAGGGGAAGAGGGGGGCCGGGACGGGGGACGGGAAGAGCGGAACCGCGACGGGGACGGGGACGGGGACGGCCGGTCCGGTTTCAGGTTTCCTTCAGGTAGCTCCTGAAGTTTGGGGCCCATGCACGGACACCGACCACGTACCCCCGCATCCGAACGCAGCCGTCGCTGGTTCATGAACAAGGCGCTGCTCGCCGGCGGTGTCGCCGCGATGGCGACCGTGACCGGCTGTTCCTCCGGCGGCTCCGACACCGCCGGTGCCGCCTCGTCCTACGGCGGCCCGGGCGGCATGCCCTCCGGGGGACCCGGCGGCGGCGCCGGCGGAATGGGCCCCGGAGCGAGCGAGGTCAAGTACGCGGACTTCGTCGGTGTCACCACCGACGGCAAGGTCGCGGACGACCTGTACTCGATCCACGCGACGGACGTCTCCACCGACAAGGTCGTCAAGGCCGCCCAGGCGTTCCTGGACGGGCTGACCACCGCGGAGCGCAAGGCCTCCGTCTTCGAGGTGGACGACGACGAGTGGCTGGCCTGGAGCAACGTCGACGGCTATCAGCGCGAGGGCGCCCGGATGGGCGACCTGACCGACAAGCAGCGCGACCTCGGTTACGCGCTGCTCGGCGTCGCGCTGTCCGCCGAGGGGCTCACCCAGACCCGCAACATCATGAAGCTCAACGCGTTCCTGGGCGACTACAGCGGCGGCAACCGGGACACGCTCACCGAGGGCGCCTACTTCTTCACCTTCATGGGCACCCCGTCGACCACCGCGCCGTGGGGCTTCCAGTACGAGGGCCACCACGTGGCCATCAACTACTTCGTGCTCGGCGACCAGGTGGTCATGACGCCCACCTTCATGGGCTCCGAGCCGACCTCGGCCACCTACGACGGCGAGAAGATCACCCTCTTCAGGAAGGAGACGACGGCCGGGCTCACCCTGCTGCGGTCGCTCACCGACGCCCAGCGCGAGAAAGTGATCTCCTCGGAGACCAAGGCCGGCGACAACCTGAAGGCCGGCGCCGGCCAGGACAACCTCAAGCTGGCCTACCAGGGCCTCGTGGCCTCCGGGTTCACCGCCGCGCAGAAGAGCGCCCTGCTGGATCTGGTGCGCGTCTACGTCGGCAACATGGACGACGGACACGCCGAGGTGAAGATGAAGGAGGTGGAGGAGCACCTCGACGACACGTACTTCTACTGGATCGGCGAGACCAAGGACTCCTCGGCCTTCTACTACCGCGTGCACAGCCCGGTCGTCCTCGTCGAGTACGACGCCCAGTCGCCGCTCGCCTACGGCAACAAGGACAGCGACGGTGGCGGAGGCGGCATGGGCGGCCCGAACGGGACCCCGACCCAGCAGCACATCCACACCATCATCCGCACCCCCAACGGCGGCGACTACGGCGTGGACCTGCTCAAGCTGCACCTGGAGAACGACCACTAGGGTCCGGCCGGGCGGCGCGGGTCCGAACAGCGACTCGGGTCTCGAACGAAACACACCAAAACGCCACGGTTCGCCACCCCTTCCGCCACGTAGAGATATCTACCAGCATGCATATGCCCGCTCGGCATGTGGCCGGGGCGGAGGTCACACGGAGCCGACATGAGCGATGCGATGTGGACGCGCGGCGTGGAATGGCTCGCCGCCGCCGCGACGGACCCACGGCTGTGCAAGCGGGAATGGGACCAGGGCGACGGGATCGCCCTGCTGGCGGCGGGCCGTTACTGGGACGTCCTCAGCGTGCCCGACCGGCTGGGCCTGCTCACCCTGGACCTGCTGTGGCAGGCGTCCCGCCCCGTCCCCGGACCCACACTCGTGGACACCGCGTCGCACCGGGTCGGGTTCTTCCTCCCGCCGGATCCCGGCACCCGGTGGATCGGGGCGGGGCTGAGACGCGCGGGCCGCGGCTCCTGGGTGGCGGTCCCGCCGCCCTACCGGGCCGCGCGGTTCCTGGAGTGGCTGGTCCCGCCGGACGGGACCGGGGTGCTGCACGCGCCGGTCACGCTGGAGCTGGCGCTGCGACAGGCCAACGGCACGCTGGCCGTGCTGACCCCGATGTGCGGCCGGTAGCGCTTCACGGGCGGAACGTGCCGTCCTCGTCGCGGCGGAGGCGCCGGGCCGAGGACGAGGGCACCCACTGCATGTCCGAGCGGGCGGGCACGGTCCGCCCGTGGGCCCGCCACTCCGCGACGAGCCGGGCGTAGATCGGCACACGGCACCAGGGCCGGTCCGCCCACAGGGCGGCGCTGAGGAGGCCGGACGGGCAGTCGGCTCGGGGCGGTACGGGCGGCGGTCGGTCCATACCCGGGCCAACGGGGAGGGGCACGCCGGTGGTACGCGCGGGCGCCCCGCGCTCACCGGCACGGGTGAGCGCGGCCCCCGTTCGGAGGCCCACCCCCGTCCGATCGTAGGACCGGCCGGTCTCCTTCCCGCTGTCAGAGCGGTCCTCGTCGGCGCCCGGCAGCCACCACCCGGTCGACGGCGAATAAACGGGCCGTACAACTCGCTTACCGCGTAAGGCAATTCCGACAGTCGACGCAGAAGTGAACAGATACCGGGCACTTTGGGAGGCAAGTCTCGCTCAACCGTGCGGGATCGATCGATGACGGTGTGTACTGTGCTGCGAGTGCCCGGTCCGAGCCCCTCGGATCCGCCCCTGCCCTGAGCACCGAGACGACGTCCGACCCTCCCTGGAACCGAATCGATGATGGAACTACCGGACCTGGTGGCCGGCGGCCTGGCCGCCGGCACACTGTCCGCGCTCGCCCTCGGCGGCGGATTGCTGCGACTGCGGCGGCAACAGACCCGGCAGCGAGCCGAGATCGCCGCACTGCGAACCCAACTGGACGGGTCCGTCAAGGCGTTCACGGCGGAGGTCGAGCATCTGGCGGGCCGGCGGGTGCCCGCCGCCGCCCGGCAGGTGGCCCATCCGCACGTGGCCGAACCGGGCCCGCTCCAGCCGCTGACCACGGGCACCCCGCTGGGCATCGCCCTGGAGAACGTGGTGTTGGCGCTCCAGTCCGAGGTGGCCGCCCAGCGCACCCGGGTCGACGCGGCCGCACAGGCCGGCATGCGCGGCGCCACCCGGGAGATCCAGGCGGCGCTGTACCGGCTCCAGGACGCGCTGCGCGGACTCCAGCAGCGTTACGACGACCCGGAGTTGGCGCAGACGCTGTTCCGGCTGGACCACGAGAACGAGCAGTCGCTGCGCCGCGCGCAGGTCACCGCCGTGGTGTGCGGGGCCTGGGTCGGGCTGGCGCGCGAGGAGTCGCACCTGGTGGACGCGGTGACCGGCGGCCAGGCCCGGCTCGCGGGCTACCACCGGGTCCAGGTCCACAACCACCTCGAGACCGGCACCGCCCTGGTCTCGCACGCCGTCGAACCGGTGGCCATCATCGTCGCCGAACTGCTGGACAACGCGCTCAGGCACTCCGCCCCGGACACCGACGTCGTGGTGAGCCTGGAGCACGTCCACCACGGCGTGTGCGTCACCATCGACGACGCGGGCCTCGGCATGACGAGGGACGAACGAGACCGTGTCCAGCGGCTGGTGGCCGGCGACGACCTCATCCTGCTGACCGACCTGGGCGATCCGCCGCGCATGGGGCTGGCCGCGATCGGCCGTCTCACCCGGCAGTTCGACCTGGGCGTCGATGTCTCCTCGGCCTCGCCGTACGGCGGCGTGCGCGCGGTGCTGCGGGTCGACAGTCATCTCCTCAGCCGTCTCGACCCGGCCGACCGGCCGCCGGCCGCGAGTGCGCCGCGCACGACCCGGAAGGCCGCGGCCGACCGGCCCGCGCCCTCCCACGCGTACGGCACCGAGTCCGGCGCCCCCGAGGCGGCACCGGGGCATCACGAGCCCTCGGACACCGACGGCCTGCCGCAACGCCGTCGCCGCACCCGGGCCGCCGCACCCGAGGAGAGCCCGGCCCGAAGAGCCGCGCACAGACCCGCGCGCACACCGGAGGAGGCCGCGGCCGCGCTCGGCGCGCTCCAGTCCGGCACGGCGGCGGCCCGCGCGGCCGCCGAGAACGCCGGAGCCGACGGCCACGGGGACACCCCGGCCGGCCGGACCGGCGAGACCGACCACACCGACCACATCGACATCGAGGGGGAAGCGGCGAGATGACCAGCCGTAATACGGGCGACACGGCATGGGTGCTGGAACCGATCCTGCAGGTGCCGCACGTGCTGGCCGCCGTCATGCTGACCCGGGACGGACTGGTGACGGGCTACACCGACGCCCTGTCGCAGCCGTCGGCCGAGCGGGTGGCCGCCATCACCAGCACCGTGCAGGGGGCCTGTCGGACGGCGGCGGCCGCGTTCGCCGACCGGGAGCGGGCCGAGGTACGCCAGATCGTCATCGAGTCCGACCACGGCTATGTGCTGATCGTGCCGACCGACCACGGCACCTGCGTGGCCGCGTACGGCGACGGCGAGATGCGGTTGGACCTGCTGGCGCACCGGGTCCACTCCCAGGTGGCGCGACTGGGCGAGAAGGCCATGGCGGCCGCGCCCCGAGGAGCCGACGACAACGCACCGGCATGACCCGCCGCCCGGCCGGCCGTCCCCTCGTCCCCGCGTACCTGTCGACCGGCGGGGTGGCCCGGCCCAGCCGGCCCCATCTGGAGCGGCTGTCGGTGCTCGCCCGCAGCGAGGAGCCGTTGCCGGTCGGCCTGCCGGCCGCCGAACTGGCCCTGCTGGACACGCTGGTGGGCGGCTCACTGGCGGTGGTGGAGGCGGCGGCGCTGCTCAGACTGCCGGTGTCCGCGGTACGGGTGCTGGCGGCCGACCTCGTCGACCGGGACCTCGTTCTCGCCCGCGCGCCGATCCCGCCCGCCGAACGGTTCGACCCCGACCTGTTGAAGAGAGTGGCCGATGGCCTCCGCGCCCTCAAACACCACCCCTAGCGCCGGTTCGCCCGGCGCCGTCCACCACCCCGACACCGCCCGCGATCTGGTGAAGATCCTGGTCGCGGGGCCGTTCGGGGTGGGCAAGACGACCCTGATCGACTCGGTGTCCGAGATCCGGCCGCTGCACACCGAGGAACACCTCTCCGAGGCGTCCGCCGAGGTGGACGACCTGGCCGGGGTGCGGGAGAAGTCGACGACGACCGTCGCCATCGACTTCGGGCGGATCAGCCTCCCCGGCGATGTCGTGCTGTACCTGTTCGGCACGCCCGGGCAGGAGCGCTTCCGCGCGCTGTGGGACGACATCGCCTACGGGGCACTCGGCGCGCTCGTCCTCGTCGACAGCCGCCGCCTCGACGCGTCCTTCGACGTGCTGGGCCTGGTGGAGGAGAGCGGGCTGCCGTACGCGGTGGCCTTCAACGACTTCCCCGACGCGCCCCGCCACCACGGTGTGGAGCGGCTGCGCCAGGCGCTGGACCTGGAGCCCGGGACACCGATGGTGACCTGCGACGCACGGGACCGCGACTCCTCGATCGACGCGCTGCTCGCGCTCGTCGACCATCTGATCGGACGTGACCCCGTGGAGGCCCGGTGACCATCCATCCCCCGGACCAGCGCGACTTCGCGCGTTCCGCGCCGGTGCGGCTGTGGGAGGAGGGCTTCGCAGCCGATCCGCACCGCTACTACCAGGCACTGCGCAGCCAAGGGCCGGTCGGCTGGGCCGAGTTGGCGCCAGGGGTGCCGGCGTACGTGGTCACCGACCGGCGCGCCGCGCTCGACGTGCTGCACGACGAGGAGACGTTCTCGCACGACCCGCGCGCGTGGGAGTCGACCGTGCCCGACGACTCTCCGGTGCTCGGCATGATGCGGTGGCGGCCCAACGCCCTGTTCGCCGACGGGGCAGCGCACGTCCGTTACCGCACCACCCTCATCGACGTCTTCGACCTGGTGGAACCGCACGACCTGCGGGGGCGGGTGCACCGGGCGGTGCGGCTGCTGGTGGGCCGGATCGGGCCGAGGGGCGAGGCCGACCTGGTCGGCGACTTCGCCGAGCCGCTGATGGCGCTGGTCTTCAACGACCTGTTCGGCCTGCCGGAGAGCCAGGGCGACCGGCTGCACTCGGGCGTGGGCAAGATGATGGAGGGCGGCGACCGGGCGACCGTGGGCGAGGCGGAGTACGCCCAGTACGTGCTGGACCTCATCGCCGCCAAGACCGAACGGCGCGGCGACGACCTGCCGAGCCGGCTCCTCGACCACCCGGCGGGGCTCACCCGGGAGGAGGTCACCTGGCAGGTGTTCCTCACCCTCGGCGCCGGGTACGGGCCGACCGCGAACCTGCTGTCCAACACGCTGTCGAGGATCCTCGGCAACCCGCTCTACTACTCCACCCTCACCAATGGCGCCCGCCCCGTCCTGGACGCGGTGGTCGAGGTGCTGCACCACGAGACGCCGCTCGCGAACTACGGCATCTACTACGTCCGCCGGCCCGTGGCCTTCCACGGGGTATGGCTGCGCGAGGCGGTGCCGGTGGTGGTGTCGTACGGGGCACTCGGGATCCTCGCCGAGCGGGAGGTCACCGAGGAGCGGCATCCGAACGACGCCTCGCATCTGTCATGGGGAGCGGGAGCGCATGCCTGTCCGGTGAAGCAGCACACGCTGCTGCTGGTCACCGAGGCGATCGAGCGGCTCACCCAGTGGCTGCCCGACCTCGATCCCGTCGTGCCCCGCGATCGGCTGACCTGGCGGCCCGGCGCGTTCCACCGTTCGCTGACCGCGCTGCCCGTCCGCTTCAGCCCTCGCTCCCCCACTTCCGAACCCTCAGGAGTCCGTTCGTGACCGTGACCGACCGCATCGTCCTCGACCCGTTCGGCACCGATGTCCACGCCGAGAGCGCCCGGCTGCGCGCCCTCGGGCCGCTCGTGCCCGTGGAGCTGCCCGGCGGCATCCCGGCCTGGGCGCCCACCGGGTACGACACCCTCAAGGCACTGATCCTGGACCCGCGGGTCAGCAAGGACCCGCGGCGGCACTGGCGGCAGTGGGCGGAACTCGGCGAGCACCCCTCCTGGGGCTGGATCCTGGGCTGGGTCGGGGTGATCAACATGCTCTCCACGTACGGCACCGACCACGCGCGGCTGCGCAAACTGGTGGCGCCGAGCTTCACCCACCGGCGCACCGAGGCGCTGCGCGCCCGGGTGGAGGCGATCACCGCCGAGCTGCTGGACGCACTGGAGAAGGGCGACGACACCGTCGACCTCAAGGCCGGCTTCGCGCATCCGCTGCCGATGCAGATCGTCTGTGAGCTGTTCGGGGTGCCGGACCACCTGCGGGACGCCAATGTCCGGCTGGTCGCGGCGATCATGGACACCACGGACCCGACCCCGGAGCACGCCGCGCACGTGCAGGAGCAGATCGGTACGGTGCTGGGCGGGCTCATCGCGTACAAGAGCGAGCATCCCGGCGACGACATGACGACCGAACTGATCCGTGTGCGCGACGAGGAGGGCGACCGGCTCGGCGACGAGGAGCTGCTGTACACGCTGCTGCTGGTCATCGGCGCCGGTTTCGAGACGACCGTGAACCTCATCGGGAACGCGGCGGTGGCGCTGCTGCGGCGGCCCGAGCAACTGGCGGCCGTCCGCGCGGGCGAGATCGGCTGGGACGCGGTGGTGGACGAGACGCTGCGGCTGCACCCGCCGATCGCCACGCTGCCGCTGCGGTTCGCCGTCGAGGACATCACCGTGGGTGAGGTGACGATCCCGGCCGGGGACGCGATCATCACGACGTACGCGGCGGCCAACGTGGATCCGGCGCACTTCGGGGCGGACGCGGAGGTGTTCGACGCGGCCCGCGCGGCGGACGACCATCTGGCCTTCGGGATCGGTGTGCACCGGTGCATCGGGGCGCCGCTGGCCCGGATGGAGGCGCTGACGGCGCTGCCCGCGCTGTTCGACCGGTTCCCCGGGCTGCGCCTGGACACCGGGGCCGCGGAGCTGCGACAGGTGCCCTCGTTCATCGCGAGCGGCTGGCAGGAGATCCCGGTCCGCCTGCGGAACTGAAGCACGGGGGTGCGACCGGTCCCCCGTTCCGGTCGTACCCCCGCCGCTCCTCGAAAGTACGTGCCCGGCGGGCGGCTGGGAATCGTCTCGATGCCCGCTCCGGCCGCCGGAGGACTCACCTGTGCACAGGTGAGTCCGGATGGCCCGATTCCGTCCGCTGGGCGGATTCGGGCAGGTCGGGCTGGGCCAGGTCGCCCGCCGCCACATGGGCCAGGACCACCTCGTACAGGTCGCTGCCGGCCGCGAGCAGCTGACGTTCGAGGACGGGTTCGGCGCTGCGGACGTGTTCGCGGACGGTCTGCGCGTGCACGCCGAGCAGCTGGGCGGCGCGTTCGGCGTTGCCGCCGGCGGCGATCCAGGCGCGCAGGGTGCCGCGCAGGTCCCGGCCGTCGGAGTCGAGGCGGGCCAGCAGATCCTGCGCCCAGCCGCGCAGGGCGGGGCCGCCGAGCAGCTCGCCGAGCGGGGCGGGCGCCGCCGGGGTGCCCGTCAGGTGCCCGGCGATGGCGACCTGGGTGTGCAGCGCGAGGTGGACCGCGGCGCGGACGGTGAGGTCGGAGAAGTCGGCACGCAGCAGGTTCTCGACGCGTTCCATGCGGGCGCGGACGGTGTTGCGGCTGACGCCGAGCACCTTCGCGGCGTTGACGGCGGTGAACTCCAGGCCGAGCCGGGTGGTGGCGAGGAGTTCGGCGCGGGTGTGGTGCGGGAGGGTGTCGAGGGGGCGCAGCAGCCGGGTCGTCCAGGTGCGCAGGACCTCGGGGTCCATCAGGCGTTCGGGGTGGGTGCGTTCCGCGTAGACGGCCGTCTTGTCGGGGCGGAAGCGGGCCACGGCGAGGGCGCTGACGGCCTGTCCGTAGGCGGTGGCGGTGCGGGCGAGGCTCTGCGGGGCACTGCCGCCGAGGAAGGCGCCGGCGTGCCGGCCGCACAGGGCGCGCAGCGCACGGCCCGCGGTGTCGTCCGGGACGACGACGATGACGTGGCCGTCCATGGCGGGACAGCGCACCACGAGGGCCTCGTCGTGGGTCGCCGCCACGCAGGCCGCCGCGAGCCGGTCGCGTTCCTCGGTGCTGGTCTCGACCACGTAGACGCAGGCGGTGTCGGTGTCGAGCAGGCCGGGCCACAGACCGGCCGCGACACGGCGGGCGGCGACGGTGTCCTCGACCATGAGCAGCTGGAGGATGGCGAGGCGCAGATCGGCGGTGGCACGGGCCAGCCGGTGTCCGGTCGCGGCGGTCTCCTGCGCGCGCAGCAGGAGTTCGAGGACGCCCACGGTGTGCGTGACGATGGCGGAGGCGCGCCGGTCGAAGGGGCGCGTCCGGGTCACGGCGAGCACGCCCGACGAGGCGGGGCGCGGGAGTTCGACCCTGATCAGGCGCACGGACCTGCCCTCGCCCTCCCAGGCGGCGGAGGCGAGCCTGCCGCCGGTGACGGCGGCGACCAGGCTCTCGTCCAGCGGGGTGAGCGGTCCGGCGAGCGCGGCGCCCTTGTCGTCGCGCAGGGAGACGGTCGCGTCGAGCGTCACCGCCAGCCAGTCGAGGACTCTGCGGAGGTCGCCGCCGGTGGGGCGCAGCTGTCCGAGGAGTTCCTGCGCCCACGCCGAGCCGGCGTCGTCCGCCGCGTCGGTGTGAGGGTTCCCGTCGTCCCGGCCGGCCATCTCGGCGCTCTCCTCGTCCCTCACGGCCCGTGCGGGCCGAACCAGTCATATCGGTCGGGGACGTTACCTCACGCGGGCCGGAACGTCCGCCCGCGGAACGGGGATACCGCGGGCGGAACCGCGGACGTCAGCCCGAGGCGGCGGACTTCCTGATGCCGACGGCGGCCAGGACGACGCCCGCGACACACAGTAGGCCGGTGACCACGAAGGCGGCGTGCAGGCCGTTCATGAAGGCCTGGCCGCCGCCCTCGACGACGGCCGCCCGCAGCTGCACGGGCAGGGCGGCTGCGCGGGCAGGGCGGCTGCGCGGGCAGGGCGGCTGCGCGGGCAGGGCGGCTGCGCGGGCAGGGCGGGCGTAGCTGCGCGACGCCGCCCGCCAGTGGCCGCGGATCCGTCCCTACGCGCTGGCCGTGCACGAGGCCGCGGTGGTCGAGCCGGAGCTGCGCGAGCTGGTCGACCAGTGGTGCGACGAGGTCGTCTCCGCCGTCGAAGCGGGGCTCGGGCAGGCGGGCCGGTCCGACCCGGACTCCCGGCGGCTGCGTGGCTTCCTGGCGCTGACCCAGCTCGGCCGGCTCGCCCGGCGCTGGATGCGCCACGGCTGGGAGACCGACCCCGCGACGGCGCCGGTGCTGCCAGCCGACAGCCGGCAGTTCGTCCTGGGCGAGCCGCACGGCGGTCCTGCGGAGCCGCCGCCCCGTGGCACGGCATAAGCTCGGCCAATGGCGAAGTACTACGACGTGCACCCCGACAACCCTCAGCCGCGCACCATCACCCAGGTCGCGGCCGCCATCCGGGCGGACGCGCTGATCGCGTACCCGACGGATTCCTGCTACGCGCTGGGCTGCCGACTGGGCAGCAAGAACGGCATCGACCGGATCCGGGCCATCCGCGACCTGGACGACCGGCACCACTTCACCCTCGTGTGCCAGGACTTCGCGCAACTCGGCCAGTTCGTACGGGTGGACAAGGACGTGTTCCGCGCGATCAAGGCGTCGACGCCGGGCAGCTACACCTTCATCCTCCCGGCGACCAAGGAGGTGCCGCGCATGCTCCAGCACCCGAAGAAGAAGACGGTGGGCGTGCGCATCCCGGACCATGTGGTCACCCAGGCCCTGCTCGCCGAACTCGGTGAACCGCTGCTGTCCAGCACCCTGTTGCTGCCCGGCGAGGACGAGCCGATGACCCAGGGCTGGGAGATCAAGGACCAGCTCGACCACGTGGTGGACGCCGTGCTGGACTCCGGGGACTGCGGCACCGAGCCGACCACGGTCATCGACTTCTCCGAGGGCGAGGCGGAGATCGTGCGGCACGGGGCGGGCGACACCTCGCGGTTCGAGTAAGGCCTTTCGCGCCCCGAACACCCTGGACCGGGGGTCCCGGAAGGCAGGTGGATGGTGCATGCAACGATGGTCGCCGCCCGGCCCCACCGGGCCGGTCGATCGCTCGCCCACTCGCCGTAGTGCACCACGCAGAGAGGCACCCCCATGACCTCCGTACAGGGAACAGCCGTGGACATCCGCACCGAGGACGGCGTCGCCGACGCCTATCTCGCGCATCCCGCCGACGGGGCGCCCCGGCCGGGCGTGCTGCTCTACCAGGACGCCTTCGGGCTGCGTCCGCACCTGCGGGCGATGGCCGACCGGCTCGCCGAGGCGGGTTACACGGTGCTGGTCCCGAACGTGTTCTACCGGCACGGGCGCGCCCCGGTCGTGGAGTTGCCGGAGTTCATCGACCCGGGTGCGCGTCCGGAGATCTTCGCGGCCCTGGGCCCCCTCATCCAGTCCCTCACCTCCGAACTCGCCGTGCGGGACGCCGGGGCCTATCTGCGGTGGCTGGAGGAGTCCCCGCTCGTCGCGGACGGCCCGGTGGCGCTGACCGGGTACTGCATGGGCGCCCGGCTCGCCCTGTGGACGGCCGGCGGCCATCCGGAGCGGGTCGCGGCGGCGGCCGGTTTCCACGGCGGGCGGCTCGCGACCGACGCGCCGGACAGCCCCCACCTGGCGGCCGAGCACATCACGGCCGAGCTGTACTTCGGCCACGCCGACAACGACCACTCCCTGCCGCCCGAGCAGATCGAGCGCTTCGAGGAGGCCCTCACCGCGGCCGGCGTCCGTCACACGTGCGAGGTCTACACCGGCGCCGAGCACGGCTACACGCAGGCCGACACCGCCGCGTACGACGAGAAGGGCTCCGAGCGGCACTGGGCCGCGCTGCTGGAGTTGCTGAAGCGCACCTTCTGAGCGACCGGGACCGCACACGGGGACACCCCCGGCACGAGCCGTGCCGGGGGTGTCCCTTCTTTGCCGTTTCCGATTCCGTTTCCGTTCCTGCTTCTTCTGTTTCTGTTCCCGCTCCCGTTCCTGTTTCTGCTCACATTGTTGACATGGGCACAACCCCGATGCGACTTTGAGAGCGCTCTCAACATGGTACGGACCAACCCCACAGGCCTACCCGCACGGAGGTGGAGAGTGCTCTCGAGGATCACGCACGCACTCAGAATCGCCGGAGCAGCCGCTCTCGTCGGCGCACTGCTCTCTCTCGGTCCCCCGGCCCAGGCGGCCGTCCCCGACACCATCCCGCTGAAGATCACCAACAACTCGGGGCGCGGCGACCGCCTCTACGTCTACAACCTCGGCACCCAGCTGACGACGGGCCGGCAGGGCTGGGCGGACGCGAACGGCACCTTCCACGCCTGGCCCGTCGGCGGCAACCCGCCCACACCCGCGCCGGACGCCTCGATCGCGGGCCCGGCCGCCGGGCAGTCCGCCACCATCCGGCTCCCCAAGTTCTCCGGCCGGGTCTACTTCTCCTACGGACAGAAGCTCGACTTCAGACTCACCACCGGCGGCCTGGTGCAGCCGGCCGTGCAGAACCCGACCGACCCGAACCGGAACATCCTGTTCAACTGGTCGGAGTACACGCTGAACGACTCCGGGCTGTGGCTGAACAGCACGCAGGTCGACATGTTCTCCGCGCCGTACGCGGTCGGCGTACAGCGCGCCGACGGGACCACCATCAGCACCGGGCACCTCAAGGCGGGCGGCTACACCGGCTTCTTCAACGCCCTGCGCGGACAGCCCGGCGGCTGGGCGAACCTCGTCCAGACCCGGTCCGACGGCACCGTGCTGCGGGCGCTCGCCCCGCTGTACGGGGTGGAGACGGGCGCCCTCCCGGCGAACGTCATGGACGACTACGTCAACCGCGTCTGGCAAAAGTACGCGACGAGCACGCTGACCGTCACCCCGTTCGCCGACCAGCCGGGCACCAAGTACTTCGGGCGGGTCTCGGGCGGCGTCATGAACTTCACCAACTCCTCAGGCGCGGTCGTGACCAGCTTCCAGAAGCCGGACGCGTCCAGCATCTTCGGCTGCCACCGGCTGCTGGACGCGCCGAACGACGCCGTGCGCGGACCGATCTCCCGCACCCTGTGCGCGGGCTTCAACCGTTCCACGCTCCTGGTCAACCCCAACCAGCCGGACACCACGACGGCGAACTTCTACCAGGACACGGTGACCAACCACTACGCCCGCAAGATCCACGCGCAGATGGCGGACGGCAAGGCGTACGCGTTCGCCTTCGACGACGTCGGGCAGCAGGAGTCCCTCGTCCACGACGGCTCGCCGAGCCAGGCGTACCTGACGCTCGACCCGCTGAACTGAGCTGAACTGAACCGAACGGAGCGCGCACCACGACGTCCCGCACACGGAGGGAGCCCGTGTGCGGGACGTCGTCGGTTCGAGCGGATCAACCGGTCGTGTGCAACCGATCGTGATCAGCCGGTCATGATCAGCCGGTCGTGACGGCGGTGTCGTCCACGACGAAGCTGGTCTGGAGCGAGGAGTCCTCGACGCCCGAGAACTTCAGCGCCACGGTGGAGCCCGCGAAGGACCCGAGGCTGAAGGACTTCTGGACGTACCCGGTGGCCTTGTTGAGGTTGGAGTAGGTGGCCAGGGTGGTGGATCCGGCGGTGACCGTCAGCTTGTCGTACGCGGTACTGGTGCTGGTCTCGGCCGAGTCGACGTGCAGGTAGAAGGTGAACGTGGTGTTGGTGCAGCCGCTAGGGATCGTCACCGACTGCGACAGCGTGTCGGTGTGGGTCGACCCGTAGCCGTCGAGCCATGCCTTGTAGGAGCCCGTGCGGGCCGCCTGGCTGCTGGAGTTGGTGATCACACCGCTCGTCGTCGTCCAGGTGGTGCTGCCCGACTCGAAGCCCGCGTTGCCCAGCAGCTGTGTGGCGGTGCAGGAGCCGCCGCCGGTGGAGCTGACCGTCCAGGTGAACGACGCGGTGGCGGTCGCGCCGGTACTGTCGGTCACCGTGACGGTGGTGCTGGAGGAGCCGGCCGTGGTCGGCGTGCCGGAGATCAGGCCGGTCGAGCTGCTGATCGACAGGCCGGCGGGCAGGCCGGTCGCCGCGTACGTCAGCGAGCCGCTGTTGGTGCTGCTGGCGGAGATCTGCAGGCTCACCGCAGTGCCGACCGTGGCGGACTGGCTGCCCGGGTTGGTCACCGAGACGCCCGTCGTCGGGACCGTGATGTGGCTGCCGACGTTGATGCCGGCGAAGGCGTTGCCCACTCCGGCGTACTGGGCGGAGCTGGCGCCGTAGAGCGCCGAGGCGGCGTTCAGCGCGGCGGTGCGGGCCTGGGCGTAGGTGGTGCTGGACGTCATGTACGTCGTCAGCGCCTTGTACCAGATCTGAAGCGCCGCTGCCCGGCCGATGCCCGCGACGGCGACGCCGTCCGAGGTCGTGCTGGTGTAGCTGGTGCCGTTGATGACCTTGGTGCCGCTGCCCTCGGAGAGCAGGTAGAACATGTGGTTCGCCGGGCCCGAGGAGTAGTGGACGTCCAGGTTGCCGACGCCGGAGTACCAGCTGTCGGCGGAGCCGCCGTCCTTGGAGGGCTTGTCCATGTAACGCAGCGGGGTGCCGTCGCCGTTGATGTCGATCTTCTCGCCGATGAGGTAGTCACCGACGTCGGAGGAGTTGGCCGCGTAGAACTCCACGCCCGTGCCGAAGATGTCGGAGGTGGCCTCGTTCAACCCGCCGGACTCACCGGTGTAGTTGAGGTTCGCGGTGTTGGAGGTGACGCCGTGCGTCATCTCGTGGCCCGCGACGTCCAGCGAGGTCAGCGCGTGGGTGCTGCTGGTGCCGTCGCCGTAGGTCATGCAGAAGCAGTCGTCGTCCCAGAAGGCGTTGACGTACGCCGTGCTGTAGTGGACGCGGGAGTAGGCGGCGACGCCGTCGTTCTTGATGCCGCTGCGGCCGAAGGTGTTCTTGTAGAAGTCCCACGTCACCTGGGCGCCGTAGTGCGCGTCGACGCCGGCGGTCTGCGTGTTGGAGCCGGAGCCCGTGCCCCACGTGTCGTCGGCGTCCGTCATCAGGGTGCCGGTGCCGGACGTCCCGTTGTTGAGGCTGTACGTCTTGTGCGTGCCGCGCGTGGTGTCGTTCAGCTGGTACGTCGAGCCGGACAGCGTGGTGCCGATGGTGACCGTGCCGCTGTACTGGCTGTTGCCGGTGCCGGTCTGGACGCCCTCGAACTGGGAGAGCTTCGCGCCGGTGGCGGCGTCGGTGATGACGTGCAGCTTGCTCGGCGTGCCGTCGTCCTGGAGGCCGCTCACCACGGTCTCCCAGGCGAGCTTGGGCGTGCCCTCGCCGGCCCAGATCACCTTGCGCGCGCTCTGGGCGGCGGGGTTCGTCGCGTCGAGCGCCTTGGCCGCCGTCAGGGCCTTGGTCCGGGCGGCCGCCTTGCTGTACGTGGCGGTCGTGGACTTGACCGAGACGGTGCGGCGGTTGTTGTTGAAGGTCGTGCTCACCGTGCCGGCGGCCAGCGAGGCCGGGGGCGTGTGCACGACGAGATCGCCGCCGAGGACGGGCAGACCGGCGTAGGTCCGCTCGTAGCGCGTGTGCAGGGTGCCGTCGTTGTCCTTCACGACGTCATTGACGACCAGCTTCTCCTGGGCGCCCAGGCCGAGGGACTCGGCCGTGTCCGTCGTCCTCGCCTCGGCGCTCCTGATCAGCGTCGTGCGCTGGGCGGGAGTGAGGTCGGCGGCCAGGCCACCGGCGCGCACGGGGCTGGGGTGGGGGGCTGCGGGCAGCGCGGTCGCCGGAACCGTCTGGACACCGAGGGCCACGAGTGCGGCGGTGGAGAGCAGGGCCGCTCCGACCGTGGTCCGCTTGCGGGGGTTGGGTCTCACTCGTTCTCCTACTGCGGCGGCCGTGGGGAACGGCCGGTGACAGACCGGGCAGACGGGTGTGCTGTCCGGGACGAGCTGAGTGGTGCGGGACCGTGAGCACGGGAAGACAACTTGCCGCTGGTGCGCGGTAGTTGGGTGGGAGAATGACAGGCTTGACAGTGGCATGTCAGCCAAAGCCGGACGCTTCGAGGGTTATCCCTCGGTGCCGGGCGGGGACGGAGCCCCCACCCCCCGGCCCCGCTGTGAGCCCCCTGTGCGTTCGCTGTCCCGGCGGCCGGGGGGCGGACCGCTCGGGCAGCCGCGCGCCACCCCGGCCGTGACATCATCGACAACCGGACAAAGGGGATCTACGCGAAGGGGGTCGGCGGACGTGGTGGCCGGGTGGGAGTGGGACGAGACGTTGTTCGCGGGCACCGCCGCGCACTACCGGCGCGGACGCCTCCCCTACGCCCCCGGACTGGCCGACGCGCTCGCCGGGGCACTGCGTCTCGACGGACGAGGGCGGCTCCTCGACGTGGGATGCGGGCCGGGGATCCTCGCCCTGACCCTGGCCCACCTGTTCGGCGAGGTCGTCGGCGTGGACCCGGACGCGGAGATGATCGCCGAGGCGCGGCGCGAGGCCGCCGCAGGAGGAGTGGCCGGGAAGGCCCGGTGGGTGCGGGCCCGGGCCGAGGAACTGCCCGCGGGGCTGGGCCGGTTCACCGTCGCCACCTTCGGCCAGTCCTTCCACTGGATGGATCGCGAGCTGGTGGCCGCGACCACCAGGGACATGCTCCGGCCCGGCGGTGCCCTGGTGCACATCTCGGACCTCAAGACCGAGACGCCGACCGTCGACGGTCTTCCCCATCCGGCGGTGCCCGGTGCGGCGATCGAGGACCTGGTCAAGAGCCACCTCGGGCCGGTCCGGCGGGCCGGCCGGGGCGTGCTGCCGCAGGGCACGCCCGGCGGTGAGGCCGCGGTGCTCGCCGGGGCCGGATTCTCCGGTCCGCGGCGCCTTGTCGTGCCCGGCGGCCAAGCGCTCGAGCGCACGGTCGACGACGTGGTCGCGGGGGTGTTCTCGATGTCGTTCTCGGCCCCGCATCTGTTCGGCGCGCGCCGCGCCGACTTCGAGGCGGACCTGCGTCGGCTGCTGCGGGACGCCTCCGCTTCGGGCCGGTTCTCCGAACGCCGGCCGAGCACCGAGGTCTTCGTCTGGGGGAAGGGCACCTCGCCACGGTGACCGGGCGCGGGCCCGACGGACGGGTGCCGCCACCGGCCGGACGGGCGTCCGGACGGCCTTGACGCTTCGGGCGCCGGCGGGTTGCCCGGTCGGCCGCCGTCCTCACCGGCTTCGCGACGGTCGCACCGGCCCCGCCGTCCCCACGGCCGGGCGGACGAGGGCGCCCATGTGCGGTCACGGCGGCCCCACTTGCGTCCGCGATCCGGAGAAGCCGACCCGCCGCGCGTCCGAGGCCCCGCTCACGCTCCGGTGACAGCCGGGGAGTCGACGGCCGCGGCGTGCTCGTGGTCCTCGACTCTCAGGAAACGCTTGCTTTACCACTCCCTTACCCGTAGACACGTTTCTCACGAACAGTCGTCACTCTGGGGGGAGTTGATGATGGAAGGCACGATAGACGGATTCCGGTACGGGGTGGTGACCCCGGTGGCGGCTTTTGTGATGGCTTGTATGGGAGGAGCGCTGGGGCTGCGCTGCATCGTGCGGACGCTGCTCAACAGCAGTTCGTGGAAGCCGGGTTGGCTGGCGCTGGGGGCCGCGTCGATCGGCTGTGGCATCTGGACGATGCACTTCATCGCCATGATCGGCTTCCAGGTGGAGGAGACCCGGATCGGCTACCACGTCGGCCTGACCGTGCTCAGCCTCGCGGTCGCGGTCGTGGTGGTGGGCGTCGGTGTGTTCATCGTGGGCTACCGGGGCGCCGGCCGGGCGTCGCTGTCGCTCGCGGGGGTCGTCACGGGCCTCGGAGTCGCCGCCATGCACTATCTGGGCATGGCGGCCCTCCAGCTCAACGGCGCCATCGAGTACACAGCGAGCACGGTGGTGCTCTCGGTGCTGATCGCCGTGGTGGCCGCGACCGCCGCCCTGTGGGCGGCCGTCACGATCCGGGGGTTCCTGACGAGCCTGGGCGCCAGCCTGGTGATGGGCGTCGCCGTGTCCGGGATGCACTACACGGCGATGGCCGCGGTCAGTGTCCATGTGCACGGCGCGACCTCGTCGTGGGCCGGCGACAGCCCCACCTCGCTGCTGCTGCCGATGCTGATCGGTCCGGTGATCTTCCTGCTGCTGGCCGGGGTGGTGGTGATGTTCGATCCGCTGCTCGTGCTCGGCGACGGCGAGTGGAACCGGCCCGCCCGGGCGGGGCGGGCCGGTACGGCGGAGGAGACGGTCAGCCCGCCTGCCGTCCGTCGGTCGTGGAGCGGTGGGTGAGGGGCTCACGCAGGCCCAGGTGGTCACGGAGCGTCCTGCCCGTGTACCGCGTCGGGTAGACGCCGCGTTCCTGGAGTTCCGGGACGAGCAGGTCGACGATGTCGTCGAGGCCGTCCGGAATCAGGTACGGCGTCACGTTGAAACCGTCGACGGCTCCGTGCCGCACCCAGTGGGCGAACCGGTCGGCGAGCCCGGAGGGGGTGCCGACGTGCCCGCGCTGCGGTCCGAGGGCGATGACGGTCTCGCGCAGCGACCAGCCGTGTGCCTCCGCCTTCTCGCGCCACTCGGCGACCACCGTACGCGGGTCGGCGAGGCGCCGGGCGCCGAAGGAGCCGTCGTTCTCGGCGACGACCGGGTCCTCCTTGGGCAGCGGTCCGTCGGCGTCCCGGTCCGAGAGGTCGAGGCCCCACAGCAGCCCGGCGACACCCAACGCCGTTGCCGGGGTGACCTGTTGGAGACGGATCCAACGCTTCTTCTCCAGCGCCTCCGCCTCCGTCGCCCCGATGATGATCTCCGTGCCGGGCAGGATGCGCAGGTCGTCCTCGGGCCGGCCGACGGCGAGCAGCCGCCGCCGCAGGTCCTGGGCGAACGCGAGCGCGTCGTCGAAGTCGTTGCCGTGCGCGGAGAAGACGACGTCGGCGTTGCGGGCGGCGAAGTCGCGTCCCTCGCCGGAGTCCCCGGCCTGGAAGATCACCGGGTGGCCCTGGCCGCTGCGAGGCAGGGTGGGGGCGAGGTCGACGTCGAACTGCGCCCCCCGGTGCCGGACCCGGCCCACGGCTCCCGGCGCCGCCCAGGCGGGGGCGCCCGCCGCGCCGGAGACGGCCCCGTCGGCCCAGCCGTCCCACAGGGCGCGGGCCACGGTGAGGAACTCCTCGGCACGCCGGTAGCGGTCGGCGTGGTCGAGGTAGCCGCCGCGCCGGAAGTTGGCGCCCGTCCAGGCGTTGTCGGTGGTCACCACGTTCCAGCCGGCGCGGCCCTCGGAGAGCAGGTCGAGTCCGGAGAGCCGGCGGGCCAGGTCGGCGGGTTCGTTGAAGGTGGTGTTGGAGGTGCTCACCAGGCCGATCCGGTCGGTGACGGCGGCCAGCGCGGCGAGCTGGGTGATGGCGTCGGGCCGGCCGGCGACGTCGAGTTCGTGGATCAGTCCGTCGACCTCGCGCAGCCGCAGCCCCTCCCCCAGGAAGAACGCGTCGAACAGGCCCCGTTCGGCGGTCCGGGCGACCTGCCGGAAGTTCGCGGGGTCGATCTGGGAGCCGCTGGCCGGGTCGGACCAGATGGTCCAGTGGTTGACGCCCTGGAAGAAGACACCGAAGTGCAGTCGGGCGTCCGGCCGGGGGACGTCGAGGGGGTCGGTGCGGGTCATCGGGTCTCCTGAAGGGCCTCGAGGTCCGGGCCGGCGGCGTAGCGGTTGGCGGGGCGTTCCAGGCCCAGGTGGATACGCAGGGACGCGCCGGGCAGCGGGCGCAGGGCGAGGCGCCGCTCGAAGAGGTGCGGCAGGACGAGCCGGGACAGTTCCGGCAGATCCTCGTCGAGCACGAGGGGGTGCAGGCGTACGCCGTCCACGACGCCCCGCAACCGCCCGAGCAGGACGGCGAGTCCGGAGGCGGAGCCGATGTGGCGCAGCCGTCCCCGGTCGGTCCAGGGCGCGTGCTGTTCGAGGTCGGCGACGCGCTCCTCGGCGGTGGCGTGGGCCGTGTCGAGGGCGACCTCGATCTCGGCGAAGACGCGCGGCGTTCCGGCGCCGGCGGCGGCCGCGGCGACCGCGGTGAGATCGCGGCCCTCGACGAGGGCGACGTCGAGCTGCCCGGCGGGGACGCGGTCGGGCCGGCCGAGGACGACGAGTTGGCCCTGGGGCGGCCGCGGCACGATGGCCGGGCCCTTGACCGCGTAGGCGTCGCCGGTGAAGTCGACGTAGTGCAGCCGGTCGCGGTCGAGGTATCTGCTGGTGGCGACGGAACGGACGACCGCGTCGTCCTCCCAGGAGTCCCACAGGGCGCGGACGACCTCCACCCCATCGCGGGACTCCCGGGCCCGGGCGGCCTCGCCGTCGACGTGCGGCCGGCCCCAGACCCGGGCCGCCTCGGGACGTTCCTCCTCGCCCACCACCCAGCCGCCGCGCCCGACCGAGATGTGGTCCAGGGACGCCAACTGGCTGGAGACGTGGAAGGGTTCGGCGTACGTGACCGGCACGACGGGCGCGATACCGATGACACTGGTCGACGCGGCGAGGAACGCGGCCCGCTCGACCGCCCCGATGCGGCCGACGACGTCGGGGGTGCCGCCGGGCGGCAGCGCGCCGTCCGCCAGGGTGATCAGGGTGAACCCGGAGTTCTCCGCGGCGGCGGCGACGCGGGCCACCCGGCGTGGGGTGAGCAGGTGGTCGGGCGAGTGGGCGGCGCGGCGCCAGGCCGCGGGGTGGGCGCCGTCACCGTCGAGTTCGACGGCGAGCCGCAGGGCGGGACCGGACAACGGGAGTTCCTTCCGGAGACACGACGAGTCGACCGGCCCGACGGGCCGGCGGGGGTCAGCGGCGTGCGGAAGGACAGAAGGCGGAGGCGGTACGGCAGTAGTCGACATGCCGTCGGGTGATCAGCCGCGTGCCCGTGCCGACACCGTGCGGTGTCGTGCCAGGTGCGCGCATCGGGGCCTCCGCCCTTCGTGACAGATCGCTTCAACCTACGTGGTCGGCCCCGGAAAGTGTCAAGGGCATTAGATGCCGGTGCATGAAGTCGGCCGGGTGGACTCCTGCCGCACTGTGGATCATTGCTACGGTGCACCGGTGTCTGACTCCTCACGCGATACCGCCGAAGGCGCCGGCTGGGTCGGCGCCGACCGAGGCGCGTACCGGCAGCTCATGCCGGACCGGACCGAGAAGATCTCGTGGCTGGACCCCAGCATGCTGTGGGCCGCCCGCAACGGCGTGCTGGCCTCGTGGTTCGGCGACCCGACGGGCCGTACCCGCGGCCGCCTGGTGGCGCAGCGTGCGGCGGCCGGCGCACCCGAGGACAGGGTGATCCGGCGGACGGACCCGGACAACTTCTCCTTCATGGTCATCGGTGACACGGGTGAGGGTGACGATCCCCAGTACGCCGTCGTACCCGGCTTTCTGAGGGCGAGTCAGGGCACGTCCTTCGCCGTGCTCGCCAGTGACGTGATCTATCCGGTGGGCAGCGCCGACGACTACGGCACCAAGTTCTTCCGCCCCTACCGGGATTACCCGGCGCCCATCTACGCGATACCGGGCAACCACGACTGGTACGAGGACCTGGGCGCGTTCATGCGGGTCTTCTGCGGCGATGCCCCGCCCCTGCCCGCCGAGCCCGCGCCACGCCTGCTCAGCCGCGCCCGGCTGCGTGCCCTGCTGTGGCACCGGCCGCGGGCGCACGACGGTCAACGCCTCGCCGAGGCACGCGCGTTGAGGTCCGCGACCGGCCAGCAGGCGGTGCAGCCCGGTCCGTACTGGGCGATCGACGCCGGCCCGGTGCGGATCATCGGCATCGACACCGGGCTGCTGGGCACGCTGGACGCCGAACAGGGTGCGTGGCTGCGCGCGGTGTCGCAGGGCCCGCGCCCCAAGATCCTCGTGACCGGCTCGCCCCTCTACGTCGACGGTGAGCACCACCCGTGCCCCATCGAGGGCGGCGGCACCGTGGACGACATCGTCAGCGCGCCCGAGCACCACTACGTGGCGGCCATAGGCGGCGACATCCACAACTACCAGCGCTACCCGGTGCGGCTGGCGGACGGGCGGACGCTCCAGTACGTGGTCGCGGGCGGCGGGGGCGCCTTCATGCACGCCACGCACACCATCCCCCGGGTGTCCGTCGCCGGCGTCACCGAGCGGGACTTCCGCTGCTATCCGCTGCGCGGCGACTCCCTCGCCTTCTACAGCCGGCTCTACGGGCGCCGGCTGCGGCTGCGCCGGTTCTTCGCCCTCACCGAGAGCGAGGCCCAGGCGGTGGTCGCCGAACGGCTGGGCATCCCGCCGACCCGCGCCCCGGGCCCGGAGGTCAGGGTGACACGGCGGATCCGGCTGCTGGCCGGTCTGCTGGGCACCGGGAGCCGCCCGGAGCACCGAAAACGGCTCCGGCTGCCGGTGCGCAAGATCTATACCCAGCTCTTCTCGCCGAGTTCGGTGACGTACAGCCCGCCGTTCTTCAAGTGCTTCCTGCGGCTGGACGTCACCCCGGAGTCGGTCCGGCTGCGCTGCTTCGCGGCCACCGGGAACCGCGCCCAGGAGCTGAACCCGCCGGTCGAGGACGAGGTCACGATCCCGCTGGCCTGAGAGGGCCGCTCGCGGCCATCGACCGACAACCCCGACCACCGCCGACAACCGCCGAACGGCCGTACACGCCGCCGAACGATGGAGGAGCCCCCGTGCCGTCGACCTCACGCCCCTTGCGCAAGCTGGGCTTCCTCACCATCGGGCTGTTCGACGCGGACGATCCGGGCCGGGGGCACGAGACCACGCTGGAGATCATCGAGCTGGGTGAACGGCTCGGCTTCGACAGCGCCTGGGTGCGTCACCGGCACCTCCAGTACGGCATATCCTCCCCCGTCGCCGTCCTCGCGGCCGCCTCGCAGCGCACCCGGCGCATCGAACTCGGCACCGCGGTCATCCCGCTGGGCTGGGAGAACCCGCTGCGCCTCGCGGAGGACCTGGCCACCGTCGACATCCTCGCCGGGGGCCGGCTCAACCCGGGGGTGAGCGTCGGCCCGCCGATGCACTACGAGCAGGTCAAGGAGGCCCTGTACCCGGACACCGCCGACGCGGAGGACTTCGGCTACGAACGGGTGCGGCGGCTGCTGGACCTGGTACGCGGCAAGTCCGCCACCGACTTCAGCGGGGTCGAGGGCTTCGAGGTGTTCTCCGATGTGGTGCAGCCGCACTCCCCCGGTCTCGGCCGCCGCCTGTGGTACGGCGGGGGCAGCCTGGGTTCGGCCCGGTGGGCCGGGGAACACGGCATGAACTTCCTCACCAGCAGCGTGGTCAAGGCCGAAGGCCCGGACGACACCAGGGACTTCGCCGAGATCCAGCTCTCCCACGTCCACGCCTTCCGCGCCGCCCACCCCGACGGCGAGGCGGCCCGGGTCTCGCAGGGTCTGGTGGTCATCCCCACCGACTCCGCCTCGCCCGAACAGCGCGCGAGGTACGAGGAGTTCGCGGCGAAGCGGCTCCCCCGTACGGCCTCGCCGCAGGGCCCGGCCCGGCTGCTGTTCGCCCCGGACCTGGTCGGCACCTCGGACGAGATCGCCGAACGGCTGCACGCCCACGCCGCGTTCCGTGAGATCGACGAGGTCGCCTTCGCCCTGCCGTTCACCTTCGGGCACGAGGACTACGTACAGATCCTCACCGACATGGCGACGAAGCTGGGTCCGGCGCTGGGATGGCGGCCCGGCACCGGAGCGTGAGGGCCCTCACCAGCGGCCCGGCTCGGTTCCCGTCACCGGCTCGGACGGCTTGCCGTCCACGCCGACGGGGATCTCGCCGGTGAGCATCACCCGGTGCATCGTGCGGGGGAAGCGCAGGTGCGCGTTGTCGCTCGGCGCGAGGTGGATGGTGGCGCGGTTGTCCCAGAACGCCACGCTGCCCGGCTCCCAGCGGAAGCGGACCGTGTACTCGGGGCGGGTCGCCTCCTCCAGCAGCATGTCCAGGATGGCCCGGCTCTCCGCGCGGGAGAGGTCGGTGATCTGCTCGACGTAGTAGCCGTTGACGTACAGCACGCGTTCCCCCGTCTCGGGGTGGACGCGTACCAGGGGGTGCACCGAGGCGACCTGGTGATCGAGCAGATGGCGGACGTACGCGTCGTCGCCGGGGCGGGGCTGGTAGCCGACGCCGAGCCGGTGCTCGGCGCGCAGTCCGGCCAGGAACTCCCGCAGGGGGGCGGAGAGTCCGGCGTAGGCGGCCGCCAGGTTGGACCAGGTCGTGTCACCGCCGTAGGGCGGTACGGTCTCGGCCCGCAGGATCGTCGCGGCCGGCGGGTCGACGCGGGCGCCGTGGTCGCAGTGCCAGCCGCGCAGGAGGGTGTGCCGGCGGCGCCGGAGCCACTCCTCGTGCTCCATGCCGAACTTCCCGCCCAGTTCGAGGCGGTCGGCGGTCGTCTCGATCTCCGGGAAGTCCGCCGGTGACGCGCCGCCGCGCCTGCGCAGGACGACGGGTTCGCCGAACCGTCGCGCGAACGCCACATGTCCCGCGTGGTCGAGGTGCTGCCCGCGGAAGAACACCACCTTCCAGCGCAGCACCGCCGCCCTGACCACGGCGACCTGGGCGTCGTCGAGTCCCGCGGCCAGGTCTACGCCCTCGATCTCGGCGCCGATGTGTCCGGCGACCGGCTTCACCTCCACTCCGGCCGCCCGTGCGGCCTCCTCGGCCGTCGGGTCGTCGAAGGGGGTGGCCCGGCTGTGCGTCGTCATGCGTGCTCCGCTCGTCTTCACTCGTCGTCCGTCACGGCTCCGGGAAGATCGTGACAGCGAATGGACGGCCTGGCGACAGGGCCTCGGCCGCCCCCGGCGGAGTCGGAGGGTCCACCCCGTGACCTCCGGTTGATCGATCCCCGGGTCATCGGTGAGGCTGGTGGGACGACACGGACGACACAGCCGAGGAAAGGTCCCCTGGTGAGCAACATCCCGGAGCACACGCTCAACGACGGTACGAAGCTCCCGGCCCTGGGCCTGGGCACCTGGCCGATGGACGACGCGGAGGCGGAGCGGTCGGTGGCCGAGGCGCTCGGCCTGGGCTACCGGCTCGTCGACACGGCGACGAACTACCGCAACGAGAGCGGGGTCGGGCGGGGCGTGGCCCGGGGCGGGGTGCCGCGCGAGGAGCTCGTGGTGGCGACGAAACTGCCCGGCCGCCACCACGGCTACGAGGAGACCCTCGCCTCCTTCGAGGAGTCCCGGCAGCGGCTCGGCCTCGACTACGTGGACCTGTACCTGATCCACTGGCCGCTTCCCCGCGTCGACAAGTTCGTCGACTCCTGGCGGGCCATGATCAAGCTCCGCGAGGAGGGCCTGGTCCGGTCCATCGGTGTCTCCAACTTCACCGCCGAGCACATCGAGCGGCTGGAGAAGGAGACCGGCGTGCTGCCGTCCGTCAACCAGATCGAGCTGCACCCGCTCTTCCCGCAGGACGAGCTGCGCGCCTTCCACGAGGCCAAGGGCGTCCGCACGGAGAGCTGGAGCCCGCTGGGCCGCGGTTCGACGCTGCTGGAGGAGCCGGCCGTCGTCTCTGTCGCCGAGGCGCTGGGCGTGACGCCCGGCCAGGTCGTCCTGCGCTGGCACCTCCAGCTCGGCGCGGTCCCCATCCCGAAGTCGTCCAGTCCCGAGCGGCAGCGCGCCAACCTCGACGTCTTCGGCTTCGAACTCGGGCCGGCGCAGCTGGCGGCGATCGCGGAACGTCCGCACCGGCGCCTGGGCGGCGACCCCGAGGTGCACGAGGAGTTCTGATCACTCGGGCTCGAGCGACTGCTCCGCCCAGATCGTCTTGCCCCGGTCCGTCTGCCGGCTGCCCCAGCGCTGGGTGAGCTGCGCGACCAGCAGCAGGCCGCGCCCGCCCTCGTCGAAGGCGTGGGCGCGGCGCAGGTGCGGGGAGGTGGAACTGCCGTCGGACACCTCGCAGATGAGGCTGCGGTCGCGGATCAGGCGGAGCCGGATGGGGGGTGCGCCGTAGCGGATGGCGTTGGTGACGAGTTCGCTGACGACGAGTTCGGTGACGAAGGCGGTCTCCTCCAGGCCCCACGCGGTCAGTTGCTCGGTCGCCGCCTGGCGGGTGGCGGCGACCTGGGCGGGGTCCGGCTCCACGTCCCAGGCCGCGACCTGGTCCGCGCCGAGCGCCCGGGTGCGGGCGAGCAGCAGGGCGACGTCGTCGCTGGGTTCTTCCGGCAGGACCGCCTTGAGCACGGTGTCGCAGAGGGCGTCGAGCGAGGCGGCGGGCACGGTCAGGGCGCTGCACAGCTCGCTGGTGGCGCGGTCGACGTCGCGGTCGCGGTCCTCGATCAGACCGTCGGTGTAGAGGGCGACGACCGCGCCCTCGGGCAGCTCCAGTTCGACCGCCTCGAAGGGCAGCCCGCCGACCCCGAGCGGGGGCCCGGGGGTCATCCGGACCAGCTGTGCGGTGCCGTCGGGCAGGACGAGGGCGGGGGCCGGGTGTCCGGCGGCGGCGAGGTCGAGGCGGCGGCTGACCGGGTCGTAGACGGCGTACAGGCAGGTGGCGCCGAGCTCCGCGACATCCTCGCCCGCCTCGTCGTACGCCGCGAGGTGGGTGACGAGGTCGTCGAGGTGGGTGAGGAGTTCGTCGGGCGGCAGATCCACGTCGGCGAGCGTGCGTACGGCCATGCAGAGCCGGCCCATGGTCGCCGTCGACGGGATGCCGTGTCCGACGACGTCGCCGACGACGAGGGCGACCCGGCTGCCGGAGAGCGGGATGACGTCGAACCAGTCGCCGCCGATGCCGGCCGTGGAGCCGCTGGGCAGATAGCGGTGGGCGACCTCGACGGCCGCCTGTCCTGGCAGGCCCCGGGGCAGCAGGCTGTGCTGGAGGGCGAGGGCGGTGGTGCGTTCGCGGGCGAAACGGCGGGCGTTGTCGATACAGACGGCGGCCCGGCTGGCGAGCTCCTCGGCGAAGACGGCGTCGTCGGCCTCGTAGTCGTCGACATGGGCGATACGGACGCCGACCAGGACGCCGAGGATGGTGCCGCGGGCCCGCAGCGGCACCGAGATCACCGAGTGGACGCCGGTCCGGTGGCGGCTTCCCTCGGGGGCGCGCGCGTTGCGTTCGGCGAGCCACCGCACGAAATCGGGCTCACCCGCCTGGAGGCGGACGGCGCGCCCCTCCCGCAGGGCGCGCGCGGGCGGGCTGAAGGGCGGGTGGACGTCGGTCTCGCCGAGGTGGACCGCCGCCTCGGGGGTGCCCTCGTGGGCGGAACCGTGGGCGACCCGGCGCAGCACGACCTCGCCCTCCGGCACGGGTGGCGGTTCGTCGGCGCCGAGGACCCAGTCCAGCAGGTCGACGCTGACGAAGTCGGCGAACCGGGGAACGAGGAGATCGACCACCTCCTCGGTGGTGCGCACCATGTCGAGGGTGGTGCCGATCGAGGCCGCGGCCTCGTTCAGCAGGGCCAGGCGCTGACGGGCCAGGTACTGCTCGGTGCTGTCGAAGGCGGCCAGGGCGACCCCGACGACCTCGCCCGAGGGCTCCCGCACGGGCCACATCTCGGTGGTCCACGCGTGCTCCCGGTTGAGGGAGGGGGCGCCGGTCCAGCTCTCGTAGCGGATCGGGCGGCCGGTCTCGGCGACCTGGCGAAGGTGCCAGTTGAAGCCGCGGCTGTGCTCGGCCTCCTGGACGGTGTCCGGGAAGTGGCGGCCGAGCAGGACGTCCTCGGAGACGCCCATGACCTTGCAGGCGACCTCGTTCAGACGCAGATAGTGCTGGTCGGGGTCGAAGACGGACATCGACATGGACGCCTGCTGGAAGGCCCACCCCGCGAGGGTCGGTTCCGGGGCCGAGAGCCGGGCGGCGGTGAGGGTCCAGCCGGCGGGCCGACCGTCGGGGCCGAGCACCGGGCAGGCGGTGACGGTCAGGGTGACGTCCGAGCCGTCGCGGTGGCGTACGACGACGGGCCGGGTCCACGCCCGCGCCGGGAGCCGCGGGAACCGCTCGGCGAGCAGGCCGGTCACCGCCTGCCCCACGGCCTCCTCGGGCGCGTGGCCCGTCAGCTGACGGGCACCCTCGCTCCAGCCCGTCACGATGCCGTGAGCATCGATGACCGCCGCAGCGACGACATGCTCCATGTCGTCCAGAATGGTCCCTTTGTCGCGGCGCATCAACCGCGACGGGTCGGCCGGGGCGCACGGCGCTCCCGGCCGGCCCGGGTCTCCGGGCCTCGGGCCCTCGTCCTTCGGTGGCTCAGGCGCGGTGGGCGCGCAGTGCGTCGAGGGCGCGGTCGGCGTGGGTGTTCATCCGCAGCTCGCTGCGCACGACCTCCAGGACCGTGCGGTCCTGCGCGATGACGAAGGTGACCCGCTTGGTGGGGGCGAGGGAGAAGCCGCGCTTCACTCCGAACCGCTCCCGCACCGCCCCGTCGGCGTCGGAGAGCAGCGGCATGCCGAGCGAGTGACGGCCCGCGAACTCCTGCTGGCGGTCGACGGAATCCCCGCTGATCCCGACGGGCCGGGCGCCCACGGCGGCGAACTCGGCCGCCAGGTCACGGAAGTGGCAGGCCTCGGCGGTGCAGCCCGCGGTGAGGGCGGCGGGGTAGAAGAAGAGGACCACCGGCCCCTCGGCGAGCAGGTCGGTCAGGCTGCGCACCGTGCCGGTCTCGTCCGGCAGCGCGAAGTCCTCGACGAGGTCGCCGGTCTCCAGGGCCTTGGTCATGACCGTCCCTCCGTGATCTTCGCGGCGCCGGCGCCGTCGGCGACGTTGCGGGCCCACAGCACCAGCGGCACCTGGAAGGGAAGCCGGGCCACGGCTGCGGCCTTGAGCGGGGCGGGGCGGTGCCGCCAGTCCCACGCCATCTTGACGTTGGCGGGAAAGACGCCGACGAAGAGCCCGGCCGCGGCCAGCGCGGCCGTCCTGCGGGTCCGTGGCAGAGCGACTCCCGCCGCCAGCGCCAGCTCGGCCACACCGCTGGCGTACGTCCAGGCCCTGGGCGAGCCCGGGAGCGCGCGCGGGACGATCGCGTCGAACGGGCGCGGAACGGCGAAGTGGGCCACACCCATGCCGGCCAGCAGGCCCGCCAGCAGCAGGGGTGAGCGTTCGGACCGGGACACGGTTCCTCCTCTGATGACCTGGCGCCCGACCTTACTGGAGGGTAAGCGGAACTCCGGAGGCGGGGTCGCGAGGCTGTACCCATGACCGGGCTCCCCCAACTCGGCCGGGGCGCATCGTGGTTGGCGGCGGTCGGCGATAGCCTGTCGGGATGACCGTCTATCTGCTGTGGCACATCGGGCATCGGAACGAAGCCGGTGAAGGCGGGTCGACCCTGCATCTCGACGGGGAGACGGTGCACGTCGACGAGGAGGACGGCGACGACGCCAAGCTGCTCGGCGTGTACTCCACCGCCGAGAAGGCGGCGGAGCGCAGGCGCCGCGCCCGGCTGCTGCCGGGCTTCGCCGACGAACCGGACTGTTTCGTCATCGACGAGTACAGCCTCGACAAGGACGAGTGGACCGGCGGTTTCGTGCGCGTCTAGGAGAGGTCCCGGGCCCGCCCCGGGTGCCGGCCGGGGGTGTACCCGTACGCCCTGCGGAACACGTCGATGAAGGCGCTGGCGGAGGACCAGCCGCAGCGGTGGGCGACCGTCGTGACGGGCGTGCCGTCGGCCAGCAGACGCAGGGCGTGGTAGAGCCGGGACTGGGTGCGCCACTGGGGGAAGGTCATGCCGAACTCGCGGCGGAAGAGGCGGCTCAGGGTGCGTTCACCGGTACCGGTGGCGGCGCCGAGGGCGGCGAGGGTGCGCTGGTCGGCGGGGTCGGCGTGGACGAGGGCGCAGACCTCGGCCAGCCGGGGGTCGGCGGGGGCGGGCAGTCGGGCCGGCTGCTGCGGGGAGGCGCGCAGCTGGTCGCGCAGCACGGCGAGCAGGCGGACGCGTTCGGGGCCCGGGTCGTCCGGGGAGCGGGTGTAGGCGAGGATCAGCTCCCGCAGCAGCGGGCTGACGGCGAGGACGGTCGGCGCGTCGAGACCGAGCGGGTTGTCGTCGGCCGGCAGGCCCACCAGGTGCAGGTCGAGCCGGCCGTACGCCCGGTGCGCGTGCGTGGTTCCGGCGGGCACCCACAGCGCGCGGGTGCCGGGTGCGAACCAGGTGCCGGCGTCGGTCGTGACGGCCAGGACACCCGAGCCCGCGTAGACGATCTGGTGGTCGTCGTGCCGGTGCGCGTCGATGCTCCGGCCCGCGCCAAGCGGCTGGACCCGGGTGGGGGCGGTCGGTGTGTGGCGGATGTGCGGCACAAGGCGGCAGATTATCGGAAGCGCGACAGACACCCGGGCCGTGACGATCGCAGCGTGCCGAAAAACCGATCCATCACCCTGATGTCCCTGGGGCACGCCTGCGTGGACGTGTACCAGGGAGCCGTGGCCGCCCTGGTCCCCTTCTTCGTCGCCGAGCGTGCCTACTCCTACGCCGCCGCCTCGGGAATCGTCCTGGCGGCCTCCCTGCTGTCGTCGGTGGCGCAGCCGCTGTTCGGCGTGCTGACCGACCGGTTCGCGATGCCGTGGCTGCTGCCGCTCGCGGCGGCGGCCTCCGGTGCCGGGGTCGCCGTCAGCGGGATCGGCGGCTCGTACCCGCTCACGCTCGCGGCGGTGGCCGTGTCCGGGATCGGGGTGGCCGCCTACCACCCCGAGGCCGCGCGGGCGGCGCGGGCCGCCTCGGACGGCCGCCACACGGCGATGGGCTGGTTCGCGCTCGGCGGCAACGTCGGCTTCGCGCTCGCCCCGCCGCTGGTCGCGGCCGTCGTCGCGACCTGGGGTCTGCGCGCCTCGCCGCTGCTGGGGCTGCCGGCCCTGGCGGGCGTGGCACTGTGCGCGGCCGCGGTGCGCTCGGCGGCCGGCCGGGCCGGGTCCGTCGCGGTGACGGCCGAGGGGACGGAGGGAGTGGGCCGCGACGACTGGCCGGCGTTCCTGCGTCTGTCGGGGGCCGTGGTGTGCCGCTCGGTCGTCTTCGTCGGCCTGAGCACGTTCGTCCCGCTGTACGTCCGTGCGCGCACCGGAGGCGGGGCGGCGGCGGGGACGGCGGCGCTGTGCGTGCTCTACGCGGGCGGCGCCGTGGGGACGCTGGCCGGGAGCCGGCTCGCCGGGCGCTGGGGACGGCTCCGGGTCGTACGCCACTCGTACGCCGTGACGGTGCTCGCGGTGGCCGGCGTGGTCCTGGTCCCGGGCCCGCCCCTGTACCTGTTCGTCGCGCTCGCCTCGGCCGGCCTGTACGTGCCGTTCTCGCTGCATGTGACGCTGGCCCAGGACTGTCTGCCCGGCCGCGTGGGCACCGCGAGCGGCGTCACTCTGGGGCTGACGGTCAGCATCGGAGGTGCGGCCGCGCCGGCCCTGGGCTTGCTCGCGGACGCCACGTCCCTGCGGACCGGTCTGCTCCCCCTGCTGATACCGCCGGTGGTGGCCTGGTTCCTGCTGCGCGGGCTGCGCGAGCCGGTCCCCGCCACCGCTCCGTCGCCCGTGGCCGGCTCCCGCGCCTGAGGATCGGGCGCGTCCTCAGGGTCGGGCGCATCCTGAGGGTCAGGCGCGGGGGGCCGCGGCCGGCTGCTCGGTCTCGTCCTCGATGGAGTAGGAGAGGAAGTCGTCGACCATGCGGTGGAAGAGCGCGGCGAGCTGCCCGAGCTCGTCCGGGGACCAGTCGGCCAGCGCCAGCTGCATCCCCCGGGCGCCCGCGTCCCGGACCCGGCCGACGGCCGCGCGGCCGGCCTCGGTGAGCTGGATCCGTTGGGCCCGCCCGTCGTCGGGGTCGGGGACCCGGGTGACGTAACCGGACTTCTGGAGCTGCTGCACCGTGCGGGTCACATGGGAGGCCTCCACGCCGAGCCGCTGCGCCAGCTCCCCCGGCCGCAGCGGCTCGGAGTCGGCGACCTGCCGCAGCAGCGCCACGGCGGCGCGGTCCAGGGGAACGCCGGCCAGGGTCATCAGCCGGTCGTGCTGGCGGGCGCGGGTGCTCAGGTAGGTGATGCGAGTGAGCGCGCGCTCGATCTCGATCACTTCCGGAGTCGCGGTGGAGGGCAACGGCAGGGGTTCGGTGGACATGTGACCCACTTTACCATCTCATTGCGTAACTCAAGTAAGTTACCGCGTGCGCCTACCGCACCCCCCTCGGCGGGACGGCCCTCGCACGGCACCCTTGCCGCATCCGGATGGTAGCGGTCACCCGTACCCGGCGGTACGTCCCGGCTCACATCCGGCCGCCGCCACGCTCCCCCTGAGCAGATCCGACGCAGGGTCGCACGGCGGCCCGGTCGAGCGGCACGCCCGCCATGGCGATCAGCCGGTCGGGCCGCCGGGCACAGGCGCCCAGGTGGGCGACCTGGGCGAGGGCCCGTTCCGGCTCGACCACCGCGGGTGAGGCGGGCGGCACCGCCGGCCGCGCGGGGGCATGACCCCAGCCTACCGTTCTGGTTGCCTAACTCAAGCAAATCATCTCGCTTGCTTGACTCAAGTAATCCAAATGTGCTTGCCTAACTCAAGCAATCCGGGAGCCGTCTGAGCGGAGTCGGCCCCCGGCCGCCGAACCCGTGGGGACGGGGCTCGGCGCGGTCCCCGGGCCCGGCAGCCGGCCGCCACCCGCCCGGCGCCGGGCCCCGGGACGCCTCCGACCCACCACGCAGCGCTCGGCCGCTCCTCCCCCGGCAGAGCACGGCCCCCAGCACGGCCCCGAGCCGGCGACACCTGTCCCCGGCAACCAGTTCCTCCAGCGAGAAAGGCTCCTCATGAGCACGATGAAGTCCGTCCGGACCGGCGCGGTCGGCGCGATCGAGGTCGTGGACGTCGAGCGCCCGGTACCCGGTCCCAAGGACGCGCTCGTCCGGGTCCGCGCCTGCGGCATCTGCGGCACCGACGTCACCTTCCTGCACATGGGCGGCATGCCCGCCCGGGCCCATCTGGGCGGCGAGCTGATCCCCGTGCCGTTGGGCCATGAGCCGGCCGGTGAGGTCGTGGAGGTCGGCGCCGAGGTGGACGGTCTGAAGGCCGGCGACCGCGTCGTCGTCAACCCGCAGGCCGCGCCCACCGGCATCATCGGCTGCGGCGGGAAGTTCGGCGGGATGAGCGAGTACCTGCTGATCGAGAACGCCGAAGTCGGAAAGAGCGTCGCCGTCTTCCCCGACACCGTGCCGTTCGCCGTGGCGTCGCTCAACGAGCCGATGGCCGTGTCCCGGCACGCCGTCAACCGCTCCGGAGCGGGGCCGGACGACAAGGTCGTCGTGTTCGGCGCCGGGCCGATCGGTCTGGGCGCGGCGATCTGGCTGAAGCTGCGCGGTGTGGAGCACGTGGTGGTCGTCGACGTCATCCCCTCCCGGCTGGAGAAGGCGCTGGCCGTCGGGGCGGACGCCGTCATCGACTCGGCCCAGGAGGACGTGGCCGCGCGGCTGACCGAACTGCACGGGCAGAGCGCCAACGCCCTCGGCCAGCCCCGGCCGGGCACCGACATCTTCCTCGACGCGGCCGGCGCCCCGGTCGTCTTCGACACCGTGGTGCGGTCGGCGAAATGGCACGCGAAGCTGGTCATGGTGGCCGTACAGAAGAAGGGCGAGATCGACCTCGGCGGCATGCTCCGCAGCGAGCTCACCCTCATCGCCTCCCAGGGCTACCCGACCGAGATCTTCGAGGTGACCCCGGAACTGGTCGAGCACCAGGAGCGGTTCGCCAAACTGATCAGCCACCGCGTCCCGTTCGCCGAGGCCGCCCGCGCCTTCGAACTGGCCCTGACGCCGGGCGCGGCCGAGAAGGTCGTGGTCACGCTGGACGACTGAGCGGTCCGCCGGAGTGCCGCGCCGGGCCGCCGACCGGCAGCAGGTCCGTCATGGCCGGTCGCACGGCTCCCGCGCCCGGCGGGCCAGGCCCTCCCGGACGGCGGCCCGCATCGTCCTCCCCCTCCACCGTCCCCCCTCCCCCCTTTCCCTCCCCCTCCCCCTCTTCTCTTCTCTTCTCTTCACGAGAGGAACGGCACTCCATGCGCGCGACCCTGCGACAGGCGGCGCGGGCCACGGTCCACCTTCTCCTGGCCGCCGCCATGGCCTTCGGGTCGTACCTCTTCATCACCGTCCTGCTCATCGCCGCCACCGGCGCGGTCACCGGGGTCGGGATCTGGCTGCTGCCCGAGACCGTGCTGCTGATCCGCCGGATCGCCGGGGCCAAGCGGCGGCTGACGGCGTCCTGGACCGGCCGGGAGATACCGGAGGCGTACCGGACGGTCACCGGTCCGCTGCGCGAGCGGCTGCGGACGACCGCCGGGGATCCCGGCACCCTCACCGATCTACGCTGGATGGGGGCGTACTACGCCTACGGCTGGCTGACGGTGCTGATGTTGCCGCTGTGGCCGGCGGGCCTCCTCGTCGACGGTGTGCGGCGCGGACTGCTCGGCCGCGAGGCGCTGGTCCTGCCGTTGCTCGTCCGGCTCGCCGACCTGGAGGCGGGCTGGTCGGCCGCGCTGCTCAGCCCCTCCCCCAAGGCGCTGCTGGCCAGTCGGGTCGAGCAGCTCACCGCGACCCGGGCGGACGCGGTCACCGCGCACGGCGCCGAACTGCGCCGGATCGAACGGGACCTGCACGACGGCGCCCAGGCGCGGCTGGTCGCCCTGTCGATGCGGATCGGACTGGCCCAGCGTGCGTACGGGGCCGATCCCGACACCGCGCGGAAACTGCTCTCGGACGCGCAGGACCAGGCCGAGGAGGCCCTGACCGAACTGCGGCACGTGGTACGCGGCATCCACCCGCCGATCCTCACCGACCGGGGACTGGAGGGGGCCGTGCGGGCGCTGGCGGGCAGCAGCGGACTCGGGGTGACCGTGCGGACCGACCGGCTCCCGGACCGGCCCCGGGCGCCGGCCGCGGTCGAGTCGGCCGCCTACTTCGTGATCGCCGAGGCGCTGACCAACGCCGCGAAGCACAGCGGGTCGGACCGGACCGAGGTCGTGCTGGCCCGCTCCCGGACCGGGCTCAGCGTGCGGGTACGCGACGAGGGGTGCGGCGGCGTCGACGAGAGCGCCGGCTCGGGTCTGCTGGGCATGCGGCGCCGGGTCGCCGCGCTCGACGGGACCGTGCGGGTGAGCAGCCCGGCGGGCGGGCCGACGGTGATCGAGGTGGAGCTGCCGTGCGTGTGGTGAGCGCCGGTCCGACGAGGCCTGCGCCCCGAACCGCCGGCCCCGACACCCCAGCCGGGGCACCGACCACGGGGATCACGGTCGCGTCGGCCCCTGTTCCGGACCGGGGCCGCCGCGGCCGCCCGCGGTGACGGGCGGTCGACGTCAGAAGTCGTCCGCGCCGTTGCGGAGTTCGGGGTCCAGTAGCCGGTGAGGGCCTTCGACGGGTCGACGGCGATGCCGTCGCTGCCGGGTGCGGTGCGGCGATGACCGTGGGGTGGCGCTCCAGCACGAGGGAGAACGCCGACACGCAGGTCACGGCCAAGGACGGCCCCGTGGTCCGTGACGCCGCCCTCGACCGGACCGCGCGCTGGATGCTGTCCCGGGCCACCGCCGCCGCGCTGCACTTCGACGCCGACCACGACCGGACCGCGCCTTCCGGCGACCCGGACCCGGACAGCGCGCCCACCGGGCGGGAGGAGGCACGTGCCTGGCTGGCGGCCGAACGGGCCCAGTGGCTCGCCGCGCTGCGTCGGGCCCATGACACCGGCGGCTACCGCGAGGTCCTCGACGCGGCGGAGGCCATGCACTGGTTCTCCGACCTCTACCAGCACTGGGAGCAGTGGGTCGAGGTGTTCCGGCGCTCCTCCGACGCCGCCCGCGCACTCGGCAGCAGGCGGGAGGAGGCGGTACACCTCAACTACCTCGCCTGGGCCCACAATCTCTGCGTCCACGACCCCCGGGCCGCCCTGGTCTGCGCCGACGCCGCGCTCGCGGCGGCCCGCGACAGCGAGGATGGGCTCCAGCACAGGCGCTCGCCTACGGCGCGGGAGCACTGCAACGGCTGGGCCGGATGGAGGAGGCACACACGCGGCTGCGCGGGGCGGCCCACCGCCTCGCCGCGCAGAACTTCCCGCAGGCCAGGCTGGCCGAGCTGTCCGTGCTCAACGCCCTCGGCGCCCTGCTGCGCCGGACCGGCCGGGCGACGGAAGCCCTGGAGCCCCACCGCCGCAGCGAGCGGATCTGCCGGGCGGGTGTCCCCGGGCGGGCGGCGGAACTGATCGCTTTCTACCACGCCGTCGCCCGCCAGCAGATCGGCAACGACCTGGCGGCTCTGGAACGCCGGCACGAGGCCGAGGCGTCGCTCCGGCAGGCCCTCGACTTCTTCGACGAGGCCCGGATGCCGGCCTGGGCCGAGCAGGCCCGGCTCGACCTGGGGCAAGTGCTGGGCGCCCTGGGACATCCCGAAGCCCGGGAGACCTTGCTCGCCGCCCGGGACGCCCTGGCCGAGCTGAGGAGCCCGCGACAGGCCGATGCCGGCACCGCACTGGCCGAGCTCGATCTCGCCGCCACCGGCGGGTGAACTCCACCGGCACAGCGCCGCCGTTCAGGCGAAAGCGCGGCCCGTTCCGCGTGCTTCGGCCCGGCCGCGTCCACAACTCACCCGTGACCCTCCCTCTCATCGCCCCCATGCTCGCCACCCCGGGCCGTCTGCCGCCCGTCGCCCAGGACGCGCGCTGGGCCTACGAGACCAAGCAGGACGGGCAGCGGGCCGTGGTGTATCTCGCCGGAGACGGGAGCCTCACCCTGCGCGCCCGTTCGGGGGAGGACATCACCGGCGCCTATCCCGAGCTGCGGCCGCTGGCCGGAGCGCTCGGCGCCACGCCGGCCGTGCTGGACGGCGAGGTCCTCGCCCTGGACGGACAGGGCCGGGCCGACTTCCAGTTGCTCCAGTCCCGGATGGGCCTGGTCCAGGCGCCGGGCAAGGCCGCCCGGCTGGCGGCGACGGCACCGGTGCACCTCGTGCTGTTCGACGTGCTGCATCTCGGCGGGCGGTCCCTCCTCCCGCTGTCGTACACGCGGCGCAGGGCCCGGCTGGAGGCGCTGGCGCTGGACGGGCCGTTCTGGTCGACGCCGCGTGCCCTGGTCGGACACGGGCGGGAAGCCCTGGAGGCGACCCGCGCCCACGGCCTGGAGGGACTGGTCTGCAAGCGTCTGGACTCGGTGTACGAGCCGGGGGTGCGCTCCCGCGCCTGGATCAAGATCCGGAACATGCGCGTCGCGGACGTCCTGGTCGGCGGCTGGCTGCCGGGCAAGGGCCGGCTGACCGGGCTGCCCGGCGCCGTCCTGGTGGGCCAGCGGGCCGCGACGGGACTGCGGTACGTCGGCGGGGTGGGCACCGGCTGGAGCGAGGCCGAGCGGGTCGAACTCGCGGCCCTGCTGCGGGCCGCCGCGACCGACGAGTGTCCCTTCGACGCCGTACCGCAGGCGCCGGGCGCGCGCTGGGTCGTGCCCCGGTTGGTCGGCGAGGTCCGGTACAGCACACGGACCCGGGCGGGGCTGCTGCGCCAGCCGTCCTGGCTGCGGCTGAGGCCGGACCTGACCCCCGAGGAATCGGCGGCGGACCTGCCGGACATTTCCGCCTGACCTCACCTCGGCAGCCAAGTATTGGGCTGTGCTTCACCACTGATACCCCTGCGACCTCTTGGCGTGGAAGGGAAAACCGGGGAAGCTGAGCTGCTTTTCAACTCCCTCTCCCCACACAGCCGTTCGGCTGCGCCCGAACCCCGAGGAGGACGCAGTGTCGTCATCGAAGTTCAAGGTCCACGGCCGGAGGTGGCTCACCGGGTTCGCCGGTGCCGCCGCGCTCGTCGTCGCCCTCCCGTCGGTGGCCTTCGCCGCCCCGCCGACGGCCCTGCCGTCCAACGCCGAAGCCGCCGAACTGACCTATCAGCCCGCGTTCGACTACGACACGGACGGCTGCTACTCGACCCCCGCCATCGGCCCCGACGGCACGGTCAACGGCGGGCTGAACCCGACCGGCGCCCTCAACGGCAGCTGCCGGGACGCCTCCGACCTGGACAACACCAACAGCTACTCGCGCTACAAGTGCAACAACGGCTGGTGCGCGTACCTGTACGGCCTCTACTTCGAGAAGGACCAGGCCATAGCGGGCAGCAGCATCGGCGGGCACCGGCACGACTGGGAGCACGTCGTGATCTGGGTGCAGAACGGCCAGGTCCAGTACGTCTCGACCTCCAACCACGGCTCGTTCACCGTGACCGCGGCCTCCGGGGTCCGCTTCGACGGCTCGCACGCGAAGATCGTCTACCACAAGGACGGCATCAGCACGCACTGCTTCCGGCTCGCGAACTCCAATGACGAGCCGCCGGAGAACCACAAGGGCACCTGGCAGTACCCGCCCCTGGTCGGCTGGAACGGCTACCCGGCGGGCCTGCGGGACAAGCTGAGCGCGTACAACTTCGGCAGCGCCAACTTCGGCCTGAAGGACGCCAACTTCAGCAACCACCTCTCCTCGGCGAAGCCGTCCGGGATCGCCTTCGATCCCGCCGCGTGAGCCCCGGCCGCCGTCCGCGGGCCGGGGTGCGCGCTCCCCTACCGTGGACGGCGGCGCACGCACGCCCCATGATGTCCGGATGGATCTTCACGACGAACTGCCGCCGGCCGTGCCGGCGAAGGAGCTGCTCGCCCTCGCCGAGGAGCATCACGCCCGCACCGCCCGGCCGTTGGGCACCCGAGAGGTCGCGGGGCACCTCGTCGGGGAGCGGCTGTCCGCCTGGGGCGCGGACACGGTCGAGGGGGACGTCCGGTGAGCGCCGCAGCACGGGTCCGGCACGCCGAACGGTCCGATCTGCCGCGCGTCGCCGAACTCGCCGCCCAGCACGCGGAGTACGAGCGCGCCGCCCCGCCCGTGCCCGACCTCGCGAAGCGGCTGGCCGGGCTCCTCTTCGACGCCCCGACGCCCCGGCTGTACTGCCTGGTCGCCGAACTGCCCGACGGCGAGGTCGTCGGCTACGCGACCTGCGCGCCCGAGCTCTCCACCTGGGAGGGCCGCGAGTACCTCCACATGGACTGTCTGTTCCTCACCCCCGGCCACCGCGGCCTCGGTCTGGGCGCCCTGCTGGTGGCGGCCGTGGCGGCCCAGGCCCGGAGTCTGGGCATGAGCGAGGTGCAGTGGCAGACCCCGGCCTGGAACGACGGGGCGATCCGCTTCTACGCCCGGCTCGGCGCCCTCGGCACCGACAAGCGGCGCTTCGTTCTCGACGTGACCTCCTGATGCCGGAGAAGCGGTCGCCCGCCACTCGTCCGCGTGCCCGTGGAAGCGCCGCCGACGGGCCGTCCACCCGTGACCGAAACCGACCACCGGCACGGGGCACGGTCCGCGAGGGTCTATCGTGTCCCGCATGTCCGTTCCGGAAATGATCCGTATCGTCTCCCGTGACTCGCCCATGGCGCTGGCCCAAGTGGAGCGCGTGCGCTCGGAGTTGGCCGCCCTTCATCCCGGTGTGCGCACCGAGGTCGTCCCCGTGAAGACGACCGGCGACAAGTGGATGGGCGACCTGTCGAAGGTCGACGGCAAGGGGGCCTTCACCAAGGAGGTCGACGCGGCGCTGCTGGCCGGTGCGGCGGATCTCGCGGTGCACTGCGTCAAGGACGTTCCGGCGGACCGGCCGCTGCCCGCGGGCACGGTGTTCGCCGCGTTCCTGGAGCGCGACGACATCCGTGACGCCCTGGTGCACCCGGGTGGCCGCACCCTGGACGAGCTTCCGGACGGGACGCGTATCGGCACCTCGTCGGTGCGCCGGGTCGCCCAGCTGGCCGCGACCCATCCCCACCTGGAGTGTGTGCCGTTCCGGGGCAACGCCAACCGGCGGCTGGAGAAGCTGGCGGCGGGCGAGGCGGACGCGCTGCTGCTCGCCGTGTCCGGCCTGGAGCGCATCGGCCGGCAGGACGTGATCAGCGAGGTGTTGTCGCCGGAGACGATGATGCCGCCGATCGGCGCGGGCATCCTCGCCCTCCAGTGCCGCGAGGGCGACACCGACGTCATCGACGTCGTCAGCGGGCTGGGCGATCCGGCCACCCATCGGGAGGCCACGGCGGAACGCATGTTCCTGCATGTGCTCCAGGGGCACTGCAACAGCCCGATCGCCGGCTTCGCTCGTGTGGACCGCAGCGGCGAACTGTCCCTGCGGGCCTGTGTGTTCACCCCGGACGGGAAGACCCGGCTGAACGCCCACGAGTGGGCCGGCCGGCTGGACCCGGCGACGCTCGGCACATCGGTGGCGGTGTCGCTGCTGCGTCAGGGCGCGCGCGAGATCATCGACGGCATCCCGCACTGACCGTCCGCCGACCCGGCGAAGGGCGCGGCACCCCTCAGGCGCTGCCCTCTTCGGCCTGGTCGCGCAGGAAGTTGCTGACCTGGCGGGCCAGGCTGTCGCGTCCCGCGCCGGCCGGGGTTCCGCCGGATCCCTCGGCCAGACCGATGCCGCCCGTCCACAGCCGGCGGTCGGCCCAGTCGTCGTCGACCCGCAGTTGGACCTGGACGTCCACCTGGGCGAGCGACGCCTCGGGTCCCGCCGCGTAGAGCACCGCTGTGGCCCGGCGCAGCGGATAGACGTCGAAGCCCTCGATGAACTGCGAGTTGCGCCAGTCGATGAACGCGCTCTCCCCGTCGGCCCCGAGCCGTACGTCGATCTGCCCGTCCTCGAGGTGGATCGTGGAGTTCTTGCCGCCCCGGTTCTCGACGGTCACCCGCAGGCAGAAGTACGTCAACCCCTCTGCGGCGTCGTCGCGTCCCCTGGGCGGCTCGCTCTGCTCCAGGCGGTGGACGCGGACCCGCAGACCGGCATGCTCGTCGTACTCCTGCCAGTCCCCGACCACGTTCGGCTCGTACACAGTCCACCTCTCGACTTCTACCGGCTGCTTCCTATCCGTGCGCCGATCGCACTGTCAAATGAGCAGAATGCGCTGTGGCCAGGGAATTCATCCCTTTTGATCGCTGATCAAGCCGTGCGCAGGCAGAATCCGCCGACAGGCCGCGAGAGGGCCTGGCGCGGGCGTGCCGCACATCACGTTCCCGGGCGGGATCAACGGGCCAGCCGGCCCAGGAGAGAGGAGGCCGCGGCGATGCCGAGCGCGGCGGCCACGATCAGCACCCCGAAGTCGAGGGCGAGGTGCGCCGGCGTGCCGAGGAGCAGCCCCCGCAACGCGTCCACCTCGTAGCTGAGGGGGTTGACCTTGCTGACGGCCTGGAGCCAGCCCGGCATGATGTCGACCGGGTAGAGCGCGTTGGAGCCGAAGAACAGCGGCATGGTGATCGCCTGCCCGAAGCCCATGAGGCGGTCGCGGCTGAGGACGATGCCCGCGATGGTCATCGACAGGCAGGAGAAGAAGGCCGAGCCGAGGACGACGATCGCGGCGACCCCGAGCAGCTTCAGCGGGTTCCATGTCAGGGCGACGCCGAGCAGGGCGGCGATGACGACCACGACGACCGCCTGGATCACCGACTTCACGCCGGCCGCGAACGCCTTGCCGGTGATCAGCGCGGACCGCGGAGTGGGCGTGACCAGCAGCTTGTTGAGGACGCCGGCGTCCCGCTCCCAGATGATCTGGATGCCGTAGAAGATGGCGATGAACATCGCGGACTGGGCGATGATGCCGGGCGCCAGATAGTCGATGTAGGGGATGCCGTCGGTCGGGATCGCCTTGATGCGGGTGAAGGTCTGACCGAAGATCAGCAGCCACAGGGCGGGCTGGACCGCCCGGGTGTACAGCTCGGTGCGGTCGTGCCGCAGCTTCTGCAGTTCGACGGCGCACAGGGCGGCGACCCGGGCCGGCAGCAGCCGCCAGCCGACGCGGGGCCGGGGCGGCCGCAGCAGCAGGTCGATGTTCTGCGGAAGGGAGCGGTCAGCCGACGCGCTGAGCGGTACGGCGGGTGCTTCGGACATCGCGGAAATCTCCTGCCTGCTCGTCGAGGCCGCTTCCGGCGACGTCCCGGAAGACGTCCTCCAGGGTGGGCAGCGGGGCGGTGGCCGGCGCGCCCTCGGCACGTCGGCGTTCGCCGAGCCCCTGCCGGAGCTCGGCGGGGGTGGCGAGGGCGCGGATCCGGCCGCGGTGCATCAGGCCGACCCGGTCGCAGTACTGGTCGGCCTCGTCCATGTAGTGCGTGGTCACCAGGACGGTCATGCCGGTGGCCTCGCGTACGGCGGTGATGTGCTCCCAGACACCCGTTCGGGCGATTGGGTCGAGGCCGATCGTCGGTTCGTCGAGAATCAGCAGCCGGGGTGCGCTGACCAGGGCCTGGGCGAGTTCGAGACGACGGACCATGCCGCCGGAGTAGGTGCCGGCGAGCCGGTCGGCGGCGTCCGTGAGACCGACGGCGCCCAGCGCCTGGCCGACGCGTTCGGCGCGCTCGCGCCGGGACACGTCGAAGACGCGGGCGAACAGGGAGACGTTCTCCCGGCCGGTGAGCCCCGAGTCGGCGGACAGCTGCTGCGGGACGTAGCCGAGCAGCCTGCGTACGGCCATGCGGTCGCCGGCGGTGTCGTGTCCGAAGACGCCCACCATGCCGGGCGGCACCGGCAGCAGGGTCGTGATGCAGCGGATGGCGGTGGTCTTGCCGGCTCCGTTGGGCCCGAGCAGGCCGAAGACCTCGCCCTCCCGGACGGTCAGGTCGAGCCCGTCGACCGCCTTCGTGTCACCGAAGGCGTAGGCGAGCCCGGTGCAGGCGACGGCGTCCGTGGCGCTGTCGGTCGTCATGACTCCTCGGCCTCCTCGTGCAGGCTGACGGCGAGCGCGCGCAGGGCGGGGAGCGCCGCGCGCAGGGCTTCCCGGTCGGCGGCGTCGAGGCGGGCGACCTGCCGGCCGACGAGCGCGGCGCGCCGCTCCCGCCACGCCCGCAGCCGGGCCTCGGCCGCGTCGGTGAGCAGCAGCCGGGCGGCCCGCCGGTCGGCGAGGTCGGTCTCGCGGACCAGGTAGCCGTCCTTGACCAGATGGTTCACGAGGGTGGAGACGGAGTTGCCCGCCAGGTACAGCTCCCTGGCGGCGTCCGAGACGCCGATGCCGGGCCGCGCCTCGACCAGGCGCAGCAGTTCGACCTCGGCACCGCGCAGCCGCGGCACGGTCAGGCCGGCCCGCAGCCGCCGTCTGAGCAGCCGCTGGACGCCGACGAGCGCGTCGGCGAGCTCCTCCGGGAACGTCTCCTGGTCCCACCGCTCCTGATCCACGCGAACGAGATTACCTCTGTGTCAGAGGTAATCCACCCAAGGAAGGGTCAAGAGCGGGCGTCGCGGGTGGGAGTCAAGGGCAACACGGCACAAATGGGGTGAAATTGTTTCAAGACGGTCCATCGCGGGAATCTCTCAGGAGTGCTTCGGACAGGAGGCACGTCCGTGGGATCCCGCCGAGTGGCCGTTCCCGGGTGTTCTCCCGTCAGCCCGAGTGCGCGACTCCCACGGTGCCCGACCCCTTCTCGGCATCCTCCTGGAAGGCGCAACATGCGTAGCACCGTCAGAACGAAGCAGCACCCCCACGACGACGCGCCGGACACCGGCGAGTCCTTCGTGCGGCTCGCCGGCCTGGCCGACGGGCCGGAGCGCCAGGCGCTCAAGGACGAGCTGGTCCGCCTCTGGCTGCCCATGGCCGAACGGATCGCCGTCCGGTTCCGAGGGCGCGGTGAGAACCTCGAGGACCTCTACCAGGTCGCCGCCCTGGGACTCGTCAAGGCCGTCGACCACTACGACCCGGACCGCGGGCGCGCCTTCGAGGCGTACGCGGTACCGACGATCACCGGTGAGATCAAGCGGCACTTCCGCGACCACATGTGGACGCTGCACGTACCTCGCCGGGTCCAGGACCTGCGCAACCGGGTACGGAGCGCCGCGAAGGAGCTGTCGCAGACGACTCCGGGGCGCCCGCCCACCGTCGCCGAGATCGCCGCGTACGCGCAGCTCACCGAGGACGAGGTGCGCACCGGCGCGGAGGCGCTGGAATGCTTCTCCGCGCTGTCGCTGGAGGCCGAACTGCCCGGCACCGACGGCTACGCGCTGGAGGACGCCCTCGGCAACCCCGATCCCGGCTACGACGCCGTCGTCGACCGGGTGGCCGTGGCGCCCTGTCTGCGGGCTCTGCCGGAGCGTGAGCGGACGATCCTGTACATGCGGTTCTTCGCCGGCATGACGCAGAGCCGGATCGCCGAGCAGCTGGGCATCTCGCAGATGCACGTCTCCCGCCTGCTCAGTGGCTGCTTCGCCCGGCTGCGCGAGGAGATCGCCGCCGACATGGACTGACCCTCGTCCCGAGGGCATCACTCCGAAGGGTCCACGGGGTCCAGGGGCGGGGCGCCGGGAATCTGGGTGGGGCCGAGCCGGTCCAGAGAGTCCTCCAGCTGCGCCCGGATCTCGTCGGGCATGTCCCCGGTGCGCCCCCAGACAAGGATCAGTTCGGCGACGTAGCGCAGCTTGATGTTGGTGTGCTGGGAGACCTCCTTCAGCACGATCCACCCCTGGTCGGGCGTCATCCGCCCGAGGGCGACCATCACTCCGATGGCCTGGTCGACCACGGCGTGGGAGGCGACCGCCGCCTTCAGCTGGTCGACCTCCTCCTGGAGCGCGAAGATCCGGGCCGTTTCATAAGCCGTTCCGCGCGGTACTCGTGCCACCGCTCCATCGTGCCACCCGGTCGCTCGGCAGGCGCCCGGGACGGTTCCGGCCGGACACTGGTGGTAGCCCAGCCCGGTAGCCCAGCCCGCCGGCCGAGAGACCAGGAACGCGAGTGCCATGAACCGTCGCCCGACATCCGCCCCCGGTACGCGGGGATCAGTCTCCACGGACTCCGTGTTCGGCGCGCCCTGCTGGGTGAGTCTGACCAGCCGCGACCTGGACGCCACGCAGGGGTTCTACGAGGCCGTCCTGGGCTGGGAGTGGCGCCGGGGCGTGCTCGGCGACCACTTCCGCACGGCACTGGTCGGCAGCGTGCCGGTCGCCGGGGTGGCCGCCGTCGCCGCGATGTGGCAGATGGCGGTCGCCTGGACGCCGTACTTCGCCGTACCCAGCGCGGACGACGCCGCGTCCCGGACCCGGGAGCGCGGCGGAACCGTGGCCGTGGGGCCGATCTCGCTGCCGCCGGGCCGGGCGGCGCTGCTGGCCGACCGGGACGGCGCGACCTTCGGTGTCTGGGAGGGCGAGCTGATCGGCAACTGGGAGGCCTGGCGGCAGGACGCGCCCGCCTTCATCAGGCTGCACACCCGCGACGCCTTCGACTCCGCCATCTTCTACGGCGAGATCCTCGACTGGGCCACGGACCGCCCCGGCAGCGTCGAGGTCCACTACGAGCGCGGCGAGGTCGTGCTGCGCAGCCGGGGCGATGTGGTCGCCCGGATCGAGTCCGGCGCGCTGGAGGCGGCGCCCGACCCCACGATCCGTCCGCACTGGCAGGTCCACTTCGCCGTCGCGGACGTGACGGCCTGTGCCCGGGCGGCCGAGAAGCACGGCGGCAGCGTGCTGATCGAGACCGCCCACGAGGCCGTGCTGCGCGACCCGGACGGCGCCCAGTTCACGGTGACCTCGAGCCGGGGACGCTGAGCGCCCCCGGTCTCCGTCGGAGGTCTCAGTCGGAACGGCGCGGGGGCCGGGCCAGCACGATCAGGCTGCGGGCCTCCAGCGTCACTTCCGCGGCCGCCTTGTACTCCGTCTCGTCCGGGCCGCCGTCGGGCTCGGTGGTGTCGGCGCACACCGTCCAGCGCTCGCCGTAGGCGGCGGCGGGCAGCCGGAAGACGACCGGTTCCCAGTAGCTGTTGAACAGCAGCAGGAACGAGTCGTCCACGACGGGCCGGCCCCGGGGGTCGGGTTCGGCGATGGCGTCGCCGTTGAGGAAGACGCCGACGCTGTGCGCGTCGGCGCGCTGCCAGTCGTGGTCCGTCATCTCGCGCGCGTCCGGCAGCAGCCAGACGAGATCGGGCAGCGGCTGCCGGGCGTCTCTGACGGTCTCGCCCCGGAAGAACCGGCGCCGGCGCAGCACGGGGTGGGCGGCGCGCAGGGCGACGAGGCGCCGGCAGAAGTCCGTCAGGCTCCGCTGCTCGTCGGTCAACCGCCAGTCGATCCAGGAGACTTCGCTGTCCTGGCAGTAGGCGTTGTTGTTGCCGCCCTGGGTGCGGCCGAGTTCGTCGCCGTGGCCGATCATCGGGATGCCCTGCGACAGCAGCAGCGTGGCGAGCAGGTTGCGCTGTTGCCTGGCCCGCAGTTCCAGGACCGCCGGGCGGTCGGTGGGCCCCTCGGTCCCGCAGTTCCAGGAGCGGTTGGTGCTCTCGCCGTCCCGGTTGCCCTCGCCGTTGGCCTCGTTGTGCTTGTCGTTGTACGAGACGAGGTCGCGCAGCGTGAAACCGTCGTGCGCGGTCACGAAGTTGACGCCGGCGCGCGGACGGCGCCTGCTGTGGGCGTACAGGTCCGAGGAGCCGGTCAGCCGGGAGGCGAACTCGCCCAGCGAGCCGGGTTCCGCGCGCCAGAAGTCGCGTACGGCGTCGCGGTAGGGGCCGTTCCACTCCGACCACAGCGGCGGGAAGTTGCCCACCTGGTAACCGCCCTCGCCGACGTCCCAGGGTTCGGCGATGAGTTTGACGCGGCTGATCACGGGGTCCTGCTGGATCAGGTCGAAGAACGCGGACAGCCGGTCGACCTCGTGGAACTGGCGGGCGAGGGTGGCCGCGAGGTCGAAGCGGAAGCCGTCGACATGCATTTCCGTCACCCAGTACCGCAGCGAGTCCATGATCAGCTGCAGGACGTACGGGTGCCGCATGAGCAGGCTGTTGCCGGTGCCGGTGGTGTCGTAGTAGTGCGCCCAGTCGCCGTCCACGAGCCGGTAGTAGGAGGCGTTGTCGATGCCGCGGAAGGAGAGGGTGGGGCCCTTCTCGTTGCCCTCGGCGGTGTGGTTGTAGACGACGTCGAGGATCACTTCCAGGCCGGCCGCGTGCAGCGCCTTCACCATGGACTTGAACTCGGTGACCTGCTCGCCGCGGGTGCCGTGGGCGGCGTAGGCGTTGTGCGGGGCGAAGAAGCCGATGGTGTTGTAGCCCCAGTAGTTGGACAGGCCGCGGTCCGTCAGCACACCGTCCTGCACGTACTGATGCACGGGCATCAGCTCGATCGCCGTCACGCCCAGCGAGGTGAGGTGCTCGGTCACCGCCGGGTGCGCGAGACCGGCGTAGGTGCCCCGCAGGGCGGGCGGAACCTCGGGATGGGTGCGGGTCAGGCCGCGCACATGGGCCTCGTAGATCACCGTGTCGGCGTAAGGGCGCCTCGGCGGCTCGTCGTCACCCCAGTCGAAGGCGGCGTCGGTGACCACGCCGAGCAGGGTGTGCCCCGCGCTGTCCGCCGGGTCGGGGCGGTCGCCGGCCCGCTCGAAGAGGGAGGCGTGGTTGTCGATCTGGCCGTCGACGGCGCGCGCGTAGGGGTCGAGGAGCAGCTTCGCCGGGTTGCACCGGTGGCCGGAGCCGGGGTTCCACGGCCCGTGCACCCGGAAGCCGTAGCGCTGCCCGGGGCCGATCCCGGGCAGGTAGCCGTGCCAGACGAAGCCGTCGACCTCGGTCAGCGGGACATCACGGGTGGCGCCGTCGTCGTCGACGAGGACGAGGTCGACGCGTTCGGCGACCTCGCTGAACAGCGCGAAGTTGGTGCCCTGTCCGTCGAAGTCGGCGCCCAGCGGGAAGGGGTGCCCGCTCCAGGCGGGCACCCCGGCACTCCGGTCCGGCCGGTCCGTCCGGTTCCTGTCGTCCTTGCGGTCCTTGCGGTCCTTGCGGTCCTTGCCGTCCTTCCGGTTCGGCCGTGAGGTCACCGGGCGGCCTCCAGGACGCCGTGCGCCTCGTCCGTCGGGGCCGGGGCGGCCAGGGCCGCCACCGGCAGTTCGCGGGGCACTTGACGCACCGCGCGCAGGCTCGGCGCGGGCCCGGTCCGCACCAGCGGGACCCGTTCGCCGGAGCGGGCCCGTTGGGAGAACCAGATGACCTGGCTTCCGGTGCCGGTGGCGCAGCACCCCCAGCCGTCGCTCATCACGGCGATGCGCTGCAGACAGGCTCGCAGGTCCTGGTCGGGACGCAGCCGGCGGTCGCGGCCCCCGATGGCCGTGATCAGGTGTTGCCCGTTCCACCACATCTCGATCGAGGTGTGCTTGTCCGTGGCGTGCTCGTCGATCGCGGTCAGCAGCATCTCGGCGCCGCGGCAGACGGTCTCGACGTGGGTCTCGAGCTCCCAGTAGGACAGGTGAGCGGCCAGGATGCGCCTGACCTGTCCGACCCGTTCCGGACAGACGTCCACATCGAGGTGGTAGTAGCAGGGGACTGCTGTCTTCATCGTCGTTCGCTCCTCACCGGCGAGGCTCCCACTCCTGCTCGGCCCGACGGGCCAGAGTTCCCCAATACGAAGCGTGAGCGGTAATCGCTCCAGAGTCACAACCACAGTGGGGCTGCTACGCCATTCGTGCAACACGAGCACACCACAACCAAGATCCAACAGGACGTTGGGTGATGCGCCGTGCACCATAAGTGAAGGCCTCACAAGGTCGGACACTTCGCGCCTCCGCGCAACGGGCCGACCCGGCCGCCTCGAGCGACCTCCCCTTGCTTGAACTCCCGGAAGGTGCACAGCGCGATGCTGCAACCAGCGAAGACAGAAGTCGCCAGGACCTTGCGCAGTTACCGGGCCTGGGAGCGGGACATGCTGGCGCGACCCGACGACCGCACGGCGCGGGCCGCGTTCGAGGACTGCGGCTACACCCTCTGCGTGCTGATGGGCAAGCGCTGCGCACGGGAGGCCGCGGACGCCGCCGAGCAGTATCTGCGGGCCGGCGTGGACGCCCTCCACCGGGAGCGCTGGGGCCTGAGCCGGAGAAGCGGCGTCGCGCGGCTCTCGGCGACGCGGCCGCTCCCCTGCCAGCCCGCGGAGACGTAGCGCTCCGCGCGCGGGTGCAGTCCGTTCGCCCAACACCGGGCGGACGAAGCCATTTTCGAGCTAGCGGAGGTGCAAGGGTGAAGTCCACCAGGGCGATCGGCCGTATCCCGGTGCGGGACGTCGAACCGCGCGTGGAGTGCGGTAGGCGGCCGGCGAAAGCCGTGACCGGGGAGACGGTGCGGATCTCCGCGACGGTGTTCCGCGAGGGCCACGACGCCATCGGCGCCAACGTGGTCCTCAAGAACCCGGACGGCGGCCGCGGGCCCTGGACCCCGATGCGCGAGCTCGCCCCCGGCAGCGACCGCTGGGGAGCCGATGTCACCCTGGAGGCCACGGGCCGCTGGACCTACACCGTGGAGGCCTGGAGCGACCCGGTCGCCACCTGGCGGCACCACGCGGAGATCAAGATCCCGGCCGGGATCGACCCGGGTCTGGTCCTGGAGGAGGGCGGTCAGCTCTACGAGCGCGCGGCCGCCCGGGCCCCGCGCGGACCGGAGCGCACCCTTTTGCGGGACGCGGCGAAGAAACTGCTCGACGACTCGGCTCCGGTGGCCGAACGCTACGCGGCGGCGCTGACACCGCAGGTCGACGCGGTGCTGGGCCGGTATCCGCTGCGGGAGCTGGTCACCGCGTCCGAGCCGCTGCCGCTGCTGGTCGAGCGGGAACGCGCCCTGTACGGCGCCTGGTACGAGTTCTTCCCGCGCTCCGAGGGGACCCCCGAGCGCCCGCACGGCACCTTCCGCACCGCCGCGCGCAGGCTGCCCGCCATCGCCGCGATGGGCTTCGACGTCGTCTACCTCCCGCCGGTCCACCCCATCGGCACGACCTTCCGCAAGGGCCGCAACAACGCGTTGAACGCCGCGCCGGGTGATGTCGGGGTGCCCTGGGCGATCGGCTCGCCGGAGGGCGGTCACGACGCCGTCCACCCGGAGCTGGGCACGCTGGAGGACTTCGCCTGGTTCGTGCGGCGGGCCGGTGAGCTGGGCCTGGAGATCGCCCTCGACTTCGCCCTGCAGTGCTCCCCCGACCACCCCTGGGTGCACAAGCACAGCGAGTGGTTCCAACACCGCCCGGACGGCACCATCGCCTACGCCGAGAACCCGCCGAAGAAGTACCAGGACATCTACCCCCTGGCTTTCGACGCCGACATGAAGGGCCTGGTCTCCGAGACCGTGCGGGTGCTGCGGCACTGGATGTCGTACGGGGTGCGGATCTTCCGCGTGGACAACCCGCACACCAAGCCGGTCGTGTTCTGGGAGCGGGTCATCGCGGACGTCAACCGCACCGACCCCGACGTGATCTTCCTCGCCGAGGCCTTCACCCGCCCCGCGATGATGCACACTCTCGGCCAGATCGGCTTCCAGCAGTCGTACACCTACTTCACCTGGCGCAACACCAAGCAGGAACTGACGGAGTACCTCACCGAACTCTCGGGGGACGCCGCCTCCTACATGCGGCCCAACTTCTTCGCCAACACCCCCGACATCCTGCCGGGCTATCTCCAGGACGGCGGCCGTCCCGCCTTCGAGGTCCGCGCCGTCCTCGCCGCCACCCTCTCGCCGACCTGGGGCCTCTACAGCGGCTACGAACTCTGCGAGAACGCGCCACTGAAGGAAGGCGGCGAGGAATACCTCGACTCGGAGAAGTACCAGCTCAAACCCCGTGACTGGGCGGCCGCCGAGCGGGAGGGCCGCAGTCTCGCCCCGCTCATCACCCGGCTCAACAAGATCCGGCGGGCGCACCCCGCCCTGCACTGGCTGCGGAACCTCCGTTTCCACGGCACGGACAACCCGTCCGTCATCGCGTACAGCAAGAGCGCGGGTTCGAACACGGTTCTGGTGGTCGTCAACCTCGACCCTCACCACACCCAGGAGGCGACGGTCTCGTTGGACATGCCGCAACTCGGCCTGGACGACGGCGCGTCCCTGACCGTGCACGACGAACTGACCGGCGAGACCTACGCCTGGGGCAGGACGAACTACGTGCGCCTGGAGCCCGGCCGGACACCTGCCCACGTGTTCCACGTCCGGTGACCCGCACCGCCGATCGGAGGCCCCAGCCCGCCATGACCGTCAACTCCCCTGTCCCGGACACCTTCGAGGACACTCCCGCCAAGGACCGCGACCCCGAGTGGTTCAAACGCGCGGTGTTCTACGAGGTCCTCGTCCGCTCCTTCCAGGACA